>CAKUJT010000161.1 GCA_934661765.1 uncultured Senegalimassilia sp.
TTGTCATTTCCGTAACCTTCCAGAAGGTTTACCACTCCCCACACACCAAGGCCAGCGCCGATTGCTGTAACCAGTGTGGACAGAGTGCTGACTGCACTGCTGAAAAATGCCATATAATCTTATAAGCCGGTTCTGTAATTTGATTTGTCCGTCAAGTGACGGATCTGGGAGCAAGTCCTGATTTTCTCCAAGACCCATCACCGGCGTTCTCCTTTCTTCTTTATTCGATTCTCCTCTACGCTCCCATCTATCTGAACACTTGCTTCTGCAAATGGAATTGTTTCGGATTTCCGCTTATTCACTTTCCTGTGTAAGATCTATTTCTGTAACCTCGACCTCTTCCTCCGGCTTCGGTACATACTGCGGATTTAATTCAATTTCTGGACGGAACCAGTTCTTTGGATCTGCATCCGACAGATATCGGTAGTTAGGATGTTTTGTAATATCATATTTATCAGAAAAGAATGGCCTAGCCCCTCTGATCTGCAAAATACATTTTCCTCCATCCATCACTGCAATTTCGTCTTCCGTCATCAGCTGTTTTCCGAGCTTCTGGTAATTCAGTCCATAAGACTTCTGGTTACTTCTTGTTTCAGAAGTGTTATACAGATCAATGGTTTCCTTACCAAGAATCTCGCTGATTTCCTTTAGCGTCGATTTCTCTTTCCCACCAAGGAATAACGTCGTATCACAGTTTCCCACCAACGTGTCTGCTGCGTCCTGATACATAGTTTTCAGCTGCGACTGTGACTGCAAAATAATAGAAGCAGAGATTTCCCTGCTTCGGATCGTTGCAATCAGTTTATCCATATTGGGGATTTTTCCCGTATTTGCGAACTCGTCACAGATGACACGCACATGGATCGGCAGCCTGCCACCATACACATCGTCTGCTTTATCGCACAACAGATTGAAAAGCTGGGACTGCAGCATGGCGATTACGAAGTTAAATGTGGTATCTGTGTCCGACATAATGAGAAACAATGCCGTCAGCCGGTCACCAATCATATCCAGTTCCATTTCATCATAGGACATGATCTCACGAAGCTCCGCTATATCAAATGGAGCAAGTCTGGCTCCACAGCTAACCAGTATGCTTTTTGCAGTTTTGCCTGCCGCAAGTTTATATTTGCGGTATTGACGCACTGCAAAGTGTTCCGGTTCTTTCTCTTCCAGTTCCTCAAACAGAAGATCCACCGGATTCTGATATTCTTCATCATCCTCTCTTACCTCTGATTCATTCAGAAGATCCAGAAGCGTAGAAAAGTTCTTCTCTTCTTCACTTCCTTCATACCAGATATAAGCAATCAGGGCGGTATATAACAGCCTTTCCGCTTTATACCAGAAGTCCTGATTTTCTTTTTCGCCTTCGCCTTTGGTATTTGCCATAATGACTGTAACCAGTTTCAAAATATCCTTTTCGGACTTGATATAAGCAAAAGGATTGTAATGAAGACTTTTTGAAAAGTTAATGGTATTCAGTACTTTAATGACATACGGCTGATAAATGGGCTTTCCATCTGTACCTTTTATCACTTTCCCATTAGCATCCCTTTTCGGTGCGCCACGCTTTAAAAGCCTGCCGACCTCCCCGATCAGGGTTCCTTTTGGATCAGTTACCACATAACTGCAGTTCATCTGCATGACAGATGGTTTTACAAAGAAACGGGTTTTTCCTGATCCAGATCCCCCGATAACCAGAATATTCTTATTTCTGGCAAACTTCGGATTCTTTGGTCTGCTTTCCATTGTGATGGATTCTGTAGCAGTCAATGGAATATTCATCCAGGGATTGTCTGACATATATGGTTTAATATCATCCCTGTCTCCCCATCTGGCAGAGCCATATTCCACACCTTTTCGGAGCTTCTTGGCGTCCTGCTGCTTCTGCCACATCAATAGCTTTGCAGCCACCGCCGTCCCTGCACCAATCAGAATATCTATGATATCCGTACTTGGAACCAGCCCCAGCACCTTATCAGAATGTGTCATCAGATACATCATCTTATCGCTTACTGTCATTCCCGGACTAATCTGATACAGACAGGAAATCCGGTTTGCAATAACAAAGATAAAAAAATAAGGGATATTGATAGCCACCAGCCTTTTTATATCCGTGGCGGACAGCTTACCCTTCAGCTGGTTAAACAGTTTCTGAAAAAAATCAGACAGAAATTTCAGTTTTACAGTTCTGGTATGACTTTTCTTCAAAAATCTTACCTCGACTGCTCCTGATGGTTCTGTCTGACTTTATCTTTCTTCTGTACTTTCATCATACCCCTGAGTTTCTGCAGCTTCTGATGGATAGACGGTTTATTTGCCCGTTTAATTTGAGCCGTGGAAAAATCACGAAATGCCGCATTTAATGCGTCCTGATCTCGCCCTTTAAAGAACACCATATATACAGGTGGATCTTTGCTCTTATCTTTTTTCAGGGCATAATTGATGCCGTATTTTCTGGCATACCGCTCAAAAGAACGGATATTTTTGTTGGTAATCTCAATGTTGGTCATACCTCCATTTTGCTTTGCCAGCTGCTTCACTGTAACTTTTCCAGTCTTTTGCGTCTGCATCTTTTGCTGCTTTTTTTGATTATGTGACCGAAGATAAGCCCGCATAGCAGCTTTTAACACATCTGCTGTCAGCTTCGTCGTTCTGATACATAATGCGATTGTTTTTTGCGTAACTTCTTCCTGCATTTACCTTTGACCGGAGCTTCTCCGGCATCCTCCTTTCCATGAATTAACTGCTGTCCTCTATCGGAATCATTTTCATCACCTTCTTTCCTGATTATTCTTGCTGTGACTTCATCCACTCCAGCTTAATATCCTGCTCATGCAGACGCTGATCCTGTCCCTGATAAATAATCGGAAGACACATTTCCATCAGCCTGCTGTAGATTCTCTGGTGATCCATATCCAGGTCTGTTCTTGTCATATCCTGATAGGACAGATTGGTAGTTACAATCAAAGGTTTCTTAATACAATATCTGCGATCAATGATGTTATAGATCATTTCCAAGGCAAATTCTGAGTTGCGCTCAATTCCCAGATCATCAATAATCAGAAGCGGATAAGATACCAGATGGGAAATAAACTCATTTTTATCTGCATAGGGCTTGGTTAATTCATTTAAAATTCTGGAAAAATTGGTCATCATAACCGGTATTCCCTGTTCCATAAGCCTATTTGCGACACAACCGGCAAAGAAACTCTTCCCAGTTCCTACCGGTCCCATCAGCACATATCCAATATTGCGCTGCTGCATATCTTTCCAGTTCTCCACATACTGCCTTGCAATATCCAGCTTCGGTGTGCTGCCATTATCATTTTCAAACCGCCACTCCCGAAACCTTGGTTCTGTCAGCCCTACAGATTTCAGATTGCTCACCTTAATTGCAAAATCCTGTTTGCGTTCCTCCTCTTTCTGAGCTTCCAGCTTCTCTCTGTCACATCGACACAGACAAGGCAGGATTCTTTCATGGCCGAGTACCTTATATCTGTTTTCTTTGCGTTCCCCACAGATACCACACCAGCACAGCCCTTCTGCATCCAGATAATCTGTATTCTTCAGGTTCTGGTTTTCCTTCACTTTCTGTGCTGTCTGCTCAATGATATGCTCAACCATTAGAACCCCTTTCCTTCCGGCAGATCATAGTTCTTACCTGGAATATTCTTTTGTTCCTTTACCGCCCAGCTACAGATCGTAGCATAATGGTTCCGGTATTTTTTTCCTGTGGAAGCCATATAAGAAGATAGCCGTTCAATCCAGTTCTGCCAGTCATATGGGAACCTGTGCTTCAATTCTTTCAGTTCCCGGTCAGCCAGAATTACATTCTGAAAACTGCCACAACTATACACAGATTCAGATTTCCTTATAAAAAAAGAATCAGTATTACTCTCTTCATTCTTATTTCTATCAGTATTACTTGCGTCTGACTGGCAGACTTCTGGAACTCTGGCTGACAGACTTCCAGATATCTGGCTCTCAGACATCCGGATATCTGATATGTCAGACTTCCGGACATCTGGCTCCCGGACTTCCGGCTCTCCCCTTGTCCGATTCACAGAAGCAAAATTCTTTACATAAATCAGATTGGGTTTGTTCAATCCCACACGTTTCCGCTCAATCAGACCAATCCCATTTTCTTTTGTATCCAGCTCATCCAAAAGCTGATAAATACGGTATCTTGTCCATTTGAGGACTGACATCATTTCTTCAATGGTATATTGGATATACACATTCCCATTCTGATCTATCCAGCCATTCTTCCTGGATAATCCTACCCGGTCAAGCATCAAGCCGTATAATATCTTGGCTTCTGAGGAAAGACCGGCAAACCGTTCATCTGAAAAAAGAATCTTCGGAATCCGGAAGAATGTAAACTGCTCAGATTCATGCTCCTGAAAGTATGAAAACTCCATTGCATTTCTACTCCTGTTCTTTCTGCTCCGCAGTCATATCCAACATATTTTGTGTAAATCCAATCACGGCGGAAAGGTAAGATTTTCTTGCTTCACCAAGACAACATTCCACATCTTCAAGATATTTTTCTGGAAATTCAAAAAGAAGCTCAAATCCGATCAGCGTAGCCTGCAGCTGTTTATATTTTCCTGCTGTCCAGAGATTATCCAGAAATTTAATCAGTTTCTTTGAATCTTCTTTCGGATTATTGAAAACTGCTCGCAAAAATACTGCCAGCTCTTCTGCTGCTTCACAGGCATCATCATAGATGGCGTCTTCATCAATCTGTCCATCCTCATCAATATAGCCCCTCTGCTGCATATCAACGATCTTTCGCTTCTTAGGGCTGAGACTGTAATACGCCTCATCTTTATAACTGTCAAAAGATTCTTTGGTTCTTTCTGACATCAATGGCTCTGCTGTAACATGACCTCCCAGATTAAGATCTTCCAGTATTTCTTCTATAGCCGTTTGGAAATTATTCCTGTCTTCTTTATTCATTTTCGCCATGTATTTAGGTGAAATACCTGTAAAGCATCTTGCATAGCCACACCCTGATGCTCT
>CAKUJT010000162.1 GCA_934661765.1 uncultured Senegalimassilia sp.
TCAAAATCCGCGCACGCGAGCGGATAGGTTCTGCCGGATTCCTCGGAAATCAGGCGGACAAAAGTCTCACGCTCCGCAAGGCACGCCTCCCGCAGGCGCATCAGCCACGCGATTCGCTCGGAAACCGGCGTCCTGGCCCACGTCTGATGTGCGAGAAGCGCCGCAGCCAGCGCCTCCTCCGCCTGCGCGGCGGTTGCGGAGCCGACGGTGCCCACGATTTCTCCCGTCGCGGGATTGTATACCTCGAGCGGCCTTCCGCGGCCCTCGACCAGCTTTCCGCCAATATACTGCTTCACCATCGTCATTTCCCCTTTCTTTCAAACGCGTCCGCGCGTTTCTGGTTTCTGGCGCCCTTGAGACCGCGCGCGCCGATAAATCGTGCCGCCGTGCCGAGCTCCTGCTCGATTTCCAAAATCCGGTTGCCGCGATCGCCGATGGCGCTTTCGCGGATGGATCCGGCATTGATGCCGACTGCATAATCGCCGATGGCATCGCCTTCGCCGCGGCTGTCGGAAGGCATCACCGCATAGCCGAATTTATAGCAGTACTGTATCATCTCCAGCGCTTCGGAGATGGTGCCGATCTGGTTGATCTTCAAGAGCACCGCGTTCGCCGCGCCCATCGATATTCCGTGGGCCACGCGCTCGATATTGGTGGTAAAGAGATCGTCGCCCACCACCTGAATCCCGCTGTCATGCGTAAAGGCGGCGGTTGTCTCGTAATCATCCTCGTTGAACGGGTCTTCGATGATGCAGAACGGGAACTGATCGATGATCTTGAGATAGTACTTGTAGAGTTCGTCCTTCGTCTTGGGTTCCCTGTTGAACAGGCCGTAATACTTGCCGTCGTCGCGGTTATAGTATGTATCCGTCGCGACATCCATCTGGAATCCGACGCGGCCGTCGAAGCCCGCCTCCTGAATGGTGCGCGCCATTTCGTCCCAGATGTATTCGTCGCTCTTGAAATAGCCCGCAGGGATGGCGATGAAATCCCTGGTATTGGGCGTGCCGCCGAAGAGCTTTTTGATCTTTTCAACCCAGCGTGTATGGATCTCCCAGCACGCATAGGAGGCGTCCGTAAACGTGTCGAAGCCGAACGCCGTCAAGGACATGGTCGGCTTCCCGCCCGGCGTGGTAATTCCTCCGCCGTAGCGCTCGTGACCCGCCGCCATGGCGACGCCCGGCACCGGCAGATAGATCGCGTTCGTGCCGCCGATATGCCTGTACAGCGGAATGCCAAGCGCCGCCGCGCCCGCCTTCAAAACCGCTGCGGAAACCGCCGCCGTTGCATTTCCGCCGAGCCGGCGCTTCGCGTCGGGAACGATGGAAAGAAGCGCGTGGTCAACCGACTGCTGGCAGGACGCATCCATTCCAACCAGCGCAGGCGCAATGATCTGATTGATCCTATCCGCCACGCAGGTCACGCCCTTGCCGCAAAACCGCGAACCGCCGTCAAACGAAAAGGCAATTTCATGCGTGCCGACCGACACGCCGGACGTACAAATTGCGCGGCCAATCGCCCCGTTTTCCGTGGTGACGACAGCTTCCACTCCCGGCATGGCGCGGTTTGTGTAGACCTGTCTTGCGTGAATTGATGTAATCGCCGTTCCTGTCACGTTGATCTCCTTCTTTACTCCATTACTAGTATGATGCCTAGGTCAAGCGCGGAAACGCCGGCGACGGCATGAACGCCGCAGCCCAGCTTCCACAGCGGTTCGGAGGTCGCATGGTTCTGAAGACACTTGAACAGGTCGATTCCGGATTCGGCCGCTTCCCGAGCGGTATAGCCGTCCACAATCCCGCCGGCGAGACATTGGGGTGCGCCGGGGTATTGAAAACCGCCGGGACCGTCCGTGCCGTCGGTATCCACCGCACCGAACACGATCCGCCCGCTTCCGGCGATGCTGATCGCCGCCGCGACACAGTACTCCTGATTGCGCCCGCCGACGCCGCGTGCATTTCCGACGGTCACGACATTCTCACCGGAGGTCATCATCACGACGGGCGCGTGAAAGGGTTCGTTCATCCGCTCCACGCACTGCGCCATGGCGGCGTTCACATAGCCCGCCTCCCGCGCCTCGGCTTCCATGTGCTCCGAAAGCATGACGCACGGAAGATTCATCTCTTTCGCGCGCCTCCGCACGGCGGGATAGACGGTCGCGTCCTTGAAAATGAGGCCGAAGAAGCGATCTCCGGTCGCTTCAAATTCCTCGATGCCCATGTTTTCATTCCGCTGGCCGCCGTCAAGAAGATGCCTGCGAATGGATTCCGGGGTTTCCTCCCATGCACCCCATTTGAGGATGGCGGCAATCGCGTCCGCATACGTCGTCGGCGAGGCGATTGCCGGGAAAAAAGTATTCTTTCCCAGCATCTCCAGGTAGGTTGCGCGCAGCGCCGGCGTTCCCATCTTCGCGGGATCCGCCGTGACCAGATGCACCTGCGTCGCCGGACGGAACATGCGCTCAATCCTGCCGCCCTTGAACCGGTCGATGTGCGTGCGCACCTTGTTCAAGTCGCTGGTCGGCGCGCCTTTTTCAATCTGCATCAGGTGCGTAAACGCGGCGACGTCCTCGAGGCGGATGTCGCCCGCGGGATAAGTCAGCAGCGAACCGCAGCCGCTGCCGAAGATCGTGAACACAAGGTCGCGCTCTGTCAGATCCTTCGCCAGCGCCTCGATGCGCCTGCAGCCCTCCACGCAGTCCGAGTCCGGAACGGGATGCCCCGCGAGCGTGACGCCGATCCGGCTGCAAAGCACGTCGTCGCCGTGCTTCCCGATGACGTGGCCCGCCGTCAGGCGCTCGCCCAGTGCCTCTTCCAGCGCCAGCGCCGCCCGGGTGACGCCCTTCGCCGCGCCAATGACAAAAATCCGGTCGTACCGGTCCAGATCGTAGACGGCGGGGCCCGCATGGGGATCGCCCTTCATTTCAAAGCTGCGATCATCCAGCACGATGCGGTTGTCCCGGATTTGTACGAGCTGTCGGACGCGATGGTACGGATCCAGCGCATCCAGTCCTGCGTCCAGCAGTTCCGCGACGATTTCGCGCCCCCTGCGGTTGCCGTGTCCGCAGAGCGATTCTTTATTCAGAATTCTCATGCTCAGAAATTGGTGGCGTCGGGATCCGGCGCTTCGCCGCAGCTGCCCTTCAGCGAGGCGATCTTCGCCATATCCTCTTCGCTCAGGTCGAAATCGAAGACATCCAGATTTTCCCGAATGCGCGCCGGATTTCCGGACTTGGGCAGCGGCAGATAGCCCATCTGCAAGCTCCAGCGCAGGCAGACCTGGCCGATGCTCTTGCGGTACCTGGCCGCGATTTCACGAATCTCCGGCGCAGAAAAGATGCTGCCGGTGCCAAACGGACTGTACGCTTCTACCAGAATTCCCCTTGCCCTGCAGTATTCAACCGCCGCGTCCTGGGTGATGCCCGGGCACAGCTTGAGCTGATTGACCATCGGCTGAATGGTCGCCGTTTCCATCAACATTTCGATGTGATGTGGCATGAAGTTGCTCACGCCGATGGCACGGATTCTGCCGGCGCGATAGAGCGCTTCGAACGCGCGCCAGGTTCCGCGCGTCGCCTCCTTCCAGATGGGGCGGAACTGCAATGGATTCGGCCAGTGGATGAGATACAGATCCAGATAATCCGTGCCGAGCTTCTGCGTCGACCACTCAAACGCTTCCATCGTCGCGTCGTATCCGTGGGCAGAATTGCGCAGCTTGCTGGTAATGAAAATCTGATCTCTGGGAACGCCGCTTTCGCGGATGGCCGCGCCGACGCTCAGCTCGTTTCCATAGGCCGCCGCTGTGTCGATGAGACGATACCCCGCTTCCAGCGCCGATTTCACCGCCGCCACACCCTCGCCGTCTCGGCTCTGCCACGTTCCGAAACCGATGCAGGGAATCCTTACGCCGTTGCTCAATTCAAAACCGGTCTTGAAATCCATGGATACTCCTCCTTCGGGACACACCTATTTCTTGCCCGCGGCGCTGCGCATATCCAGCACATTCATGCACGAATGGCGCGTATTTGCCGCGACCTGCTCCCAGTCGCGGTTGCGAAGCGCGTCCTGCTCCTGAAACATCCAGTCGCCGCCCGCCGCCAGAACGCCCCTGTGCCTGAGCAGCGGCAGGAAGTTCGCACCGTCCAGACCGCCGGTGACCAGGAAACGCACATTCGGAAAAGGCCCGCCGTTCAGCTGTGCCATCGTATTCACGCCGCCCATTTCATACACCGGGAAAAACTTGACGATGTCGATGCCGTAGTCCAGCGCCATCATGATTTCTGTCGGCGTTACGCAGCCCGGGATCACCGCGACGTCGTGTCTCTGCGCAACCCGGACGACCTTCTCGCTGAAGCCAGGAAGCACCAGAAACCTCGCGCCGAGATCGATCACGCGCTCCGCCTGTTCTGCGTTCAGAACCGTGCCCGCACCCACGATTACCTCCGGAACCTCCCTTGCGATCGCGGCGATGTTCGCAACAGAGGTCTCGTTTTTCAGAAGAACTTCAACGACCGGAAGGCCGCCCTCCATCAATGCCCTGGCGGCGGGCACGCCGACGTCCGGCTCCGCATTGGCGAGGATCGGGCAAATCCCCGTCAGCGTCAGAAGATCCAGCATATACCTGTCCATAGAACAACCTCCCTCAAGCCTCGTTAATTGCAATGGGAATTGCGCACATTTCAGAAAGCGCCTTCAGGTTTTTCTCCATCGCGTCCGTCAGCGCCAGGCGATCCTCCGCGACTGCCTTCTTGTGCTTCGCCCAGTCCATTTCGCCCGGCAGGAAGATCTGCTCGGCGCCCTTCGCCCTGGGCGCGGCATGAAGCTCCCTCGCCAGCTTTTCCATGCGCCGCGCGAACACCTCTCCCGGCAGCATCTGCGAAACGTCGATGGCGATGAGCGCGTGGCCGACGTTGTTCGGTGCCTTCAGATCCAGATTCCAGCTCTTCACCTCTGAGAGCATTCCCGCGCCGGTAATCACGCTGGCGAGGATTTCCACCAAAATCGCAAGCCCGTACCC
>CAKUJT010000163.1 GCA_934661765.1 uncultured Senegalimassilia sp.
GTCAGAGACTGAACGGCTGTGATTACACTCGCGACTTTAAGATAACTGGTACTGCAATCGCAGGATTTTCAGAGACTGGAAAAGAAAAATTCCAGGAGAACAAAGATCTTGTCATTCCAGCGAAGGATGATAAGGGTGAGACAATCGTAGGAATTGCAGACAGTGCCTTTAAAAAACTGGGCATTCAGAGTCTGGAGCTGCCAGATGGAATGATGGTAGACTACGATGACACTGTAACACACACAGTGACAAGAAGAGGTAACTTCCTTATTGGCGCAGGGGCTTTTGAGGGAAATGAACTGAAAACACTGGATCTTCCGGAAGGTGTGATCTTCATCGGACCACGTTCGTTTGCAAAAAACCAACTGACATCCGTAACAATCCCACACACATTCTGGTGGCTGGAAAACTCAGCATTTGCATTTAATGAGATCACAAAGGTAAACTTCCCGAAAACATGTGATTTCCAGGCACAGATCCACGCATTTGCATTCTCACACAACCAGATCAAATCTGTAAGACTTCCAGACTACATGGAAGTAGTAGAGAAGAAATCCTTCTACTGGAATCCGGGTATGGAAGAGTGTCCGACAGATGCACCGGAAAAAGAGCAGGAATTCGGCGGCGTTGTTTACATGTACACAGACAATAAAAATCTGTTTGACATGGAACGTATCCACCATATGGGACGTACTGCTGATTCTCAGCACTCATGGCATCAGAAGCTGATCCTTGGATCCGCTCCGGATACAGAAGAGACATGGAATGCAGACGACTTTACCTTTGATGGAACAACAATCACAGGTTTATCTGAGAGTGGTATTGCAAAGAGAAAAGATAACAGAGAACTTGTACTGCCAGACAAAACTCCGGATGGAAAATATGTGACAGCAATCGGTAAAGCAACTACAGATATAGGATTGTTTGCAACAGTAGATGAACAGTTCACAAAGGTCACATTGCCTGCAAAACTGGAAACAATCGGAGACAAAGCATTTGTAAACAATGGTATTACAAAAGTAGAATTTCCAAAGACATTAAAGTCTATCGGCATAGCCGCTTTTCAGAGAAATAAGTTAGAGAGCGTTATTCTTCCAGACAGTGTGACAACACTGGGCGGAGGAGCATTCGGAACAAACGCGACAATTAAGAAAATCGTATTGTCCAAAGGACTGACAGAGATTGCGGCAGGTGCGTTCGGATGCAGTGATGCTTCCAATTTTATGACAGGTCTTACAGAGCTTACAATTCCGGAAGGAATTACAAAGATTGGACAAAATGCATTTGCAGGAAATAATATCCACAATATCGTGATTCCATCTACTGTAAAGACAATTGATCGATTTGCATTCTCTACAAAAGAGTATCTGACAGATCCATGTACATTGACATTATCTGAAGGTCTGGAAAAAATCGGAGCAGATGCATTTAGAAATAAATCCATCGCTTCCGTAGTTCTTTCGACTACATTGCAGAAAATTGAAAAGACAACATTCAGAAGAGAGTATTCTTCTGGTGCAGATTCAGGAAAAACAAAATTATATGTAAGTACAGAAGCACAGTATAATGATACGAAGAATTTTCCAAAGTCTGACTATCATCAGATAATCTTCAGAGCACCTGGACAGGAAGATAAGTGGAGTGCAGAAGACTTTACTTATGAAACAATCACACAGGAACTCTATCCGGCTACAGATATGTCAGCAGTTACAAAGGTTACTGGCGTAGGTATTACCGGTTTTTCAGAAGCAGGATTAGAAAAATTAGAGAAAAATAAAGACCTTGTAATTCCGGCAAAGGATGATGATAGAAATCCAATCGTTGGAATTGGTGCAGGTGCGTTCCAGAACAAGGGCATCACATCGGTAACATTCCCGAAGGGTGTTATGGCAAGCTATAGTGGTAGTGATATTGCAGAAGGATTGACAGAGCGAGGCAATTTCGTCATTCAGTCCAGTGCATTCTTAGGAAATGAATTGACATCCGTAGATTTTCCTGAAGGTGTCATATATGTTGGAGGCAATGCATTTAAGAGCAATAAGTTACAGAGTGTAAAATTTTCACATACAATCTGGAGACTTGACAATGGCTCATTTGCCAAAAATGAGATCAGCAGAGTGGAATTTCCGGAAACATGTGACTTCTACCTGAACATTGATAATCAGGCATTTATGTATAACCAGATCAAATCAGTACGTCTTCCGGACAGAACAGAGAAGGTGACACTGTATGCATTTGCATGCAACCCTGGAAAAGAAGACTTAGAAGAAGGTGCACCAACGACGAAGATTTTCAAGGAGAGCCGTATCGTATATATGTACAATGAAAATGTGGATCTTAGAACAAAAGGCATGATCGCACATACAGAAGGTACTGGATCAGGTACGAGTCTGTCAGGAAATAAATCCTGGGTACAGAAAGTCATCTTCGGTGAGATGCCGGCAGAAGAACAGCCATGGAATACTTCTCAGTTTGAGTTTGACGGAACAACAATTAAAGGCTTCAATGAAGCAGGATTAAAGAAAGTTGCAGCTGGAGAAACAGAAGTACCTCTTCCGGCAACAAATAAAGAAGGCGAACCAATCACAGCGATTGCAGCCAGTGCATTTGATACAAAAGGCCTCACAAAAGTTACGATTCCTGAAACAGTAATATCCATTGGCAATATGGCATTCAGAGGCAATGCAATTACTGAGATCACAATCCCAGACAGTGTAACAACATTAGGAACAGCAGTATTTACCAACTGTGAATCATTAGAAAAAGTAACATTATCAAAAACATTAAAAGTGATTTCGCCATCTACATTTAATTTCACCAAGCTGAAAGAAATTGAGATTCCGGAAGGTGTAGAGACAATCGGAAGAATGGCATTCAATAGCGTGCCGCTTACTTCTCTTAGTCTGCCATCTACATTAAAGACAATTGCAGATCAGGCATTCAAGGGTAACCAGTTAGCAAAAGTGGAAATTCCGGCATCTGTAGAGACAATTGGAAAGAGTGCGTTCTCTCAGAATGTAGAAGGGCCTGGACTTGCACCGAGATTGACAAGTCTTGTATTACACGAAGGTCTTAAAGAAATCGGAAAGACAGCATTTGAAAAGACATTATTGACAACTGTAAATATTCCATCCAGTCTCGAAAAGCTTGCAGATACAGCATTTGTAAAAGGCGAAAAAGGACAGGTAAGATTATATTCAGCAAATAAGAAACATCTCGAATTAGTAGAGAAAACATTCTATCCAGAGCATACAGATAAAAATGACGGAAGTGGACACAAAGTTGTCTATGACCAGATTGCAGGAAGTGGCTGGTCACACGAAGACTTCACATACGAAGGCGGTAAGGTGACCGGATGGAGCGAACAGGGAAATAAAACTCGTAAGAGCGATGTAGTAGTAAAAGAAGATGCACGTACACTTGTTATTCCATCTGTAAACCCAGAGACATTAGAACCAATCACAGAAGTTGGTGAAAAAGCATTTGAAATTCCGGAAGACGAATGGGTTCAGAAAAAAGAAGGTGTAGAATCACCAAATGGTATGGACACAGTAATTTTACCGGATACACTTACAACCATCGGTGTAAGAGCATTCCGTTACAACAAGATTAAGAGCGTAGAGTTCCCAGCATCTGTAACAAAGATCGGCGAGAGCGCATTTAACTCAAATCAGCTCAAGAAACTTGTCATTCCGGATACAGTGACAGACTTAGAGTCAGGAGCATTCTCTGCTAATGAAATTACAGAGCTTACACTGTCTAAGAACGTTACAGTGATCCCTGCAGGAGCGTTCTCTATGAACATCCGCTTAGATCATGTAGACATTCCGGATACTGTAACAGAGATTGGTGAAATGGCATTTGCAGGGGCAAGACTTACAAGTCTTACAATTCCGGCATCTGTAACAAAGATTGGAAGAAAAGCTTTCCACTTACACCACATCGAAGAACTTACTATTCCGGGAACTGTAAAAGAGATTGGAGAATCTGCTTTTGAAGGAACGTTCAAAGCAATCACATTAAAGAAGCTGACGATCGAAAACGGTGTAGAAAAGATTGGTAAATACGCATTCAAGGAAGGATATCTTGAGAGCGTAGATATTCCGGCATCTGTAACAGAGCTTGCAAGTGATGCATTCTATGGCAATGCGGGAACAAATAACGACCACGTAGTAGTAGTTCGTGTATTTACCAAGAGTCAGGCAGAAAAATTTGAATCCAGTGACTGCCAGAAAATCGTCTACGTTGACAATACACCGATTAAGAAAAAAGTTACATCTAAAAATGTAACATTATCAACAACTGCTTATACATATACCGGAAAGGTTCGCAAACCTGCAGTGAAAGTCGTTGTAAACGGAAAGAAAGTTGCTGCTTCAAACTACACTGTAAAATACAGCAGCGGAAGAAAGAATGTCGGAACATACAAAGTTACTGTAACAATGAAGAACAACTATACAGGAAAAGTTACAAAGACATTCAAGATTCTGCCGAAAGGAACAAGTCTGAAATCAGTGAAGAGCTCTGGCAAGAAACAGATCAAAGTAACATGGAAGAAGCAGAATAAGCAGACAACCGGTTACAAGATCCAGTACACAACGGACAAGAAGTTCAAGAAGTCTGTGAAGGCATCAACGATAACAAAGAACAAATACACAAGCAAGACCATCAAGAAACTGAAAAAGAATAAGAAATACTATGTAAGAATCTGCACATACAAGAAAGTAGGCAAGACTACATATTATTCTACATGGTCAAAAGTAAAAAGCGTAAAGGCAAAATAAAGAAATATTTTGCTTAAATAGGAGAGGCAGCCGTTTCCGGGGAAATTCTGAGGCGGCTGCTTCTTTTACAAATTGAAGAACCGGAGAGTTAATGTTATATTGTGGATAAATGTTGCGGAATAAATCATTACATTGGAGGAAATGCGTGATGAAAAAGAAAATCAAAAAACAAGCACTGGGATTGCTTGCCTTAGTTGTGGTTAT
>CAKUJT010000164.1 GCA_934661765.1 uncultured Senegalimassilia sp.
GCACAGAACTATATCGACACCACGGACTTAACGGAGCCGGAGATCGACATCAAGATCGACTTTTTACAGCTCTGGAATACGCCGGGGTATGAGGACATTGTGGAAGCGGAGCGTGTTTCCCTCTGCGATACGGTCCATGTGTATATCTCAAAGCTGGGGATCGAAGTCAGTTCCAAAGTCACCGAAACCGAGTATGATGCGTTGCTGGAACGCTATAACAGCATCACATTGTCAAACTCTACGGTCAGCAGCCGGAACTCTTCACTGACAGGTTCTCTTAACAGTATCCGAAATACAGCTGTTATTGCCTACGACACTGCCGTCCGTGCGGAGACTGCAGTTGGGGAGCAGGTCGGTGGAATCACAGCGTCTATCATTTATGACGGTGCGCTTTTTGCTGCACTATTTGGTCTTCATTATAAGAATGAGACGGACAGCAAAGGCAATACAATCCGGTATGCTTTTAATGCTGCATCCCTGAAACAGTCAACAGTTGCGTGGAAGAACAGTCCTGCTGGATTATTTGTATCCACAGACGGCGGTAAGACGTGGGGCTATGGCTGGGAATCTGATGATACCGCAGTCCAGACAGCAATCCTGTTAGAACAGACCCTCAAGGAGTTAGATGACCGCTATAAAAAAGCTACGGAGCTTTCCGAGGAACTGTTGAAAGAACTGGATGAGCGGTATAAGACGGCAACAGCGCTTTCTTCCGAACTCCAAGAGCAGCTGGATCAGCGGTATGAAACTGCAAAGAAGCTATCTAAGGAACTGTCTGAGGAATTGGACAGACGGTATGGAAGTGCCACGACACTCTCGGAAGCACTGCAAAAGGAATTGGATGAGAGATACAGCGTGGCAAAGAAGCTGTCAGAAGATGTCGAAAAAGAACTGGATAAAAAGTATCAGCCGAGTATCCCAATATCGGAAATCGCACCAGAGGAGCCGGGGAACGATGCATTGTGGGTCGATAAGAAGAATCTGCGGCTGAAGCTGTGGGATGGAGAAAACTGGCGGACTATTGGATATGAGCCAGAAGCCCCCAAAAATCCAGAGAAACCAGTAGAACCAGAAGGACCGGGCAACACCGGGTAGGGAGGAGGCGAAAGCGATGGCAGTAAGGAGGAAACGAATAGTGGAAACACAGACACAGGAAGCACAGGAGACGGCAATGGCAACAGTGAAACCGGTCCGGATCTTTCAGGAGATTGAACTGTCCTTCACGGAGAATCTGATCCCTGTTCAGATCCCAGTCAAGCAGTTTGACAATCAGGCACGAAAAGTCAGATGCCGACTATATCAGAATTCGGTGGAATATGTTGTGCAGGAAGGCACCATCGTCAGCTATTCGGGTACAAGGCCGGATGGAGCGGTGTTCCAGTATTCCAGCGAGTCCAGACCGGAGCTTGTGTTTGTGGATTCTGGTACGATCATTCTGACAGTTACTTCTTTTATGACGGAAGTATATGGTCGTTTTCCCATCGACATTTACCTTCTTTCTGACGAGGGGGATGTACTGGGAATGTTCAACCTGACGCTGAACGTGGCACGGGCAGCAATCACAAACCGGAAGATCGCAACGCTGACTTATAAGCAGTGTGTGGATGCAACGACGACCGGAATTCAGGGATTCTATATTTCTGAGGACGGATACCTTGTCATGGAATCGGACGATGAACTTGGGCTGATGAAGGGCTCTTATTCCAGTACGATGGAAAAGGTGGCAGCAGATGTGTATGACAAGATGGTCAACAGCTCCATTGACGGAAACGGCTATCTGAATTTTCAGTCCTGGGATGATCTGGGGCTGATTTTTTCTTTGGATGAAGAATCACAGCTGGTCGTCCAGTATGGAGAAGAAAAGGAACAATGATGCCGGAAATCCGGCAGGAAGGAGATACAATGGGAGAATTTCTTGGAAAGAGAGTCATTCCCCGGCATGAGGGAGACTGGGACAAGGCGAGAAGTTATGAACCGCTGATGATCGTCCTTGACCCGGAAACGGGGGATGGTTATATCAGCCGGTATGATGTTCCCGCCGGTACGCTGCTCACAAACGAGCACTACTGGGCAAAGTGCAGTCATTTCAATGCCCAGATGCACCGTCTGGAAACAGATGTGGCAGAAGATGTGGAAGAAATGCACAGCGACCTTGCCAGTACAAAGGCTGCGATGAGCAATGAACTGAAGCAGACGCATGAGAAAATGGCAGAGGAGCTGTCCGACAAAGAAAACCAGCTGAACACATCCGTGAAAAATGCGGTAGCATCAATGCAGAATACGGAAAGTAAAATGGACGACTCTGTTGATATGTTGACAAAACGGTTGGATGCTAATGTAGCTGCTAGAACAAATGAAAATGCAGATTATGCAGCGGAACTTGTGGATTCCCGTGTGGATTATATGGGACAGACCCATGAAAATGCTGGAACTGCCGTCAGAAAACAGATACAGGGTGTGTATCGTGCATTTGGGTTTGGTGAGGCGGCATACGTAACTGCAGATAGAAGCGATATGGTTGCAGAGGCATTCAGTGGAGAGCATTTTTATGTGGCGAATAACGATATTTATCCAGTAGATTTATATCTGGAAAGAATTTGTTTGATATCAGCAGTAGAGGTAGATAACGAACAGATTTTGCTTTTGACGATGGATGCCGATAATGTGATCACAAATGACTATGGTACAGTCCTCGTCAGCGGAGGCGTAGATAAGATTCTGGATATTAAACTTCCGAGAAAAATCCTGCTTCCGGCTGGAAATCGTTTACTGCTGTATCATGAAAAAGGATTTTCCAGAGCAGACAGCGGAATCATTATGAAAATGCGGAGCGAAGGAAACCCGCTTACGAAAGCCACTGGATTTGTAACGAGTAACGACAGACAGAAGCATAAAGTTGGAGATATGTTGAATACTGCAGCATTTGGAAATAATGCGGCGGTTTGGTTTACTGCAAGCGTTGCAGATTTTCCATATGCAAAGTTAGCGCAATTTATTCCGTTCCAACAGGAAATTGAAGATGCGCGAAGAAATGGTGAAGGGCTGGTTTATGCCTCATTCGGAGAGGCTATCCGCGCATTGGAACCGTTTGTGAGAGTTGAAAAGGAAGTAGAATTCGATAAAGAACAGTATAAATTAGGCGCTAGTAAAACGACCGTTCAAAATCTCTATGCAAATGGAACCACGTATCCTGACGGTACGATTAAGAGAATCCGGGGCTATGCAGTAAGTAAGGATAAAGAGCAGCAAGATTTTTTCGTGGTAACAATGAATCCTGAAACAAAGATCATTACCGATTGCAAATGGATTTATTATGTGCCGACAATCACCGAAGAAGCCGAAGAAGTTTGTATTGAAAATGTCGATTTGCGGTGCAAGCAGGGAGATTGTCTCTTTATTGGAGCCTCTAATACAGGTGCAGTGCTTGCGTATGCCCAGAAAATCGAGGGGAGCAGGATCTATGGATTCTTCCCAGATAATAAATCCAAGATCAAACCAGGAGACATCGGGGGAATTGCGCAGGATCTTCCGAAGTACCACCTTTGTATTATGTCGGAAGTGCTGACACGGATTGGATTGACAGAGAGTGTTAAAACGCTGGAAGGGCGTATTCAAGAACTCAGTGACCAGCAGATTGAGAGCGAAAAAAATAGATTGGATGAGCAGGAAAAGTTGTCCCAGAGAGTAGATACCGCGGATAAGGGATTACAAGATCAGATAACAAAGGTGAGCGAGAATACAAATCAAAACCGGCTTTCTGGAAAGAAAATCGTCGCAATAGGAGATTCGATGACCTATGGGCATAGTGTAACGGGCGAAAGAAACTGGCTTGGAAAGATTGCAGTACGCAATAAAATGACTTACGTCAACTATGGAAGAAATGGCTGTTATCTGTCCTATAATGTCGCCGGAGGAACCTATCCACCGGAAATCTCGGTGGTAGCCAGATACGGTGTGATGGATGATGACGCTGATTATATTCTTGTGTTTGCAGGAACAAATGATGCGAGTGCGGGAATTGAAATTGGTATTGAAGACAGCAAGGACAATAAAACCTTCATGGGGGCACTGAATGAGATCTGTGAAGGTCTTCAGACAAAATATCCAAAAGGTAAAATCGGCTTTATTACTCCATACAGAAGAAGCGCGCAGACGGTGAAATATGTGAATGCGATAGAAACGGTCTGTGCTAAATATGGGATTCCAGTGTTCAACAATATAAAAAATGGAGGGATCAATTTTGCAAATGTGAAACAGAAAGAAGCGTTAACACTGGGAGACAGTCTTCATTTGAATGAGGCAGGAATGGAATTTGCATCGTGGAAATACGAAGCATTCCTGCGAACCATGTGATTTTATAAAAACACGTTGAGTAAGGTATGCAATAGAAAGGACACTAAAATGAAGAAAAAACGGTATATCGAAAAAATGTTCGGGGGGGGGGGTAAAACCTGACCGCCATAAGAAAAGAACTCCTCCCTGACCGGGTGACTATCCGAAACTGTTATGAGGACAGCCGGATAAACACCGGCAGGAAGGAGATTTTTTATGGGAACTTTTAAGGGTAAGCGGATCATTCCGAAACACGATGGCGTGTGGGATCAGAAAAAGGAATATGAGGAACTGACGATCGTTTTGGATGCGGAAAGTGGGGATGGTTATATCTCCAGAAAGCCAGTCCCGGCGGGTACAGTGCTGACCGATACGGATTATTGGAGCCTGTGCAGTCATTTCAATGCCCAGATGCACCGTCTGGAAACAGATGTGGCAGAAGATGTGGAAGGAATGCACACAGACCTTTCGGAAACGAAAGCCTCCATGAGCAAAGAAATATCCGAAGCAGAGAGCAGGGTGAGCACCAAAGTATCTGATGCACAGAATGCCATGCAGAAAACAGAAGATGCTATGAACACAGCTGTGGAACAGATGAACAAGCGTCTGGATGCAAATGTGACGGCATCCACGGACAGCAAGGCAGATTA
>CAKUJT010000165.1 GCA_934661765.1 uncultured Senegalimassilia sp.
GTCAAGTATAAAATTCATCTTAACACTACAAAAAACTGTTAGACCAATCCAAAGGTTCTCTTTGCGCTAATTCCGGCTCCTGCGGAGAATCCGCATAACATGATCTTATCTTTGTCTACATGAAGTTCTTCTGCATGCTTTCTGATATAACGGATGGCACGCATCAGATCCTGCATCGGCTGCAATTTCAATGGAATCATCTGTAAGAGATTTGTTGTGTAAATTACAACTGCAGTCTGATATCCCATCTTATAAAACTTCTTTGCTACGATCTCACCTTCTGATGGGGAAACTACTGCATATCCCCCACCCGGTGCAATCAGGATACATGGTCTACTTTTTCATCTTCATGGAAATATAATCGCATGTTTGGGATAAACCCACAGGCTGCTGCGTAATTATATTCCGATTCATTCCATAATGTTATTTTGTTCATGACATTCTCCTTTCACAGTTTGCCAAACAGGGACGGAGTCTTCTGGCTCTCCGTCCCTGTCTGGCTTTATTGAATGAACTTCCCATCTTCATACTTCAGCGGCATGAATGACGGATGTTCTTTTCCAAATTTATTCGGATAATGTAAAACCAGATAATATTGGCCTGAAAAGCTTTTAAAAATCATTCCATGTCCGCCATCGTGATCGTATAATGGCTGACTGTCAATTTTCCAGTTTCCGTTGATTTCATTATTATCTGAATATGCCATAGCTTCTACATATCCTGTCTTTGCATTCGTTGACCAGAGCATATGTAATTTTTCATCCTCTGTTCGAATCAAAAATGGGCCATCTGTAATATAGTTACGGAAGAAATATCTTTTCACAAATGGCTTTGCTTCAGATGCTGAAAATAAAACAAATGGCTTGCCTATGCTTTCTTTTAAATCTTTACTCAATTCGATGGCGCACATTGTTCCATCATGGATTTCTCTCCATTCATGACAGAAAATCATGTATGGTGTTCCATTTTTTGCAATGTATAATGTTCCATCCAGACATCTCCAGTCCTTTGGTGTCACATAACCATCTGACCAGAGTGTGAATGGTCCTTTTGGATTTTCAGCTACAAGTACAGCTGTTCCAAGCCCCTTCTGCTTATCTGCAAATGTCGCAAACATGTAAAATTTATCCTGATAATAATACACTTCCGGAGCCCAATAGCTCTTCTCACTCCAGAATCCTTCCGGTCTGTGAAAGACCTCGAAAGGTCCTTCCCAGTTTTCCAGATCGTCGCTCACATATACATCAAAACCATAAGCCTGTCCTACAAATGCAGTTTCACTTCTGGTTCCATAAAGATAATATTTTCCTTCATATGGCAGAATATATGGATCTCTGATATTAATCTCACTATTCTTCATGCTTAATCATTTCCTTTTTCTCTTTCCTTTTGATTTAACGCATTCACTACTGCCTCATAAAGCGGTTGTGCCTGTGGCGCAGCCCCAATCAACTCTGCCAGTGACATTCCATACGCGAACTGGATCATCGGACCATCAAGCATTCCCGGTGCCATCTGATTGAACATCTCTACTGCAAGAGGTTCTGCGACGATTTCACCAAGTGTGCTGTCCATGCTGAATCTCTCTACCGCAAGGCATGTCTCTGTTGCATATTCGTAATCATATACACCGGAACCAACTTCATGTACTTCCTCTTTTTCCGGAAGAACGATTACAGCTGTTGTGTTAGCGGGAACTTCTACATGTACATGGATTTTTCCATCCTTACAGGATGTGTTTGCCACGATTTTTCCATAAACAGATTCAAACTCTGTGCCCCATTCTTCAATACCTTTTACGAACATCGGTTTTATCTGGAATTTCTTATATCCCGGCTCCAACTGAGACAATCCGGCAACTTTACGGTACATCCAGTCTCCTACAGAACCATACGCATAATGGTTCAGAGAGTTCATTCCGGATTCATCAAATGTTCCGTCCGGTTTGATGGAATTCCAACGCTCCCAGATGGTTGTTGCTCCCATGTTTACTGCGTAGAGCCATGACGGATAATCTTCTTTCATGAAGAGTGTTGCCGCCATCTCATGTGCTCCATTTTCAGAAAGAGTGTGACAGATATATGGTGTTCCAACGAATCCTGTAGCCAGGTGATTTTTATGGTTTGCAATATTGGTAAGCAGCGTATTTAAGATACGTTTTCTGTCTTTATCTCTTGCAAGATCAAAGTAAAGGGAAAGAATTGCACCTGTCTGTGTTTCGCTCACAATTCGTCCGGTCTCTGTGTAATATTCTTCTCTGAACGCTTCAAGTGTTGTTGTGTACAGCTCCTCATATTTTACAGTTTCTTCTGTCTTTCCAAGAATCTGAGCAGTCTGTTTCACAAGGTCTGTCACATACAGATAATAAGCGTTTGCGATCATGTATTTATCTGTCGCTCCGGTTCTGTCCGCACTTTCTTCTTTGTCCAGTGCCAGCCAGTCTCCGTACTGGAATCCACTCTGCCAGAGACCATTCTCTTCACAGTTGTTCTTGATGTAGTCTACCCACTCATGCATACATTTCCAGTTTTCTTCCAGGATACCTTTATCACCATAAATCTGATAAACAACCCACGGAACAATCATTGCCACATCACTCCATGCGGAAGCACTGTACTGACCAAGAATATCCGGCACTACATGAGGAACACCTTTTTCCAGGGAAGATTCTGCTGCCACATCACGCATCCATTTCGTGTAGAACAGTGCCGTATTTCTGTTAAATGCTGCTGTCCATGAGAACACCTGTGCATCTCCGGTCCATCCAAGACGCTCATCTCTCTGCGGACAGTCTGTCGGGATATCGAGAAAGTTATCTCTCTGACTCCATGTAATATTTCTCTGTAACTGGTTTACTTTCTGATTCGAGCAAGTAAAATCACCCGTCTTTTCCATATCAGAATGTGTCACGCAGGCAATAAACTGATCTGCTGTAAACTCCTCCATTCCTTCCACACAGATATAACGGAATCCGTGGAAGGTAAAATGCGGACGGAAAATCTGCTTTTCTCCATTACAAATGAAAGTATCAATGGATTTTGCCTGACGAAGTGTCTCCGGATAAAAGTTTCCGTCTTTATCCAGTACCTCTGCATGACGGATCACGATCTTCTGACCTTTTTCGCCTTTTACATGAACCTCAACAACACCTGTAACGATTTGTCCAAAATCAACCAGTCTCTCACCCTTTGGTGTAACGATCAGTTCTTTACCTTCAATTTTCTCTGTGATACGGACAGGCTCATTTTCCTGCGCTGTTAATACTGCTTTGTCAAAATCTTTAACAACAACATTTCCTTCTGTGATCTCCGGTGCATCCGTGTCGATTGTCTCGCCCATATAAATTTCACTGTAGCGGATTTCCCCTGTTTTTACAGACCATGTTTCATCTGTAGCGATCACATCTTTGCTCCCATCTTCATATTCAACATGAAGCTCTGCAAATACTCCTACCTGTGTTCCGTACTGATTCGGCTGACAATAGAAACCTAAGATTCCTTTATACCAGCCGTTTCCAACTGTGATCGCGATTTCATTTTCTGCTGCAAGCTGTTTCGTCACATCATAGATCTGATACTGAAGACGGTTGTGATAGCTTGTCCATCCCAGTGCCATACGGTAATCCCCGACTGTCTGTCCATTCAATGTCACCTCATATACGCCGTGTGCTGTTGCGTACAGACGGGCTTTCTTTACCTTTTTGTCGATTGCAAATGTCTTTCCAAATACCGGGCAGGCTGTCTCCTCTTCCGGTAAATCACCTGTGATCATTTTTGCGATAAACTCTGTATTGTCAAAAATTCCCGTCTCAAATGTTCCTTCAATGGATTCTACATTTCCATGGTTATCTGCCACAGACACCTCTACTTTATAGAGCATTTCATCTGCCAGTGCTTCGCCTTCGTAAGGAATCAGAACTGACTTGTCTGACACTTTTTTTCCACTGTTCCATACAACCTTACCATTCTCATCTGTCACTTTAATTTCATATGCAGTCTGTAAGGTATCCTTCTCCTGTGACTCCATTTTCCATGAAAACCTTGGTGCCTTATCTGTTAATCCAACAGGATCTACTCTGTATTCTGTTCTTAAATCGTATAATTTCATTTTATTTCCTCCGATTAATAAATCCACAAAAGGACAGAACCATATTTTCAGCCCCATCCTTTTGTCTTCGTTTTTAGTTTGCTTTTTCTCTTTTCTGCAGTTCTGCCATAATCTCCGGATATCTCTTCTCAAGGTCATTCTTTATAAGACAGATAAACATGATCACAAAGATTGCAAGCGGAATATAGATGGAAAATGCAAAGATTGCGATATTGACGGAGCCAGGCTGTACTGCCAGAGATGCTTTGTATCCGGCCGCTGCCAGAAGCCACCCGATCAATGAGGCTCCGATACCGGAACCAATCTTCATTCCGAAAGAGTTGGCACTGTTTGTCATACCTACGATTCGTTTTCCGAATTTGTAGTCATTATATTCCACACAGTTATTTACCATCGGTCCAAACAGACACATCATAGGAATGTTGGCAAAAGTGATCACGGCTCCACATACAATACAGGTTTCAATGCTGTAAGGTGTAAATACTCGCACCAGGCAGGCAGCAGCTCCCAGTATACAGGAAAACATACATGTTTTTGTCATTCCAAGCTTGGATGCAAGAGGTCCTGTCAGAATAAATCCAAGGAATGTAGGAATCAGTCCGACTGCTCCGAGAAGTGCAACGATATTGTCATTTCCAAGGATATATTTTGCATAATATGTTCCACCGGAAGTACTTAAGCTGTAAGAAATATTTATCAGAAACTGAAGTACGAGCATGATAACCCAATATTTATTTTTGAAAAGAATTTTGATACCTTCCACAAACGGTATTTGTAATAGGAATCAGAAGGATTGCTATTACCATTCCGGCAATGTATCCAAAGGCTGTACGGAAGATCCCCATT
>CAKUJT010000166.1 GCA_934661765.1 uncultured Senegalimassilia sp.
GTAGTACTCGTGCGCGCCGGGCGTGCCGGTGCTGATGGTGCATTCCTTGCCGCTGGCAACGAATTCGCCGTCGCAGAACCAGTGATAGACGTACTGCGCGCCTTCCAGCTCGTTGGCTTCGATGGTCAGCGGGCTCGGACGCAGACCCTGTTCATAGGTCGCGCTCTCCGGCTGCTTCGTGATTTCCGGCGCTTCACCGGTCTCGGAGCCGTAATTGAACACGATCACAGTGCCGTACTTTTCAAAGTTCGCAAGGGTGTTCGTGCCGAACTTTACAGCATTCCACTGCTCTTCCGTGCCGCGGAAATAGATGATGTCCGGGTGGCAGTTGTTCGCCTGATCCGGATACTCGAGAAGGTCCGCGGACAGGTAGAGCTCCTTCAGGTTGCGCATATTGGACATGGTGTACGTGCTGAACTTCTGAATGCCCTTCAGATCCATGTACACAAAGCCGTCCGGGAGATAATCGCCTCGAGCAAATTCCTTGATGTTTTCAGGCAGAACCAGCTTGCGCAGACCATAGCAATGATAGATCATGCTGTTCAGCTTGGTCATGTTCTCTGGCAGGCGCAGGTCGGTCAGGTTGACGCACTCGCGCAGAAGCTGCTCGCCATAGGTGGTATTCTCCGGATCCGCCGCGTCCTCGAAATAGACGCTGGTAATGCCGGAGCAATCCTGGAACGCATAGCCACCGAAGCTGGTAATCGTTCCGGGCAGATAGAGCTTGCCCTTCATGTTGGTGCAGCTCTTGAACGCCTGACTGCCAATCGTCTTCAGGCTCGCCGGGAAGGTGACCATGGGCAGACTGGTGCAGTCGTTAAACGCGTTGCTGCCGATCTCCTCAAGGTTCTTCGGCAGGTTGATGCTCGCCAGATTGGTGCAGCCCTTAAACGCGCTGTTGCCGATCTTCACGAGCGAATCCGGCAGCGTAACCTTCTTCAGAATCGTCTGCTTCTGGAACGCCATGTTGCCGATTTCGGTCACGCCGTCCGCGATGGTCAGTTCTTCCTGATCGAGCGTCAGCACGAACAGAATGGAATTGCCGCTGTAGACGATGCCGTCCTGGAAGCGGAAGGTGCTGCCCTCGGCGAAGTTGATGCTCTTCAGCGCCGTGCAGCCATAGAACGCCTGAGCGTTCAGAGTGGTCAGACTCGCGGGCAGGTTCACGGTGGTCAGCGCCGTGCAGCCCTGGAATGCGCGGCCGCCGATGCTGGTCGCGCCCTCGCGGACGGTGACCTTGGTCAGCGCCGTGCAGTCGCCGAACGAGTTGCTGATATTGCCGCCGACGGAAACTTCAGTCAGCTCGGTACAGTCGACAAATTCCGAACCGCCGTCGAGGTTCATACCGTCGGGCAGGTAGAGCGTCTTAATCTTGGTTTTCTGGAACACGCCGTAGCCCATCTTCGTCACGCTCGCGGGCAGATCCAGCGCGGTCAGACCGGCGCTCTGGAACGCCTGCTGGTCGATCGTGGTCAGCGTGCTGGGAAGCTTGATGGAGGTGATGCCCGCGCACTTGCAGAACGCTTCACGACCGATGGTGGTCACGCCCTCAGGGAAGACCACCTCGCCGGTCAGACCCGTGCAGCCGGAAAACGCGAATTTGCCGATGGTCTTCAGCGTGCTGGGGAACTTCACGGAGGTGATGCCCGTCTGCTTTTCATAGGCATAATCGCCAATCGCGGTCACACCCTCGGGGATTACCAGTTCGCCGGTGACCTGAACGGTAGGAAGCGCGAACACGATTTCCGTGCCGTTCTTCATCAGGACATTGTCCTTCATGCTGTAAATGCTGCCCTCGGCGCAGTTGATGGTCGAGATCGCCTTACAGCCCACGAACGCGCTGCTGTTGAACGCATCCATCGATTTGGGAATATTGATGGTGGTCAGCGCCGTGCAGTTGCTGAACGTGTAGTCCGCCATGGTGGTCACGCCCTCTTTGAAGCTGACCGTCTTCAGCGCAGTGCAGTCCTTAAAGACATAGGTCTGGGTGATATTGCAGGGAATCGTAACGGATTCCAGCTTCTTGCATCCGGCAAAGGGACCGTCCCAGGTGGTATAGTTCGTGCCGGAAATCTCGGTTACGGAGTCTGGGAAGATGATGCCCGTGATTTCGCTTCCGCCGAACAGCGCGCCAACCTTGGTCACGCCGTCGGGAATGGTGATCACGCCCTCCATCTTGCCGAGGTAGGTATAAATCTCCGTGCCGTTGTTCTTCAGCACGAATTTGTCCTTCACGCTCAGCACGCAGCCCTCCGCGCAGGTGAAGCTGGTGATGGTCGTTACGCCGCTGAACGCGTCGTCGCCGATGCTGGCGAGCGTGGACGGAAGGGAAACGCTCGTGACCGCCGTCATGGCATAGAACGCGTAATTGACGATGCTGGTTACGCCTTCCTTGACCACGATGCTCTTGATCTGTTCGTTGTACTTCTTGGTATAGGTCGGCAGGCTCCATTTGCTGATGCTGCCGCCCATCTTACCGTCGCTGCCTTCGACCGCGCTGAATTCCAGCGTGCCGTCCTCGCGCAGCTTCCAGATGACGTTGCCGTATTTGCCGCTGTCGATCGCGGTAGCGGCGACGGTCGCAACGCACGCGGGCGCGGTGATCGCGGAGATTTCCTTCGCATCGTCGCCCTCGCCGGTCGTCTTGGTCTTCACGGCGGAAACGGTGTGCGTACCCGCGGTGGTGATCTTCACGGTCGCCTTGCCCTCCGCGTCGGTCACAGCGGTGGTCTTTGCGCAGTCAACGGTGATGGTCGCGCCTTCGCAGGGAACCATCGACATATTGTAGCTCTCGTCGAACACGGCGGACTTCAGCGTCAGCTCAAAGCTGGTCTCGTCGTCCGTGTCAACGGTCGCCTTGTCGAACGCCGCATACGCTTCGGTATCCGGATAGGTGTTCGCATAAATGAACACGTCGAGGAAATCGCCGTTCTGAACCTTGTCGGTCAGCGCGTACACCATCGCGCCGTTCAGGTAATAGCCAACGTTCGAGGTTTCAACGCCCCAGAGCTTGGTGATGTAATCGCCATAGGATCCGGTTGCCGTCGCAAAGCCGTCCGCGCCGTCCGCGCAGAACTGCTCGTGCGCCGCAGTGAGAATATCATTGACGGTATATTCCAGCTTGGTATCCAGCTGAACCTTCATGTTCACCGTATCCGCGCCGTTCTTGTCCTTCATGAACGCGCTGGCGTTGCTGAAGGTCACGTTCGCCGTAATGGGCGTATGCGGCACTTCCTGCGCGACGGTAAAGGTATATACCTGCGCGTCGCCGGTGTTATCGTTCATGCTGGGCCACGCGGGATCGCCGCACTTGACGGTGATCACCGTTCCGGCTGCGACTGGAACGCTCGCCGTGCGCTTGTATTCCGTTTCGCCAACATAGGTGTGCACCTGATAATTGCGGTTCGCCGCCGTCGGCGTAACCACGACGCTCTCGGTTCCTTCCGGAACGCTGAGCGTATATTCGTGCGTATCCGCCGCGAACGCCTTGTCCAGGCTGCCCGCGCTGAACGCAACCACCTTCACGGTCTTGTCCGTGCTGTTGTAGTTGCTGCCCAGATCCGCGCCTAAATCGCAGGTGTACATCACGCGGATTTCGTCGCCCGCAGTCAGACTGCCATTTGCAACCGTAACCTCATCGAAGGTCGTGCTGCTGAACCAGTCGTTGAGCGTGCCCATCCAGCCGGAACCGTCCGCAGCGTCCTTTTCAGCGATGCCGCCGACTTCTGTGATGTATCTGCCGTATTTACTTTCAACGATCGTGGGCGTCGTGTCCACGGTCGCCAGCGCCGCGACGATGCAGGTCATCATCGTCGAATCCGCGCTGAGTTCAACGTCCGTATTGACCAGCTCGCCCGTCCAGGCGGGGGTCTTGCCGTTCATTTTTTCGGTGAAAGTCGTGTTTTCAACTACGACGTGTACCGTTCCCTTGCTCTCCTCCGCAAACGTCGCCGGAATCATGCTGAAGAGCATTGCCAGCGCAAGCAGCAGAGAAAGCAGCTTCGCGCGCTTCTGGCGCGAGCCTTTACAGCTTGCCATTCGTTCTGTCATCCTTTCCTGAGTCCAGATTTATTGCAAACCTTCCGGTTTTGAACATACTGCATCATCGTTGCTGAATGGACGGCTTTCCCCCCTTCCCTCGCTCATAATAAAACGACCAACGCGCTTTCTGCGCCCCAGTTTTCCGTCTTCGAACGTATTCATTCAGTGTGTTATAGGTCTTCTGACTCGTGCGGTTCAGAGACAGCTCAGCGCGCGCGACTGCGCCTTCTCAGCTTTTTCAGCCAATGACCGGCTTTCGCCATCAATCGCGCGCTTCCGCCTTACAGCACGCTTCGGTGTCCCGGATTCCAACCGGATTCCCTCATTTTCGCGCCGGGATTCTCCCTTGCGGCGCGAAAGCACAACACAGCATATTCAATTCGCAGCACATAATGTCTGCACTATGCACCATACTAATCATATCATTCTTCTTTGACCCTGTCCATCCATTTTGGTAAATTTTTGCAATTTTAATGCGTATTTTTATGAAATATCGATGCCCGCACCGCCATTTATGCCGATTGAAGCATAAAAAATGCAGGGAGACGAATCGCCTCCCCGCGGGTTTGCATTTACGGATTCAGAACGTCGGTCATGTCGTACAGCCGCGTTTTTCCGGAAAGCAGCCGGTCGTACGCGACGAGCGCGTAATACGCCTGCTCCGTCGCCATGCCGTCACGGTCGTGATCGAGCAAATGCCTGAATCCGCCGCCTTCCACATAATAGTCCATCAGCGCATCAATCGCCGAACAGCCGTTTTTGATGAATCGCTCGTCCGTTTCAGGATCGATGCCCAGCGCGCACAGCGCGGTCACGACCTGCGAAATCGATTCGCTGGTGGGCACGATATTGC
>CAKUJT010000167.1 GCA_934661765.1 uncultured Senegalimassilia sp.
TGTTGTATAAATATCTCCAAGTTTCTTTTCCAGTAAACGATAGAGCAGGAGGCTGATATAGCAAGTCATGAAATGGGTTTTTATCCGGTCTTCTCTTCTGACGTATACCGGTCTTGCTTCGAACTCTATTTTCATGATCCGGAAGTTTTCTTCGATTTCCCAGCGTTGTTTGTTGATCTTTATGATCTCTGAAATATCTCCTTCAGGTTTGTGATAACTGCATAAAAGCCATCATACAATTCTTCCTTTTTGATCTGTTCTTCATCAAGACCATAAACTTGTTTTTCAGCGATCTCGCCATCAGTAGTAACAGAAGTCTTTTTTATGAAGCGCATGTACTGATCCATAGCCATTAGGTAACTTCATTATTCTCATCCTTTCGAATTTTGGGTATAATATATACTCCTTGTTACATTATCTTTATAATTTCTCAAAAGCCCTTATTTACTGGGTTTTTGAGATGTCAACTTCATAATTCTTTTATTATTTTTCATGTTTTTTATGCTTTTTTATTCTCTTAGGTATAAAAGTAGGTATATACCTACATAAAAAAATCAATAATAAAAGGCATTCCAGAAACAATATTCTCGGAGTGCCTTTTGTAAGTTTTATATATTGATTGTATCAGCTAGTTTCATCATAGAGTTTTTCTTTGTTTCCGGAAGTACATGGGTGTATAAATCGGCGGTCATCTTGATGCTGGAGTGTCCTAAGAGTTCCTGCATTATCTTTAAATCAATTCCATTTTCAAGTCCTCTAGTTGCAAATGTGTGCCGAAGAGTGTGTGGATGCACTCCATTCAGTCCTGCTTTTTTACAGATAGTCTGTATTTTCTTTGATATAGCCGTATAATTAAGCGACACACCATAGTAATTACAGAATATTAATCCGTTATCTTGATAAACATCTTTGAATTTTTGCTTTTCCAGCTCGCGTTCCTCTTTAAGTTTCAGTAGCATATCTACTAAACTTGGAATGAGAGGAATTGTTCTTTTACCTGCCTTGGTCTTAGGAGAACTATATCCTCTGTGATATATTGTTTCTCCATTGATGTGTTCGCAATATTCAATCTGTGTACGATTTACGCTTAAAATGTGATTTTCAAAATCTATATCGTCCCATGTAAGTGCTAAAGCCTCGCCGATCCGCAATCCAGTACCGAGAATTAGTAAGAATATCTCTCCGTTACGATGTTCTTTGGAATACTCCATAAATATATTTTGTTCCTCTACTGTGAGAACTCTTGGAGTACGTTCTTGTTTGAGTGGCATCTTTATCCTGGTAGCAGGACTTTTAGCTATCAAATCATTATCTACCGCTTGGATCAAGGCTGTTTTTAGTGTTCCGACTATTCTTTCGATAGTTAATGATTTCAGCCCTTTATCTGCCAATCCATTGACAAAACGTTGCACCATGTCGTTACGAAGAGTGGCTAATGTATAATTTCCTAAATCTGGAGCTATATGGTTTCTTACATGTGCTTCATATGCTGCATAAGTTTTTGGCTTTACGGATGCTTTTTTATAATCACGTAACCAAATGTACATCCATTGCTCCACGGTCATTTTACTCGGTTCTATGTAAGTGTTGTTATTTATATCATTGAGTGCAGCCGTGAGCTTCTCTTGCACTTCTTTTCTCGTCTTACCATAAAATGCTTTTCTTTTTTGCTTTCCATCAGGTGTCTTACCTACTGTAATTCTAGCCCACCAAGTACCGTCAGGACGCTTAGAAATGCTTCCTTCACCTTGTCCTCGTTTAGCCATCAAACTCACCTGCCTGATCAATACCGTATTTTCTTCTGAGTTCTATCTGTTCTGGAGTGTTTGTTAATTCCATCCAACGCTCATCTGACATCATAGGAATATCAAGAAGCGGAACCTCACACCCTAATTTTTCTAATTTTGCCATTCTGATCACCGGATAATCTATACCATTTACTTTCATTTTCTATACCTCCTGCTAAATATATGTGTTTCTAAACATGCTACGGAACTCCCAATCTTCCATGTACATTCTTTCGTGAATAACTTCCAGTAAAGGATCATTATTTGGTGGAATATACTCTTTACGGATATAATTTTTGCAAATCATAGTCTTCAGCCCAACATAAATCATCATCGGAAGATATCCTCTGTTAGATGCTCTGTCGTATAAAGTTTCTAATCCGTTTCTATTGATAGGAGCTTTGTCCTTATATTCTCGCAGAATCTCATTGATTACGTCATGCTTCTGTACATTACGCATCTTACTTAACCTCCCTTTGTACGGAATAATAATGGTTGCATAATAGATACTGGCAAGTGGCGTTACCCAATGAGGTATGTTATGCCAGCGGAATATTTCACGTTTTCCCATTAATATATGTCCCTCTTTTCAATTATTACTTGATACAAGGGCGTTAGCAGTGGTATAATTCTTTTGTGGAAAGAATACTGCGTTGCCCTTGCGGTAATGCTACGAGTTCATTGTTACGCCAATAACAGTGGACTCTTCTTTTTTTAAGAACTTTCTAAAATTGCTTTCAACAGAATTGATATCAAACGATAATTTGTATAAGCTATCGTACAATTCATGTTTTTCACCAAGTTCTTCTCTAAAATCGTAAACTTTAGCCCAAATATGTAATAGTTCATTGCATATCTGTTCTTCTCTTGTCTGATTCATCTAATACCCCCAATCTACATGTATCGAATTTGTTATGTGGGCTTTCAGCTCCATTGGTGAATGATAAAGCATGGTAAGTATGTATTGTTGCTTTTTCTTTATCCGCTCTCCATGTGCTTTAAACTGCCACAGGACATGTTCAATGTCTGCACAGGTTAATTTCATCAGGTTACTCTTTACAAGCTCTCTAGGCTTATCCTCGCCGTTAATACGGACTGTTTTACTTTGCGACAGTAGTGCATCTAAGATAATGCTTACAAACTCATCAATCAACTCTATGTCGGCTGCATGAGTAATTTTCAGACTATCGTAGTCTATGTTCTCGTGGATCAGCGAGAGAGTGGTTTGTAAATCAGGCTGTCGGTCATGTTCTTCCTGACAAGACTGGACATGATTATTACTAACATTTAATATATTAGTATTATAATTATTATTACGTTCCCGATTTTCTATAAATTGATTTTCTATATTTAGATTTTCTATTTCTTGAAAATCGGTAAGTAGAGAAAGTGGAAGTTCATATACCGTACTTTCCCACCTGGTAATACGGGTTCCCTGCTCGTTTCGGATAGGGATTTTCTCGTAATAGCCATATTCCTTCAGCTCTTTTAGTCCTGCATATACGGATGATTTGCCATCGGTGGAGTAGTTTACAAGATTTCCAACAATCACTTTCCAGTTGTCCGGTTTGCTCAGTAAATAAGCAAGTATTCCTTTGGCTTTATAAGATAGCCTGGTATCCTCCAAAAAGGATTTATCCATCATCACGAAGCTGCTGGGACGTTTCTGAACTCGTATGACCTCATTTAAGCGTTTATCTTCACTCATAGGCACATCTCTCCTCGCTTACCACAGTTGTTTGCCTTTATGAGCCATTAGGAACTCCCAGAAGTCATCTCTTGGGACTACCATTCTCTTTCCCATCTTCAAAGTAGGGCAGCCCTGGATATGTAGTATCTGGTAAGCAACTGCTTCACAGACGTTTAGAAGTTCCTGAATGTGTCTCGCCTGCAGGATTGGTGGGTACTCCTCAATTTCTTTTGGTCTTGCATTGGCTGCTTCATACATTCTTGCCATAGTGTTTCCTCCTTTACTTTTCAATGTACTTATTTACAGCACGAACAATTTGTGTTATTATTAGATTAATTCTATGTATCAATATACATCACGCACACTTTGTTCGTGTTATCTTTATTATACACACACATTTTGTTCGTGTCAATATAGTTTTTATTATTTTTACGGAGGAATCTAATATGCTTTCAGAGAGACTCAAAACGTGCAGAAAATCTATTGACAAAACACAGAAAGAGCTTGCTGAATATTTAGGTATTTCTGAAAGAGGATATCAGAATTACGAAATGGGCAAGCGTGAACCCAACTTAGAAATACTGAGTAAACTTGCTGATTATTTCAACGTATCAACAGACTACCTTCTCGGACGTTCTGATGATCCAAACAGATATTAGGTGGTGTTTTATGATGGATCCTTTAATTTTAAATGTAATAAGTATAGCCAGCCTGGTTGTTGGCGTTATCGCATTAATTCAAGCTGCATGCTACAATTATTCCGCAAAGAAAACAAACAAACGTACTGAACAAATGCAAAATCATATGGATCAGATGCAAAAGTATATGGAAAATATGATTAACCATTCCAATCTCCTAAATATGTACACTTTTCTTGGAGTAAGGGAAATGCTTGGAACAGATAAAATATCTTCTGAAGGTACACCAATTATATCTCTGACAAAAGATACTGTTATTTTCACCAAAGGTATTGATTATTCCACACAAAATGCCGACGCATGTAAACAAATCATATTTCAGAGCGGAGTTATGAAACCTAAAGTATATGGCAAACATGTTTCAGATTTTTTGAGCAGTGATGCCAAAACATTAAAAATCACTCTTAGATCAGAAGTATCAAAATCAAGCATTGAAGATTTCATGTCTATGTCTTCTTCACTACTGGATTTTGATGTATCTGTTCTTCATAACATACATTTCTAAATGAATTTAAACCATGCCTAAAACATGGCATGGTTTACTTTTAAAATTCAGTAGGTATAAGGTAGGTATAATCTACATAAATCCAATTTTTTATAAACAGCTAAAATCCTTTATTTACAAGGTTTTTCGCACTTATGAAGTTGTCAAGGTGCAATTTTGGGTATAAAAAATACACCCTATACA
>CAKUJT010000168.1 GCA_934661765.1 uncultured Senegalimassilia sp.
AGGGTGCAATGTCTTTTGCTGTCCCCCATCTAGCCGAACCATACTCCACTCCCTGCCGAAACTTTTTGGCATTTTTCCCTTTCAGATAAACCATGAGCTTCACTCCCACGGCTCCGGTCAACCCAACCAGCAATTCATTTTTATGCATACTTGGAAGAATCCTGCTAAATGCCAGCTGAAAATTCAGGACTAACACTATCAGTCTTTCTATCATGGAATTACCTGCACAGTATTGATACAACCATGCCAGCTTATTTCCCACATAAAAAATCATGATATACGGAAGATTCAGCAGAATGAGCCGAAGCAGCTTATGTACATCCACCGGCGGTAATCTCTCCAGGTATCCTTTTCCTACACCAAGCAACTTCTGTAATCTGCTCATAATGACGGCTCTTTCTCCTTTCCTTTTGTTTTCTCCAGTTCTCTGTGCTTTTTAAGCGACTTGGAAATCGCCTGCTGAAGCTTTTTCCTTACAGATGGCTTTTTATCCTTGTTCAGAGATTGTCCTGTATATTCTTTAAAAGCCGCAGTCATTACATCTGCATCTCTGGCTTTAAAGAACACATAATATCTTGGCGGATCAGCGTTCACATCTTTTTTCAGGCTGAAATCAATGCTGTACTTTTTGGCTACACGCTCAAACGATTTGATGTTTCCATCCGTGATCTCAATATTGGAAAGCTGTACATTCTGCTTCATCAGCTTATCCATACTCTGCTTTCCCTTATAGGTTTTATCCTCTTTATCCTGCTTAGGCTGTTTCTGCCCCTGCAGCTTTTGTTTCTCCTGTTCCATCTTAGCAAGAGCTTTTTTCATTGCTGCCTTTAACAGATTTGCAGTGACCTTCCCACATCGGATACAAAGCGATACGGTTTTTTCGTTTACTTCATCCTGCACTTATCTCACTCCTCCTTTCCTTATTCTTCACTGTCACCATACATATCATGCTGTACCAGTGCGGAATAATAATTGCTGATCGTAAGTGGTGCGTTATATAAAACTGTCAGTAAATACTGCCGGATATTGATCACCTTACTGGTATTCTCCTTCAAGCATTTCAGGACAAACCGGATGTGTTCAGAATTCAGTTTCAAAAACTGACTTTTAACCACATCCTTTGGCTTTCTGTCCCCACCAATCCGTATCATTTCCTGTTCGGAACAGACAGTATCCACAATCAGTTCCACAATCTCGTTCAGCATATCCCGGTTATACACATCAATCAGATATTCATACCCAATGTTAGTCAGAATCATCTGGTGATATACTTCTCTTTCCATTCGTTTCCTGTGCATTTCTTCACTTTCTTCGGAATAGAAAGAAAGATACTCAGTATCACTCCTATCAGTGTCACTTATTTCAGTCTTATTATCCTCAGTATCATTACCCGGCATTTCTGACATATCTGTACCTGTCATATTGGCATTTCCAGAAATGTCATTTTGACGTGTCTTGATATTCCTTTTATACATATCCTGTTGCGTACATTTGCGTACATAAATCCTATCCGGTCTGCCTAACCCCTGCCGTATCCTCGTAATCAATCCAATTCCTTTCCGGCTGTCAAGCTCTGCTAACAGATTCCCTACCTTTTTCAAGCCACATCCCATCATGCCGGAGATCTGCTCCTGGGAAAAATAGATATATACTTTTCCCTCTTCATCCAGCCACCGGTTCTTTATAGATAGCTGCATACGGTCAAGCAAAAGTCCATAAAGCAATTTCGCTTCACAGGAAAGGCTCTTAAACTGCGTATTTGTAAAAAGGACTTTAGGCACACGGTAAAAAGAATAGGATTCCGCTTCTTCACCGTAATGATACGGAAATTCATATGTATTATCCTGTGTTCCGATGCTCCTTCACTTCTTTCATAGCCTTCACAATGCAGTAACCCAGACAGGGAGTATGTTTTCCATAAGGACAGCCTTCACATGGCTCCCAGTGAGTTACCTTTCTACGAAGTGGCGGAGAAGAAATACGATAAAAACATTCTTTCCTTTTGCATTTCTTTCTCCCGGCACTAAAGAAGTAACAATACGCACAGTCCGAAGGCTTATCACTTGCATACCCTACTTCTGTCATCTCCCTGCTCCTTTCCTTCTCTCAGCTTGTTATACTGTTCATCGGATTCCTTTCCAACTCTTATGCAGCAGTATAAAACAAACCCATATACCAGGAATACGATAATCCCTGCAACGATCAATACTGTTTTCATCCCATTTCTTCTCCCTTCACTTTTTTATCAGTATTGGCAAAAAGGGCATCTATGAAACACTTGTCCATAAATGCCCTCTTCCTCTTTAAGAAATCTTAGGATCTCTTATTTTTTCTTCTTTTTGCGGAGAATCACAGTACCTCCGACTCCTGCCATTCCAACTCCTGCAAGCAGAATCCAGAAAAGGATTGGTGTGTTATCTCCTGTCTTCGGTGAAGTAGATGTCTTTGTTGTCTCAGTATCTTTTGTTTCCGGTGTTGATGTTGTTTCTGGTGTTTCCGCCGGAGTCTCTGTTGGTGTTTCCGTCGGCTTCACTTCGTCCTTCATCACTACTTTCTGGATCTCTCCTGTATCTTTTACTGTAAACTTCACATCTTCTGCTACCAGGTATCCATCCGGTGCAGTCTCTTCCCGAAGTGTATATTCTCCAATCGGAAGCATTTCAATATAGTGTGGTTTTTCCTCGGATGTCCAGCTCTCCACTGTCTTTCCATCTTTATCAAGGATTGTCAGCTTCGCTCCCGGCAGTTCCTTACCAGAAATATCGGTCTTGGAAATCTGCACTTTTGTCACATCATCCTTCATTTCTACCTTCTGTACCTCACTGGTATCTTCAACCGTAAAGGTAATGCTCTCTGCTGTAACATAGCCATCCGCTGGAAGTGTCTCTGTCATGGTATACTTCTTACCAACTGTCAGTTCCTTAATGATATGCGGCTCTTTTCCGGAAGTCCATTCATCCACGGTATTTCCACTTTCATCGGTCACTTTCAGTTTTGCTCCCTCAATCTCTTTTCCATCTGTCAGAGATGTCTTGGTAAATTCTACGGTTGTTGCCTCATCTTCAAAAGTAAACTCATAGGAAAGAGTCTCTTTTTCAGCTCCACCATACTCAAAAGTAAACTCCTGTACCTGATCTGTGGTCGCAAATCCCGGTGCTGGTGAAGTTTCCTTCACATAGTAGGTATGACCAAGAGGAAGATCCGCAGTAAAGGTCAGTTTTCCATCTTTATCTGTAGCCTGTTCTTCAATCACTGTATCCGCTTTCAGAATCACATCACCTTTTGCATTGACAATATCATCCTTATTGCACAGAGCAAATACAGCTCCTTCCAGTACACGGTCAGAATCTTTCGCTTTTTTCAGCACTTTCACTTCTGCCTTCTGACGTTTATTCTGCCAGTCCGCAGAGTAAGTAACTTCCGCAGTATTCTGGTCACGGTAAGTCAGGTCAACCTCACGGATTTCCCCATCAAGGACATAACCGTTTGCTGTCTCTTTCTCTTTGACATAATATTTGCCAAGAGGGAGATCGGTCAGTTTTGCCACACCAGTCTCATCCGTTGTAATGGTTGCTACCAGTGCATCCTTTTTGTAATAATCCTCGCTCTCACCATCAGCCGCTTTAATATCCTCTAAAGCATAAACTTCAAAAGTAACCTCTTTCAAGGAACCAGAGAAATATTCAAACAGATGCTTGATCCAGCCACCAACAGAATCCAGTGCAGATACTTTGTCCAGGAACTCACCTTTTTTATTGATGATCAGTGTTCCGGTCGGTACAGCATCCTTCATTTCCACCTTCTGAATTTCCGCAGTATCCTCCACAGTAAATGTGATCTCTTCTGCCATCAGATAACCATAAGGAGCCATTTCTTCACGAAGTGTATAAGTCTCCCCTGCAGTCAGTCGTTCAATCAGATGTTCTTCCCCTTTTACAGATTTCCATGTATCTACCACATTTCCATCTTTATCAAGCACTGTAAGAGTGGCACCGGAAAGCTCTACTCCTGTAGTAATATCTGACTTCTTGAATGTTACTTTTGTTGGCTGGTTCTTAAATACAGATTCCAGTTTTACCACTTTCACATCCTGTCCCTGATATTTCGCAGTTACTTCCAGTGTCTCAAATGAAGATACATAACCGGCAGGAGCCGCAAGCTCTTTGATAGAGTAGCTTCCGAATGGAAGATCAAGTTCAAACACTGCCTGTCCATCTTCATTGCTGACTGCTTTTCCAAGCAGAGTGTCTGCTTTCACAATCACTTCTCCATGAGCAAAAATATCTTCCTTTGCATAAAGTCCAAATTCTGCACCTGCTACAACTGTCTCATTCTCAGCATCCTGTTTTACCACGGATACTTCTACTTTCTGACGGTCATTCTCAAAGATAGCTGTCTGCTCGATCACTGGTGTTTTCTGGTCTTTGTAAGAGAAAGTAACGGTCTGTGCCTCTTCGTTTAACACAAAATCCTCTGGTGCTGTCTTTTCGACAACCTTATACGTTCCAAGCGGAAGGTCAGCAATCTGAGCTTTTCCGTCTTTATCAGTCGTAACCGTTCCTACTAATGCTCCAGAAGCATATTCCAGAATACGGTTGCCCTGGTCATCTTTCTGGAAATCTGCTGTATAAATATCCTCAGCTGCATATACTTCAAAAACTGCACCTTCCAGATTTTCTTTCTGATAAGTGAAATCATCCTTAAATCCATTCAGAACCTCACCTTGCTTTACAATGTTCAGTTCCCCTTTGACCGGATGATTTTCATATACGATCTCAATGATGACATCGCCAGAAGTTCCGTCCATCTGATATGCTGTGTTGGAATCTACATTCACCTCATAGTAA
>CAKUJT010000169.1 GCA_934661765.1 uncultured Senegalimassilia sp.
CTAATGTCATTCAACCACTCCTTCCATATTGACAATGCACCGGATACCTTACCAAAGGTTGTGATTACCTTTTGCAGCAGTGCATTTTGTTTTTTTATCATCTGGTTTTCCTCGACCTTCCATGAACCTTTCCTTATCTGCCCGGTGAGATATTTTTCCTCAATCTTCCTTGCATCTGCACCCTCATGAATCGTAGGGACTTTCAATTTGCCCTGTCTTTCATAAGAGCGGTGGTCAATCTGATTGTCTATGGATAAATGCCGGTTACACATCCTAGCCCATTCGCTTCGCCATAACTCACAATTCTTTGGATTATTCCAGCCGGTAGCATCGGTCAGAACCCGTTTCCATTGTTTTCGGTTTCTTGCCCCGACTTTCTGTACTCCGTTTTCATCAAGTACCGGAATACGGATTCCATGACGGTCAGGATTTTTCTTATCCTGCCACCAGTCCGGGTGGGACTCATCAACTACGATATTTCCGTCAGTATCTCTGACAAAATCCCAGTCTTTGACTTCTTTGTTTCCCCATGAGTGGTCTGGATTGAATGGTCGCATGGTTACAAGTAAATGCACATGTGGGTTCCCATCACCCTTATCGTGTATGCTCCAGTCAGCACACATTCCCTTGTCCACGAAAGTCTTTTGAATATATTCTGTCGTATAATCAATCTGTTCCTGTCTGCTCCATTCTTTCGGCAGGGAAAATTCAAATGAGCGTCCAAGCTGTGCATCTGCATTTTTTTCTATCTTTAAGACCTCATTCCATAACCGCTGTTTCTGAAATGTGATTTTAAACTTTTCCAGTGTGGCATCTTTATCATCCGCTCTTTTATAACGGATAGACTGTTGAAACCGGGTGGGAAAGCCACTGCGCTGGATCGATTTTGAAACTCCCGACTGGAAAACAAGTTTAAAACGGAAACTGTATCTCTTCCGGGACTTTATATAACTTATACTTCCTCCGGGAAGACAGGAGACAACGCTTCCTAAAAAGAAGGTATCTTTCACAGATGGTTTTTCAATGCTCTTTCCTTTGGGCATGGGATACCTCCTTTCCAAGACTATGATCTCTCGGAATCTTCAGCCCAGTAAAATCAAGGCTTTCTGATTCCTGTTTATTAAAATCCCCCACTTTTTTTGTCAAAAACACTTGACAAATCGCTTAAAATTTGCGGCGAAGCCGATTGAATATATTTTATTTTATCGACTGGAGGGCGATTTTTATGTTACCTGTGTAAGGCATGAAAGCCCTCCTGGGAGATCAGCCCCAGTTCGACTGGTCTGATGCAAAACGTCTAAATCAGATTTGCTCATCCTTTTTTTTGTATTTGCTCCCTTTGCTTGGATTCCAGATTTTTGCAACAAAAAAAGACACCAAAAATCCATTCCAGGTTTTTGATGTCTTTCCTTGTTTTCCAGATATAGTTTCTCAAATGATTGCTCCTGGCTTTACACCAGAACAAAATTTTACTGCATAGTGGGCTATGCATAAACGATAATCCAATTGTAGGACAGCACAATATATAGTACATGTCAACAGTTGCATTCACATATATTGTATTTTATCGTGGAAGACGAATGGTCTTTCTATCTTTTTTTCAAAAATCATCTTACTTCAAGCCACTGATCCACATTTCCAAAATGCACAGCCTGAAGCTGATCTACATCTATCGCTTGTCCGAAGCTATTTCGAATCACCACAACACCATTTTTCTTGTCCTCTAGTTCACCACCACCTCCAATTCCGCCTAAAGCCGAATCAAAGTTTACGACTGTACCATCTTTATACCTCACAGCATCAATATGGGTTCTTGCATAAAGATCCATTCCGCAATCAGAACCATTGTACTCAAAGCGATTTCTTTCATCCTCATATACCTTCATTGCATCCTGATAGTCAAGATAAATTTTCCAGAAAAATGGGGATATCTCCATGCTTCTCACATTAATTTCATAGCCTCCAAAATCACATTTCTTGTTCACCTCCAGAAGCGTTTCTGGATCAAGTTCTCCAACAGTCCATTCAAAGTTCCAGGTTCCCTGTGCCACTACAGTTCCTTCCGATGCTTTGTCTCCGTCTTCTGTCAGATTTTCTAATGTGATCTCTACTTTTTTTCCACTTAAATTGTAATCGGAGTCATAAGAAAAAGTTGCCTCATAATACTGAAGATGCGCAGATGTATTTGCATCATCCTCTAAATATGCCAAACCTCCGCCTACACTGCATGATCCAAATTGTTCATCTCCAAACACTGATTTTCCGTCAATTTTTATATCCAAATGTTCGAAAGAAGTATTTTGATCCATGGAAATATCCGCTCCGGTCTTTATCTCAAAAACTGCATATAAAATCCCCTGATCCTGAAGAGAATCTGACAGAGCAACTGTTACACCATTATGTGTTTCTGACTGGTTAACATTTTGGATATAATTCGTTTCTTCCAAAGATTTCTGTTGTTCCTCGGACGGATTTAATCGTTCTTTTAATACTACATTCCACTTCAGAAATTCTTTTGCGGCTACGGTAACAGTCATGCAGGCGCAAAGTGCAGCTGCTACTGTCAAAACACGAATCCGGATTTTTTTATTTTTCCTTTTGTTGTCCGATATCGTCGTTTCTTCAATCTGTCTCAACGTTTCTTCAAATTTTTCATGGAACTCCTGTGGTACCTTCGGTGCTGAGTCCTTCCAGTTATTTTCTAACATGGCATATGCTCCTTTCTTGTCATTTTTTCGGATACTTTGCAAATACTTGTGTTTACAATAGATTTTCGTTCCGTTTCCTCGAGAAGCTGTTCCCTTAAAAGTTCTCTCGCCTTAGAGAGTCTGCTTTTGATCGTTCCCTCTGGGATATTAAAAATTGCACTGATTTCTTTCAGAGAAAAGCCCTCAATATAATACAAGGTTACCAGTATTCTCAGATTTTCCGGAAGTTCCATAATTGCCATATACAGGTGGTCGTAACGGTTCTCTTCAAACATTTGCGCATTTTCCATGTATTCTTCATAAGGAATGATATTTTTTCTTTTGCGAATGATTCCGTTACACTCGTTAATTAGTATTCGGGTGATCCAGGTTCGGAAAAATTTCTCTTTTTTTAATGTATCCAGCTTTTCATATGCTTTGAGAAGCGTTTCCTGAACAGCATCACAACAATCTGCATCATTTTTTAAAATGGATTTGGCCACATGATATAGCATCGCTTCTGCATCGTGGACCTCCTTAATAAATGCACTTTTTGTCATAGCCTGTTTCTCCTTTGGTCCGGACATTTATACACGTGTTTTTTTATTTTACATCAATTAGATGCATTTGAACATCAATCGGTTCTCCCAAAACAGTTTTTTCTAAAAATAAAACAGTTTTTTTGAAGTAACTGGTTCTTGACACATAATATACCTTGCAATATTGAAGGAAGCTGATTTAATCCGAAACCAAAGAGAAGAAAAGTTTATTTATTATGAATTAAATACTTCCGTATTGAAAGATCTCATGCTGTGGATCACAGATTTGAAAGGAACATCGGACGATGAAGGAAATGATAAAAAAATATAGAGGTTCATTAATTAGCTCTATACTGATAATCCTCACAGAAATGTCACAGACAGGTGCCTTTTATCAGCTGAAATCTCACAATTTTGTGACAAAGTTTTCCATATTTTATATCTGTTTCCTTAATTGCCTGCTCGTTTCTTTCAAAATAGAGTTCTATGATTTTTTTATCGTCTATGATATTCCCCTCCTCAAAAATGTTCTCAATTATAAAGTCGTCTTTTTTTGATGATCGTCTCAAAAAATTTATATTTTTTTGAATTATAGCATAGAAAAAAGAGAACAGCTTTAGCCATTCTCCTTTTGTCATCTGAATCCAATTTTTTTTATCAAGAATACCAATTTTCTAATGCTTTTCTTGATTTCGAATCTCCTTAATCAGCTCTACTGCATTTTCTGCATCATCAGTTTTTACGAATATATCCATTCCATATATTCCAAAGCCAGGTGCCCCATGCATCGCAACATTCGCACTTGCCTCCTGTGAAAAAGCCATTATTCCATTTTGTCTTAACATTTCCATGAGTTGTTCCGTTTCTATTATATTTTGTGCATTGTAAATCTTGATATATTCCATCTTAGATAATGGTGAAATTTCTTTTATATTTTGAGTATTTGTTGGATTTTGTTTCTTTTTCCGATTGATAAATGTCAGAATTCTAAGAATAATAAATGCGACAATAGTAATACCAATCCAAAATTCAAAAGCTAATCGTGTTATCTGTGTTTCTGTAGCTCCCATTCTTAACAAGCATACGCCATAGAGAAAAGCAAAAATTCCTGAACATAATACGCTGGTAAGAAAATCCCTCCATACAGTAGTATTTTGGGGCAAACATTTATCCCATATTCCATTGTATATCATAATAGCTGCATACAGGATTCCTCCGGTTAAAACACTTACTGTCTCTCCTAAAATAAAGCGAATATTTATTGTCAATAACATTTGAATAATAATTGCCATTACACCAATCACAAACATTGATGCAAAGGCAAGATTTCCAGCCTGTAGTGCTTTTCGTTTTGTCCATTCTTCATACATTGCAACTTTGTCCAAAGTTTCTCTCATCTCTTTATTCATAGCCTGGCTCCTTTCTCCATCCAGGAGTTCTCTCATTTCAACATCGTAATATTCAGCAAGCTCAACAAGTATGCTAAGATCTGGCATATTTGTTCCCGTTTCCCTTAATTAAAGATATTGTTTGGTAAAAAAGAAAGGTCAGTCGATTTTGCCGATGAAGCGGTAGTAGATTTCTACTTCCTGCTCACGGCTTCCGTCCT
>CAKUJT010000170.1 GCA_934661765.1 uncultured Senegalimassilia sp.
GGTGCACCGCTGGACAGCGGCAACGACCCCGCCAAGGGTTGGATCAAGTGGGTGTTTGTGTTTGTCATTCCGCTGGTTGTGGCGAGCATTGTCTGTGGCATCTTCTATGCGCAGATGAAAACTGCCAACGAGCAGACCCACGCCAACGCCTACATGCCCGCCGAGGGCCTGGCGCTTTCTGTGGTGGAGGACACCTACACCCACACCACCGAGACCGAAACGTACGACCCCGTCAAGGACGACAGCAGTTCCAGCGGGTCGAGTACCGACAGCGACGGCTTTGGCGGCAGTTCCGGCGGAAAATTCTAAACCATACAGTCCCTTAAGCTGGATGCTTGCCTGATAGAGTGCGTTGTGTTTCGATATTCTTATTTCTGTTGGCATCCGAAATTTTAACTGTTGACCTTTTTCCAAAATTTCGATATGCTGTTCTTGCTTTTGAGTTTCTTTTTTCACAACTGTTAACTTAAAGCAAAAGACCGAAGTTGTAAAGCCTTTTTTGGGCTTTTACTTCGGTCTTTCTTTTTTGTAGGTTGTGCAGGCAATACCGGCGACAGCACAGGTTTCCACCTGTATTTTGGGATGATGCAAGGCGGGGCCAGGGTGAAGCCATTGGATAAGAACGACCCACAGACCGCAATACAAAAGAGATATGTAGAATTGATGGGCGGAACCATTACGGCGGAAAGCAAAAAGGGAGTCGGCACGACCTTTACCGTGGAAATCCCCATGGAGCTGACAAGCTCTGAAAAGGTCGAAAAAGCAAAGAAGCCAGCAAAGCGCAGAAGCCTGAAAGGGATCAAGGTGCTGCTGGCGGAGGATAACGATTTGAACGCCTAACTTGCCACGATAACCAAAGTCATTGCGAGAAATCTGAATAGGTCATAACAGCTTTTTGCAAATCAAGACAGATGGTTTCTGGTAAAGATAAAAATTCAATAAACCGGCGAAGCAAAGGCGCGGCTGTCAAGCCTTTGGTAACTGTATGATTTATGAATACGTTTATAAAAAACAGAGGAAGGATGTTGAAATCTTGTCGTTATCATGATAAAATATTTAAATTATCCTGTCTAACATTGCCCGCGCCCTTTTGCATACCGCGGCGCACAAAACAGGAACCCCGCAAAAATTGCGATAGTATTTTTTATAGGTCGTGATGTTGTTGTTACAAAGCCGAAGCAGCCTGCCGGGAAACGCAGCCTGACTTCGGGTCGTGAGGAGAAGGATTGGATGAAAAAGAAACGACTGTACAAGGTTTTTGCCCTGCTTGCCGCTATGGTGCTGGGCGTATCCCTGCTGAGCGGATGCGCCGGAAAAAGCACCGAGGCAGTGCAGGCGCAGGAGGACGCCGAAACCATTCAGGTCTATTTGTGGACCAACGCCCTGTACGAAAAGTACGCCCCCTATGTGCAGGCGCAGCTGCCGGACGTAAACATTGAGTTTATTGTGGGCAACAACGACTTGGACTTTTACAAGTTCCTGCAGCAAAACGGCGGTCTGCCGGACATTATCACCTGCTGCCGTTTCTCCCTGCATGACGCAGCCCCCTTAAAGGACAGCCTGATGGATCTTGCCGCCACCAACGAGGCGGGCGCTGTCTACAACACCTACCTCAACAGCTTTAAAAATGCGGACGGCAGCGTAAACTGGCTGCCCGTCTGCCCCGATGTCCACGGCTTTGTGGTCAACTGCGACCTTTTTGAGCAGTACGACATTCCGCTGCCCACCGATTACGCCAGCTTTGTCGCTGCCTGCAAAGCCTTTGAGGAAGTGGGCATCCGCGGCTTTACCGCCGACTATCTGTACGACTACACCTGCATGGAAATGCTGCAGGGGCTTTCTGCCGGTGAGCTTACGACCACAGCAGGGCGCAAATGGCGCACCGCCTACAGCGACCCCGCCAGCAACACCCGTGTCGGGCTGGACAGCACCGTGTGGCTGGGCGGCTTTGAACGGATGGAGCAGTTCATTCAGGACACTGGCCTTACGGCGGCGGACTTGGAGCTGAATTACGATGACGTGACAGGGATGTTCGGCAATGGGGAACTTGCCATGTACTTTGGCAGCTCCGCCGGTGTAAAGATGTTCCAAGACCAGGGCATTGATGCAACCTTTTTGCCGTTCTTCAACCAGAACGGGGAAAAGTGGCTGATGACCACGCCCTACTTCCAAGTGGCATTGAACCGCGATCTGGAGCAGGATCCCACCCGGCGCGAGAAAGCGATGCAGATCCTGCACGTTATGCTGTCGGAGGGCGCGCAGAGCCAGATCCTCGCGGAAGGGCAGGACCTGCTGAGCTACAGCCAGAACGTCAGCTACCACCTGACCGACACCATGAAGGACGTGCGCTCGGTGGTGGAAGAAAACCATATGTATATCCGCATCGCCTCCAACGATTTCTTTGCCATCTCGCAGGATGTGGTTTCCAAGATGATTGCGGGCGAATATGACGCCAAGCAAGCCTACCGGGCGTTTAATGCCCAGCTTCTGGCAGAGGAAACGCCCGACACAAGCGATGTTGTGCTGACCAGTGAGAAAGCCTATTCCAACGTGTTCCACAAAAATGGCGGCAATGCGTCCTTCTCGGTTATGGCAAACACGCTGCGCGGCATTTACGGCACCGATGTGCTGGTGGCACCTGCCAGCAGCTTTACCGGCAGCGTGCTGCAGGCCGACTATACCAAGGCAGCGGCGCGCGCCATGATCATGCCCAACGGGCTTATGTCGTACCAGCGCACCATGACGGGCGCTGAGCTGAAGGACACCCTGCGCGCCTTTGTGGAGGGCTGCGAGGGCGGTTTTACCCCGTTCAACCGCGGCTCCCTGCCGGTGGTCAGCGGCATTGCCGTGCAGGTACAGGAAAACGACGGCAGCTATACGCTGACCGGCGTTACCCGTAACGGGCAGCCGCTGCGGGACGACGATACCGTTACCGTGACCTGCCTGGCAACGGAAAAGCAGATGGCACCGCTGCTGCAGGACAAAAGCCGCGCGTTTGAGCGCGGGAAAGCCACGGTCAAAAACACTTGGAGCGATGCGGTTTGCAGCGGCAGCGTGGTGCTTGCCGCGCCGGAAAGCTACATTACGTTAGGGGGGGGGGTAAAGCGCTATGGAAGCTGATAAGCCGCAACTGAAAACAAAGCGCCATTTCCCGCGCAAAAGGCTGACCGCCGCTGCTGTTCTGCTGGTGATCGCGTTTTTTGCCTGCCTGGGTGTGCAGTACCTTTCGTTTGTATCCAAAACCGTCTACGAAGAAAGCACCGACCACTTAGAGGAAGTTCTGCATAAATCCAACAGCATCCTGAGCGAGCAGGTAAACAAAAACCTGTCCTATCTGCATTTATGGAACGGCTTTCTGTACAGTAACCCCGATGATGCCGGAACGCAGGCGTATCTGGAGTCTGCGCAGCAGGAGCTTGGCTTTGCCGGATTCTACTTTCTTTCTTACGACGGCAACTACATGACACCCGGCGGTGAAACAGGCTACCTTGGCTTGCAAAGCAATCTGGACGAGCTGCTTGCCGATCAGGACGACGTTGTGATGAATGCGGTTTTACCCGGGCGTGACCCGATGCTGGTGTTCATCTGCCCCGAAACCAAGGGCGTCTACCGCGGCTTTGCCTACGATGCCATCGCCATCAGCCGCTACAATGCCGACGTGATGAAAACCGTGGACGAATCGGCTTTCGGCGGCGCTGCCAGCAGCTATGTCATCTACCCGGATGGGCAGGTCGTGATTGAAGATATTGCAGAGGGCGAGGAATCCATCTATAACCTTGTTGCGGTACTGCGCGATTATTCCGACCTTACCGAGACGCAGATGCAAGAGCTTGCCAGCGACTTTGCAAAAGGTGCCAGCGGAAACCGTGAGGTGACGCTGGGCGGCACAAGATACTATATGGTCTACGAGAGCGCCGGTGTCCAGAACTGGATCATGGCGGGCATTGTTCCCGTAGATGCCGTCAATGCCGGTATGAATCAGCTTTGGCTGCGCACGGTGCAGATTGTAACCGGCATTGTTTTGGCGATTGCCGTGCTGATCATTCTGCTGGTTACGCGCCGGGGTCACGTCAAGCTGCGCCGCAAGGATTACGAGATTCTGTGCCGGGACGAGCTGTTCCAAAAGCTGTCCCAAAACGTGGACGACGTTTTCCTGATGTTGGATGCAAAAACCTACAAGGCAGATTATATCAGCCCAAATATGGAACGGCTGCTGGGTCTGACGCAGGAGAGCGTGCGCAGGAACATCAATACCTTGGCGTTGCTGCACCCGCAGAATTCCTCCGAGCGCACCAAAAATTATCTGGAAGGGCTTGCGGGCGGCGAACAGCGCGAATGGGACATGGAGTATGTACATCAGGAAACAGGAGAACGGCGCTGGTTCCACGTGGTTGCCATGGGCAGCGAGGTGAAGGAGAGAACCAAGTACATTTTGGTTTTGTCTGACCGCACCGCCGACAGGCAGGTGAACCAGGCGCTCTCGGATGCCGTTGCCGCCGCCGAAAACGCCAACCGCGCCAAGAGCACCTTCCTTTCCAATATGTCCCACGATATCCGCACCCCCATGAACGCCATCATCGGCTTTACCACGCTGGCAGTCAGCCATCTGGACGACAAGGAGCGCGTGAAGGAATACCTTACCAAGATCCTTGCCTCCGGCAACCATCTACTTTCGCTCATCAATGATATTTTGGATATGAGCCGCATCGAAAGCGGAAAGATCCAACTGGATGAAACCGAGGTCAACCTGTCCGATGTGCTGCACGATATTAAAACCATCGTCAGCGGGCAGATTTACGCCAAACAGCT
>CAKUJT010000171.1 GCA_934661765.1 uncultured Senegalimassilia sp.
ATGGGCATCGGCAACACCACCACCTCTTCGGCGGTGCTGGCAGTGCTGCTGGGGGTGCCGGTAGAGACTGTCACTGGTAGAGGCGGCGGCATTACCGACGAATCCTTTCAAAAAAAGAAGCAGGTCATTGCCCAGGCCATTGCCCTGAATCAACCGAATGGGAAAGACCCGGTGGACGTTCTGCAAAAGGTCGGCGGCTTCGACTTAGCGGCCATGTGCGGGGCCTTCCTGGGGGCCGCTGCCAGCCACCGGCCGGTGGTCATCGACGGCTTTATCTCTGTGGTAGCCGCCCTCTGCGCTGCCCGGCTCTGTCCGACGGCCCGGGACTATTTTGTGCCCAGCCATCTGTCCTACGAGATCGGCTATCGGCTGGCTCTGGAAGAGCTGCGGCTGGAGCCGATCTTCCAGCTGAGTATGCGCCTGGGCGAGGGCAGCGGCTGCCCGCTGGCCTTCCAGGTTTTGTCCGCTGCCTGTAGCATCATAAACGATATGGCTACCTTTGACCAGGCGGGCATTGATGACGGCTACCTGGAGGAGATCCGGGAAGGGGATAAGTTCACCGTGGAGGCCCGGAAATGATTGTATTGATTACGGGAGGGGCAAAAAACGGAAAGTCCTCCCTGGCCCAGAATTTGGCTGTGAAATTGGCTGGGGGCGGGAAGCGCTACTATATTGCCACTATGATTCCCAGCGACCAGGAGGACAGGGACCGTATCCGCCGCCACATCGCCGACCGGGACGGCATGGGCTTCGAGACCGTGGAGCAGGGAAGAGACATCGCCAAGGTGCTTACCAAAGCAGACCCCAATGGCAGCTTCCTTCTGGACAGTGTCACCGCCTTGCTCCTCAATGAGCTTTTCCCGGACCCTACCTCCTGTGAGATGGACGAGGATGCAGCTGACCGCTGCCAAAAGGGGCTGGGGTCACTCTGCGATAGGGTCTCCAATCTGGTATTGGTCAGCGACTATATCTATTCTGATGCTGCCCGCTACGATGAGGTAACGGAAAATTACCGCCGGGGACTTGCCAAACTGGATCGGTACCTGGCCTCCCGGGCTGACACCGTGATTGAGGTCAGCGCCGGGAATCTGATTTTTCACAAGGGAGGGATTCCCAAATGAAGTCCCTGTTTCACGCGTTTGTTATGTGCCAGTCCATGTTCTGCGCCATACCCTGCCCCGTTCAGATCTGGGATGAGCAGGCCCGGGACAAGCTCCTGTGGTGCTTGCCCCTGGTGGGCTTGGAGATCGGTCTTGTCTGGTGGCTGGGAAGTCTGCTGTGCGATTTTCTTGCGCTGCCTGTGCTTGTCCAGGGAGCCGTCCTCTGCGCCGCCCCGTGGATCCTGACGGGCAGCATCCACCTGGACGGCTTTATGGATGTGACCGATGCCGTCCGGTCCTGCCGGGACCTGGATCGCCGCCGGGAAATTCTGAAGGACTCCCATGTTGGCTCCTTTGCCGTCATCGGCTCCATTCTGCTGGCTCTCTTCCAGTTTGCGGTTTGCACTGCCGCACCCAATTGGGCGGATGCCAGAATGTTGATTTCGATTCCTGTGGTCAGCCGCTGCGCCAGTGCGGTGGCAGTGGCGGTGCTGCCCAAAATGTCCACCAGCCAGTATGTTCAGAAAAAGGCAAGGGCGGCGGATATCTGCATCCCCGGGGCTGCGCTGCTGCTGTGTCTGGCAGGAGCCCTCTGCATTTGGCCAACCTACGTCTGGGTCATTGCGGCAGAGCTTACCGTCTATGGGCTGGCTCTGCGCAGGGCATACAAGAGCCTGGGAGGTATGAACGGCGATATTTCCGGCTATTGCCTGACATTGGCGGAGTTGGGAGCTCTGGGCGCAATGGCCCTATTGTAAAGGAGAAAGAACATGGATTTGATTATTGGCGGGGCCTATCAGGGCAAGCGAGCCTTTGCGGAAAGCACCTTGGGCATTCCGGCGGAGGATATCTATACCTGCACCGGAAGCGATATCGATTTTTCCAAACCCTGCATTGACCGGTTGGAGGAATTCACTCTGGCCTGCGTCCAGGAAGACAAGGACCCTCTGGAAATACTGAAAGGCCAGGACCTTTCCGAGAAGACCCTGATCTGCATGGATGTATTCTGCGGTGTGGTCCCCATCGACCCGGAACTTCGCCAGTGGCGGCAGGTGACAGGCCTGGTGTGCCAATATCTGGCTGCTCACGCAAGCCGGGTCTATCGAATTTTCTGCGGATTGGAGCAGAGACTGAAATGACTACGCTCTACCTTATCCGCCACGGCAAGACCCAGGCGAATCTGGAGCACCGCTACTGCGGCAGTACGGACCTGCCCTTATCTCAGGAGGGAGCCGAAGAGCTGAAGCGGCTGTGCTATGAAATACCGGAGGCCCGATTTCTTACCAGCGGCATGCGCCGGACAGAGCAGACCCTGTCCATCCTCTTCGGTCCCGTGGCCCATACCCAATGCCCGACCTTCCGGGAGGTGGACTTCGGCGTTTTCGAAATGCACACCTACGAAGAGCTGAAGGACCGGCGGGACTATCAGGCTTGGCTCACCGGAGACAATATGGCAAATATCCCACCAGAGGGGGAGAGCGGCAACCAGATGACCCAACGGGTGCTGTCCGCGTTGCCGGACCTGCTGAAAGAGGATGCCGTTCTCATCACCCATGGCGGTGTCATCGCCGCCATTATGGAGAAATTGTTTCCGGAGGAGCAGAAAAATCGCTACCAGTGGCAGCCTGCCCCCGGCAGAGGCTATGCCGTCTCTGAAAAAAACTACCGTCCCATCCCGTAAATCGCACTTGACAAATCCGGCAGAATAGGATATAATACCCAAGCACTTGCGAGAGTGTTGGAATGGTAGACAAGCACGTTTGAGGTGCGTGTGGTAATCCCGTGGGGGTTCGAGTCCCCTCTCTCGCACCAAGCCGATATAATCCGAACCAAATCTTCCCTGTGGAAGATGGGTTCGGATTATTTCTTTTCTTTGCCTGTCGCTTTTCGGCAGACAAGGCGGGGCTGTTAAGAAACGCTGTCATTGCGAACCAGTGACCGGTGTCACTGGTGTGGCAATCTCCCGGTTGCATGGGAGGGCCAAGACCACAGAATGAACGATCTGAAAATCTTGGGGATTGCCACGCCAGTGTGCGCACTGGCTCGCAATGACAGGGTGTTTTCTAACAGCCCCGCCCATATGGATTGTGAGATTCCGTTTAGAGCTGGATGAGAATGCCGTTTACGTCAGTTTTCTTCTCGCTCACGACAAAGGTGACGGTCGCGCCGTCATGGGTGAGGCTGTACTCGTCGCTGCTTGCTCCCTTTTCCAGAAGATCGGCGGCCTGGAAGGTCGAGGCTGCCTTGTTCGTGACAAACACGATCTTTTCAACGCCCTGACGCTTGAGAGTGTCGATGCTGCTGAGCTTGCCCGTGAGGATGGCGAAGTCAGCATCGACCGTGACGGTCAGCACGCCGTCCTTGCGCTCAGCCTTGTGGGCAATGTCCTTGCCGTCCTGATCGGTCACCCGGTAGAGGGGCGCATCCATGCCGCGCTCTGCCTCAGGCTGCTCAGGCTCGGCGGGCTCGATGGGCTCGACCGGCTTCTCCTGCGGGGGAAGGGTGCCGACCGTGGTTTTTTCCGGCTTATCCTTTTCCATGTCCGCGCCGGGGGCGTAATACTCTATGCTTCCGTTCGTCGTCAGGCCGGAGGTGTCCGGCACGACCTCTGCGCCGGGTGTCGGGATTGCGAGTTCGTCGCGGCTGCCGCTGTCGCCTATGCCTGCGCCCGCTCCGTCATAATCGTCTTCACCGCCGCCCTGCACCTTCAGCTTCGCGTCGCCGGAAACGGTGATGTCTTTTCCTTTGCCCCGCAGACCGCCGCCTATGCCTGCGCCGTTTAAGCCGCCGGTGGCCTTGACCTCGCCGCCGGTGATGGCGATGTTATTGCCGTTGCCCTTGAAGCCGCCGCCGACGCCCGCGCCGTACTTGCCGCCGGTGGCCTTGACCTCGCCGCCGGAGATGGTTATGTAGCTACCAGCTCCCTGATGGCCGCCGCCTATGCCCGCGCCGCCGTAGCCGCCGGTGGCAGTGACCTTGCTGTCGGTGATGGTGATGTTGCTGCCATCTCCCTCGTAGCCGCCGCCTATGCCTGCGCCGGCGCTGCCGCCGGTGGCCTCGACCTCGCCGCCGGAGATGGTGATGCCGCTGCCTGCGCCGTTTTTCCCGCCGCCGATGCCTGCGCCCCATGTGCCGCCGGTGGCCTTGACATCGCCGCCGGAGATGGCGATGTTATCTCCATTGCCTTTGTTTCCACCGCCTATGCCTGCGCCGTACTTGCCGCCCTCGGAGGTCAGCTTGCCGTTTTTGTCCTCGTCTGCAATGGTCAGGCTGCCGCCGTTGTCCTTTTCAAGGCCGGCATGACCCTTACCGCTCTTGAGGGTGCTGTCGCCGTCCAGCTCGATGCTGACATTGCCCTCGCCGGTGGTGGAAACGGCGGCCTTGTCCTTACCGCTCACGTCGATGTTTGCGTCGGAGAGGGTGACGTTTGCGGTCTGATCCTTCTCCGCGTTGATGGTGACGGTGTTTTCCGTGGAGCTTCCCGTAATGACGGGCGCGTTGTCCGGAACATCGACCTGCGAGCCCTGGGTGACCGTCTGCCCGCCGCTTCCGGCGTTTACGGTGATGTCGCCGCTGCCGATGTCCCAGTCCGCCGCCAGCGCCGACACGGGCAGGTTGGCGAGAAGCAGCAGCGCAAGGAGCGTTGATACGATTTTCTTTCCCTTCATGTGCAAAAGCCTCCTTCTTTGTTCT
>CAKUJT010000172.1 GCA_934661765.1 uncultured Senegalimassilia sp.
TGTCCGAGTAACAGGATTTTTCCATAAGAACCGGCGTTACTTAAAAATGCTTTCAACAATGTCAGAATGATGAGAGCGATTAAAATCAGTGTGGCTGCCCGGAGAATGGTTCCGACTAATTTTTTAGTCGCGTTAATGCCGGTCTTAGCAATATTTGCAACCGGTTTTCCTACATTGGGCAGTCCGCGACGCTTTTTCTTCTTGGATTTTTTGGAATCCGGATCCTGTTTGTCGTTGCGCTTTTTCTTTTTTGAATCTCTGCCGTTGTTGTTATAGTCATAATCATCATAATCGTCATCATAATCATCATCATAATCGTAATCATCATCATCATCATAATCATCATAATAGTCGGTGTCGCCATCATAATCGTCATAATCGTCGTAATCATCGTTATTATCAGAACTATCTTCACTCAAATAGCTCCCAAGATCCTCCGGATCTTCATATACAACTTCGAAATCATCATCGAAGTAATTATCAAATTCATTTGTCTGTTTCTTTTTGTTTCCCATAATCACTTATACCCCCCCTGTGAGCAATTCATATTTTATAATGAATGCAAAATGGACTCAAGAGATGTCACACAATCTTCACGAAACTGTAAGAAAATCTTCAGAAATGTGGAAAATGAGTGAGGACAGGGCATTGATTTTGGAAAAATTGTGTTATAATATGGATACCTGTGGATAAGTGCAATATGTATGTACTCAAGCAGGTGGAATCTTACAGATTTAAAAGTAGTAGGTTGAATTGGAGGTAATGGTATGGAATATGAAGGTAGAATTTGTCGTGCGCCAATGGAACGTGCATCTTACATGCTGCCGGTCATGGTCGGCTGCTCTTATAATAAATGTAAATTCTGTAATCTGTTCAGAGATTTAAAATATCGTGAGCTGCCGCTTGAGCAGGTCGAAGAGGAACTGCAAAGAGTGAAGAATCTGGGAGGAAATCCAAGAAAGATATTTCTTGGAGATGGTAATGCATTTGGACTGAAAATGGATCGACTGCGTGCGATACTTGATTTGATCGATAAATATTTTCCGGATTGTCAGATGATCAACATGGATGCGACTGTAACAAGTATCCGACTGAAAAGTGATGAGGAACTTCAGGAATTATATGACCGCAAGGTGAGACATTTATATCTGGGGATTGAAAGTGGTCTGGATGATGTGCTGAAGTTTATGAGAAAAGAGCATACCCAGGATCAGGCGTATAAAGAGATCGCAAGAATCCAAAAAGTCGGATTGATTTTTGATGCGCATGTTATGTCAGGTGTTGCCGGTAAAGGCAGAGGCCAGGAAAATGCAGTTGCTCTGGCAGAGTTCCTGAACAAGACGCAGCCGGATCATATTGTAAACTTCTCTTTATTTCTTCATAATCAGGTTGCACTTTATGAAGATATCAAATCCGGAGCATTTATTCCGGCGGATGAAGTGGAAAATATGGAAGAAGAGCGTACATTGATTGAGCTTCTGAAAGAAGGACCGGACGGACATCAAATGCTTTATGATGGATTTAATGACTTCCTAGAACTTCGTGTGAAAGGGAAAGTTCCGAAAGATGCACCACGTATGATCGAGAAGCTGACAGAGGCAATTGAAAAATATAAAGACGAGCCACCGATTTATGCCTATGTAAAAGGTGACTGTCCGGATTTGTCTATGTGTGACGGTGGACGTTGGCTGTGGGAGATGGATGATAGCAAGCTGGCTCAGTATAATGAAAAGGAAAAGAAACTGGGATAATGAATACAAGAGTAAAAGGATTCATATATTTATTGCTGTCCGCAGTCTACTTTGGTTTTATGCCATTGCTTGTGAAAGTGATCTGCGCGGATGGAAGCACGATAGTGGGAGCATTATTTTTAAGGTTTGCCCTGGCAATCATTCCGCTGTACATTTACCTGAAAGTGCGGAAAGTTCCGATGGAGCTATCTGTGGAGGAAGGAAAAAAGATTTTGTGTGTGACGGTGTTTGGCTATGGCATCACAGCGCTTCTTTTGTATAGTGCGTACGATTATATGCCGTCAGGTATGGCGACGGTCATTCATTTTGGATATCCGGTTTTTGTGTTGCTTGGCAGTCTGATATTTTTGAGAAGACGTGTGCCTAAGCTGAAAATTGTGTGTGTTGGTCTGTGCATGATCGGTATTTTCCTGTCCTATGCAGGAAGCGGCGGTGAGGCAAAGCCGATGGGATTTGTTTTTGCGCTTATATCCGGAATGACGTATGCATTTTACATATTATATCTGGAAGTGGGCGGGCTGCAGGATATCCCTGCTATGAAGATGATATTTTATATGAATATTGTCGGCTCCATTATGGTATTTTTGATTGGGAAAGTGTCGGGAAGTTTTGTGCTCCATATGAATGTAAATGCATGGATCGCGGCATTTGTTCTGTCACTTGGTGCAGCGTTTATCGGAGTGGGATTTTTTCAGTATGGTGTACAGTATGTGGGAGCCCAGGATGCGGCAATTTTAAGTACATTTGAACCGGTGACCAGTATGATCGTGGGGATTTTAGTCCTGCATGAGAGTGCAAGTCTTTCGTCGATGGCAGGCTGTATACTGATTCTTATATCCGTGACGGCAACTGCGTTCGCTAAGTCATGATAGATTTTTTGAATAGTGATAGAGAAAAAAGAACGAAAAGTATTAGAATAAGCATGCTTTTTGTTCTTTTTTTAATTGGCAGCGTTTATTATTAAGGGAAAAATATGGATTTATTGACAACGGGAATATATAAAGACATTACTATTTAAATAATCAATTGGACAAATAGAAAACTGCACGTTACACTAATCCAGGAGTCGGAAATATCAGCTGATATAGCATCCGGCAGGGCGCACATTGTCCGGTGGACAATGGTTTTGCGCCGACCGAAACGGAGTGTAGACTTGCAGAGGTGCGCAGTAGAAGTATGTCATGCAATTGCATGACGCGCACCTCGCAGCAAGAATGCCGAAAGGCTCTCTTGCAATGGAAGGCATGGCAAATGCCGCAGTGGCAACATTTCTTGTGGAGGCGCTCCACAAGTATATTACAGGTGATCTGCTTGGATTAGAATTTTTGGGACAGGTAGGAGAGGCATCTGGAAGTATGGGAGGGGTTGCGGCAGCAATTCTTGTACCGATCGCTATGGGAGTAAATCCGATTTATGCAGTTGTGGCAGGAGCAGCAGTTGGTGGATATGGAATTCTTCCGGGATTTATCGCGGGATATCTGATTGGATTTATTGCACCAGTCATCGAGAAGAAACTTCCGGCAGGAGTAAATGTAATCGCAGGAGCGATTGTAGTTGCACCGCTCGCACGCATCATTGCAACAGTTGTGGATCCGGGCGTGACATTTATCCTGTCAAGAATCGGAGAGACAATCTCCATGGCAACAGACCAGTCACCGATCGTTATGGGATTCCTTCTTGGCGGACTTCTTGCAGGAAACGTCGGGGGATTGATCTTCAAACATCTTCGTGAGAAAAATAAAGATGCAGTGAAAGTGAGTGAAGCAGCATAACTGATAAGTTATTTGGATGAAAAATAAAAAGGCAGTATCATATTGCCGCTATTTTGAGGACAGGGGAATACTCTTGGATAAATACAGGTGTTACTATCGACCTCACATCGATATTGACATTGATACATTTTGTAAAAGCGTGCTGTCGCCAGGCACGCTTTTTTCAAACCTAAGATTCTGGAAGGTCAGTTTTCTATTTAACCTTCCATTTCTGCTCGTTTTACGACTTCGTCGATGTCCAGTGACAGGCTTCCGTCCTGGAACTGGAAGCAAGGAACGCCGACCCAGTGGTTTTCCTTTACTTCATCAAAAATCGGGTTTGTGTCGCGGAGTGTGAGGAAACGCTTCAGATATCCGATATTGTCGGAAAATTCCATATACAGATACTGGATTCCTTTCTCTTTTAAAATTTCTTCTGCCTCGACGCAGTCTGGGCATGCTTTTGTTCCATACATTACAACTTTCATGTGTAACTCCTTTCTTTTTTAAAATTTTTTCCTGTCTGCTATACGGGTTTGCAAAATAATAAAGTGCTAAGTGTACTGCTTACTTTGTGCTGTCTGAATTCATGTGTGTTTAAACTGGATTTAGATTCATCGGACTTGCGCCAGACTATCTAAATCGCTTGTGAATCTGGAGTCTGTCGTGAATTAGTTTGCTTCGTAAGCTTCCTGTAAAGCACGGCGCAGCTTCGTGTACTGGCTGTCTGCATCTTTTGCTCCGAGAAATGTCTCGGTAACAAGTCCGTCTTTTCCTACTATAACTGTATAGGGGATACCGGCACTCGGATAAAGATTACTGATATTGCTTTCGGTGTCACAGGCAACTGGAAATGAATAATTCTTTGCCTCGATAAATGTATCAATAGTATCTTCATCTTCGCCTACATTTACTCCGACAATTACAATCTGGTCACCATACTCTTCATAAAGCTTCTCGATGGCGGGCATTTCCTTGACGCAGTTGCTGCACCAGGTTGCCCAGAAGTTCAAAAGAATGACCTGTCCTTTCTTATCGGAGAGAGTAAAAGTTTCGCCGTTATTCAACTTGGCGGTAAAATCCGGTGCTTCACTTCCAATTGCCATCTCTTGGTGAAGAGCAGAACTTCGTTTCCCGCTTTTCTTTCCGGAAGATGTATCATTGGTCTGACCGCCTAAGCAGCCAATCAGGACAAAGACAGAGAAAAAACACAGACAAAAACAGAACAGTGGTTTATAAATTTTTTTGAAAAATTTAAACATGTTTCGTGTCTG
>CAKUJT010000173.1 GCA_934661765.1 uncultured Senegalimassilia sp.
CATTTTCCGGTTCCCATCAGGATGCAATCGCAAAAGGAATGCACTGGATCGAAGAAAAAGATCCGGATCACTGGACCGTTCCGTATCTGCCGATCGATCCGAGAGATGTCGGAAGAAGCTACGATGCCAATGTTATTCGTATCAACAGCCAGTCTGGTAAAGGTGGCGTAGGCTATATTCTGGAAACAAAATACGGTCTGAACCTGCCGCCGAAGATGCGTGAAGCAATGGGGTACGCAGCAAAAGCAGTATCCGATCATACTCATAAAGAACTTCATCCGGATGAGATCTTCGAACTGTTCAAAGAGACTTTCGAAAATGTCAAGAAACCGCTGGATATCCAGAAAGTACATTTCCAGCAGAACGGACACATTACCACACAGGTTACCTCTTCCTTCGAGGGTCGTGTGATCACAACCGAAGCAAATGGTAACGGACGTCTGGATGCGGTAAGCAACGCACTGAAAAAAGCATACGACATGCAGTACACATTGATTTCCTATACCGAGCATGCACTGGAGATGAGCACAAGCTCCAAAGCAATCGCATACGTAGGTATCCAGAAACCGGACGGATCCCTTTCCTGGGGCGCTGGCGTCGACAGCGACATCATTAGAGCTTCCATCGATGCCTTAGTTACCGCTATTAATAACCGATAAATCCGTAGGAAAAACTGTGTACAGGAAAAGGTAAAGTGTGTACAGGAAAAAAACAAAGCTATCTATGAACAGATAGCTTTGTTTTTGTATATGGAGAATGAAAGTGGAACAACAGGAAAAGAGGAAGAAAATGGCAGGAAGACCGAAAAAGAAACCGGATTACGATGCAAAACATCAACTGGATGCGTTTCTGGAAGAACTGACGGCAGCATATCAGGAAGCGGATTCTCTTCGGACGATGGCAGCAGAACTGGATATTACACCATTAAAACTTCGTAAGCTGCTGATTACGGCGGGAGCATTTTCATCAGAAACCAACACAGAGGTTTGCAGACTGCGCGAGGAAGGGAAATCGGTTCCGGAGATTATGGATATCACAGGACTTTCGAGAGCGTCGGTGCACTCGTATCTTCCATATATAAAAGGAATGTATAATGCTGCTGAACTGAGTACCAATGCGGAAAGATGCAGAACCTACAGAGAACGGCAGGATACAATACGAAAACTACAGCAGGATCCATCGGAAGAGAATCTGTGGTGTGCGATTCTTGCTTTTCAGAATTATGCATTTAAAACTGCTATGGGATTGCCGTTTCGTTATCGCCTGCGAAAGGGAAAGAACGGGGAGTGGACGAGAGAACTGTGGGTGGATCGAAGAGAAAAGAGTAAGAGTCTTGCATGGAGCAGCATTTTACTTGCATTCAGAAACAGCAGGACGCAGAAGATGGCGGAGCGGCCGAAAGCACTGGGCGATATACGGGGAGTTTCGTATATTTATCCGATCCTGTGGAGATTTGGTCTGATATGTGTACCGGAAAAAGCAGAAAAGCAGATGGGAAAGTGAGAGTGTGCAGAATTTGCGGAATGTTTTGCATAAATTACTTGACAAAAGTGAAAAGTTATTACAAAATGGTAGTGCACGATTTTCCGTGGTTTTATGCGCAAATTCGACCATGGTTATGAAATAAAAAGAGAACATAAGAAGGGAAAGAAGTATGGATAACGGAAACGGCAGAAAGTTATTGGTTGCCCTGATGGCAGGGTTGACAGTAGTTATTGTTGGTGTATGTGTGTTTCTGATTATGGGTCGGGATAAAACACCGCCGGAAATCACAATTTCAGATGATGCTTTCACATATAACCAGGGGATGAGCAGAGAAGAGCTGCTCGCAGGAGTAACTGCCAGTGATGACCATGATGGTGATGTGACAGATCAGATTATTGTGGAAGGTGTAACGGTCAGCGAAGACGGAACAACGGCGAGTATTACATATGCAGTAACAGATTCCAGCAAAAATGTGACAAAAAAGGTACGCGAAGTACCATGTGGTGACGGAACCGGCCAGCAGGAATCTGCAGCATCAACAGAAGACAGTCAGACACAGGAAGATGCACAGGCATCGGCGGATGGAGAGGCATCAACAGATACACAGAAGAGTCAGGACAGTCAGAATGCGCAGGATACACAGAAAAAGAATGTGACAGCAACGAATGGACAGAATGCAGAGACAGAAGAAGAATCCGAGGATGCAGAAACAACTACGGAACCGGTAAATCCGGAAGCACCGGTGATCACCCTGACAGATAAAGAACTGACGATATCCAGAGGATCCGGTTTTACTGCATTAAAATATGTAGAAAATATTACAGATGACAAAGATGATCGGAAACGCTTATACAATAATATTGAGATTAAAGGACATGTAGATACATCGACATCGGGTGAATATGTGTTGACGTACTTTGTGACTGACAGTGATGGAAACCGTTCCAATGAAGCAGAACTGAAAGTGACAGTACAGTAAATAAATACAACAGATAAGGAGAAAAGCCAGTGAATAAACTGATAATAGACGAAGATGAAATAATGAGTCAGCAGGCCAGGGAAGTATTCCGTAGTTTGCGAAGTAATATTGAGTTTACCGGTGTGGATAACAGAGCAATCGTGGTGACAAGCTGTCTTCCGGCAGATGGTAAAAGTACAGTATCCATGCGTCTTGCGATGATTTTTGCAGAATCCGATAAAAAGACGGTTCTGGTGGATGCCGATATGAGACGTTCTGTTCTGATGCGCAGAATTCATGCAGAAGGGGATGCATCGGTAGGATTAAGCCATGTGCTTTCCGGACAGAAAAGTGTGGCGGAAGCGCTGTATGAGACAAATCTGAAGAATTTTTACGTGATTCCGTCAGGAAAATTTCCAACGAATACAACAGAGCTTCTGGGAAACGGTCGGTTTGAAGAACTGATCCATGCTCTCAAGAAGACATTTGATTATGTGATCGTAGATACTCCGCCGCTTGGCAGTGTGGTTGATGCTGCGGTTGCAGCAAAACGTTGTGACGGAAGTATTCTGGTGCTTTCTGAAGGAAAAGATTCCCGTAAGATGGCAAAAAGTGTGCTGGAGCAGCTGAAAGCGGCTAATCCGAATTTCCTGGGTGTGGCGTTAAATAATGTAGATGTCGGAAAAGGCAACTATTATTATAAACATTACAGTAATTACTACAGATATGAGAGCAGAAAGGAGGACTAGAAGATGAATGAACATATGAATGAGGAAAATCAGATAGACCTTCTGGAACTTGCACATGTACTGTTGAAAAAATGGTGGCTGATTCTTTTATCAGGAGTTTTATGCGGAGCAATTGCGCTTCTTTATACGATCACCATGGTTCAGCCACAGTACCAGTCCAGTGCAATGTTGTATATTGTTTCTAAATCGACAACGGTAATTTCCGTAACAGATTTGCAGATTGGTAGTGCGCTGACGGCAGACTTTGAAGTGATTGCCAAAAGTAAACCGGTACTGGACAGCACCATTGAGAAGGTGAAAGCGGAAAGTGGAAAAACTTTCACCCGAGGTGAAGTAAACCAGATGATTTCGGTATCCAACAGCGATAATACACGTATTCTTGTAATTAAAGCGACCGGTCCGGATCCTACCGATGCAAGTCTTGTGGCAAATGCAGCGGCAGAAGCTATGTCGGAACAGATGGCATATATTATGAAGACAGATGAGCCGACAACGGTAGAAAAAGCAGAGGTAGAAAGCACCCCGATCGGACCGAATGTACAAAAGAATCTTTTGATGGGTATTCTCGTGGGACTGGTACTTGCCTGTGGCGTGCTTCTGGTTGGTTACCTGATCAATGATACCATCAAGACAGAAGAAGATGTAAAACGTTATCTGGGTGTACCGACTCTGATCGTAATCCCTACGGAAAAAAGACTGGCAAAAAAAGAAAAACGAAGACGGAAGTAAAGAGGGTGAACATCTATGAGCACGAAACGGAAAGTGCTGTTTTGCCTTTTTGGTATACTTTTTATAGGAGCTGTTACCTATGGCGGTTTATATCTATATACACAGAATGAACGCGGAAAAGTATATCAGGAGATGAAAGAAGAAAAGAAGTCTTCGGAGACAGAGAAACAAACACTTGTAGATGAAGCGGAGGAAACCCCGCAGGAAGAAAGCAAACCGGAGATACCAGTGGATTTTGACGAACTTCAGAAAGAAAATCCGGATATTTATGCATGGATTACGATACCGGATACAGGTATTGATTATCCGGTGTTGCAAAAAGAGGAGGATGATACCTATTATCTGACTCATACAGCAGAAAAGAAACAGGGACTTCCGGGTTCCATCTACAGTGAGTGTCAGAATCAAAAGGATTTTTCTGATCCAAATACTGTGTTATACGGGCATAATATGAAAAACGGATCGATGTTTGCAGGACTGCATAAGTTTTCAGATGAAAGTTATATGAAAAAGCATCAGACGATACTGATCTATACACCGGAACATATTCTGACTTATAAGATTTTTGCTGCGGTGGTTTATGATAACAGACATATTCTGAACTGCTTTGACTATTCCGAACTTTCCGGAATGGAAGAATTCCTGCAGTCTTTAAAAGAATCCAGAAATCTGGCAAATATTTATCTCGATACCGAGATACAGGAAGGCGATCGTCTTCTTACATTGTCTACGTGCAATAGTAATAAAGAAGAAAGATTTGTTGTAGAGGCGGTATTAACAGATGAGCAGTAGAAGAAAACATAAGAAAAAGTTTCCGGTTGCTGCAGTTATTTG
>CAKUJT010000174.1 GCA_934661765.1 uncultured Senegalimassilia sp.
AGATTCGTTCCGGTGGACTTGTGGTTGCTATTACATTTATTCCGGCTTTAATTCCTCTTCTTTAGCGCGTTCAGCTCTTGCTCGGTGAGACCGGTCATCTCTTTGATCAGCACAAGGTCAAGATTCTTCTCCACCATCTTGCGAGCGATTTCCTGTCGACCGCGCTTCTCGCCGCGTTTCTCGCCGCGTTTCTCGCCGATCATTTCGCCTTCGCGCCTCTCCCACATCTTCTCTTCAAATGCATTCATATACCTGATCCCCACTTCCTCGTTCTTTTTGATTTCTTCCACTCGTTTCTGCAGTTTTTCGATCTTCCTGCTGTGACTTCCTGCTGCATTTTCCTCTGTCGTCTGCTCAAAGTATCTCAACAGCTGGATCAGCTCTTCACTGACTCCCTCCGCATCCGTTCCGTGGGTGTTGAGAAAGATCCTGGTCGCTCCATCATGCAGCTTCAATCCCGGGATCTCGTCACATCTCATGTGGAAGGTATACTTATACTTCCCCTCTCCAAAGAGGTCGAACGGCATGATCATGATCACATACGCATCCTTGAGCTGACTGTAATCCTCTCCCGGATGCAGCATGTTCAGATCGATCATCCCATTATAGTATCTGGTCCGTTTCGGCAGATCCTTCGTATTCTTTTGCTGGACTTCCATATCATACGCTACATCCCTAATATCCTCACCGTACACATCGAAATATACGCTCTTATTCTGCGGCGTTCTGCGAAGTTCCTTTTCTGCCTGCGCCTTATCCTTCAGCGGCACAGGACGATCAAGGATGATTTCCAGCACATCCTCCAAAGTTTCGTTATCCGCCATTACTTCTGAAAATAAAAATCGGTCCAACAGATTGAGTTCCTGCAAAATCTTTATTCGGTTCATCATCCCTTCTCCCCTGATTATAACTCATCCTGCCTCCGGAGACAATTAACTTATCTATTGCATGCATACCACTATCTGGTGGGGATATACTACTCCGCATGGTAATATATGTCAAGCGTTTGGGGTGATTTTCTGTTATTTTTTTCCTTTTTATGATGTTTGCAGAATTTTATTCGCTGATCTTAGCGATAACCGAGCAAATCCACGAAGGGGGTTATTACGTCACGCTGATTTCATCCTCGGACTCCCTCGCAGCGAGGTTCACAGGATGAAAGCGCGTTAAAAGAGTACTCTGTCAGGGATTTTCAGAGGCTTCCTTCGATGTCCGCCTCAGGATTCATCCTGAGGCGCCAGTCTCATTGTGATAAAGGATGAAATCCTTTAAAATATTTCCATTTAGAGGAATCGTTCTGCTTGTAAAACAGATAACACGCTGCCCTTTCATCCTGCCATCCCTATATCCGGGAGATATAGGGATGAAACCAGCGTGACAAATCAAAAAGCCCGCACAAAACATAGTCTGTACGAGCTAATTAAAGTGTTATTTGATTGTATAATTATTGAAGCTGTTCACGGGGATAAAGGTTGGACAGCGGTTCGGGTAGCTTTTTTCCGTTTCTTCTTGGATGAATTGACCGTCGGAGCAGCTCCAATCAGGTCAGTCCTGCAGCCCTGGATCACCAGAATCCCGGGTGCAGAAAACGGGAGATCCAACGACGATGGTCTGCTGACATGCAATCCACTCATTTTGAATCTCCCGTTTCGTTATTGCGTATTAAGTTTTGCTATTTTATCTATCTGCTCTTATACAGCTTTCTGCCGCAGAATACGATTCCTGCTGCTGCAGCCAGCATCAGCACTGCCAGCATTCCGATCGGCATTGCATCGCCGGTCTTGGTGCCGTTCTGCGATACCGTCGTCGGTGGAGCTGTCTTTTCTTTGACTACCACGTTGATCGACTTCTTCGCTGATGCTCCGTCTTTATCCGTCACCTTATACGTCACGCTGTAGAGACCAGCCTTTGATGTATCTACGTTATTGCTGATCACTTCAATCTTACCCGTAATAACCCCGTCCTCTTTGTCAGAAGCGGTCACACCGTCTAATGGATTGAACGTATCGCCAACGGTCAAAGTCTTATCCTCTGCTGTAATTACAGGTACAGCGTTTAGTGTCTCCATTTTCGGATTGACAGTCAATGTAATTTCAATATCGTTTACAGTATTGTAATTATCCGTATCTGTTGGCGTATAAGTGGCTTTGAATGTTTTTGTTCCCGCATTTCCAACAGATGTTGTTGGATCGTCCTTCCATGTAAAACCGTCTGTAAGCGGTACGTCCGCAAGGGTCTGTCCGACAACCGCCGTCAAATTATTTGGCGCAGTATAAGCTGGGTCTGCCTTGCTGATTGTAAATTCTTTCCAGTCGCGCGTTTTCGCACTCGCATGGGTATCATCTTCTGCCACAGTCGCTTTTACGCGGTATCTTCCAGCGTTCACCGGTGCTGCATCAAGATCTGTCCACTTGCCGCCGATTTCCTTCTGATAAGAGAAGGTGATATTTCCTGTGCTGCCGTGTACAATACAATTAGCTGCTGTCAATTCGATCGGATTGCCGTTATAGGTTTTATCTAACTTCAAGTCGTCTTTGAAAGAGATGTCACTTGCGGCTTTTGCTTCCCATTTTGCATAGTAGGTCGTTCTTACTTCTGGAGTAGTTACATCCTGTCCAGTGCAACCCTCGTTATTATACCAGCCTAAAAACCTATAATTTGCTTTTGTTGGTGTGGCAAGAGTGTTTTCGGTAAATTCGCTGTCAGCCGCAAAGTTTCCACCGTTGGTAACAGCGTAAATTGCGTTCATTGTTCGCTCAGCTCCTTTGTCGCCATCGACATCTTTATAGATTTGGCTGTTAGCGGAAATCGGCAAATAATTTACAATCTTTTTATCGGAAAGATAGAAGGTACGAGTGATTTTTGTGTAGTCGTTATTAGTCTTCCAGTACTGGCTGAAGCACCATTTTCCGAAAGTCGATGTTGTCAAATTTTTCACATCCCAATCGCTCAAGTCATATACGACATTTGTGATTCCAGGATCGCTGTCAGTGAAAAATGCCTGACTTCCTATGCTTGTTAATCCTGATGGAATATAGAAATAATTGACTTTCGTATTTCGAAATGCACCGTTTCCAATCTTTTTCAGGTTAGAACCATTTGAAATACTTACCGTCTCCAGGCCGCTGCAGCCGGAAAAGGCATAATCTCCAATCGCGGTAACACTGTCGGGAACCGCGATCGTTTCAAGTTCCGCGCAATTTTGAAAAGCTCCATCACCGATTGAAGCAACATTCGTTCCAATCGTTACATTTTTCAATTTAGCACTGTCTTTAAAACTATTTTTCGCAATTGCAGTCACAGTATCCGGGATCACAATCGTCTCCAAAACACTGCATCCAGAAACCATTCCACTTGTAATTTCGGTAAAGCCATTTCCCAGCGTTAACGATTTCAGCGCAGTACAATTTTGAAACATATAACTGCCATTGTTGACGGTAACATTTTCAAACTCAATCGTTTCAATTGTATCTTTTTGATCGGTAAAAGGATTAGAAGTCACCGACGCTGTTCCAATTTTCAAGGTTTTCAACGGAGCGCGGTTGGTCTGGTTGTATCCAAATAAGCCATGCGCCAATTCCAAAGACGCAGACCCTTCGATCTTCACATTTTCGAGCTTGGTACAACCTAGGAATACACAGCTTCCCATAGTTTTCAGCTGACCGATTGTAACCCTGGTCAACGCAGTGTTCTGAAACGCATAGTTTTGGATTTCTTTAAGAGAGTCCGGGAAATTGAAAGACTTCAGCTTTTCACAGCCATCAAAAGCACGCAGTCCGATAGTCTCCATGCAGGAACCCTCCGCAACGGTCACATCGGTCAAAGCTGTACACTTACAAAACATACAAGAAGGAATCGTTGTTACGCCCGATTCCACTGTCACAGACCGCAATCCACTGCCCTGAAACGCGCTGGACTGCTGTCCGCCGTTTTGCTGGTAGAATTCCACCTTGCCCGGAAGAGTAAGCTCCGTCAAGTTCGGCATATAAGAAAACACATATGCGCCAGCGCGGGTCAGGTTGCTGCTTTCAAAGTCGATCGAGCTGAAACCTGTTCCTCTGAATGCAGCTGTCATAACCCCTGTGATATTTTCAGGAAATACTAATTTTCCAGCAGGATAAGTCGTTGCTCCGTTTTTACACTGATTCAAATTTTCGCAGTAATCGAACATACTAAACGGTATAAAAGAACCTGTTGCCGTCTGCTGAGTTACATATCCGTCGCGAATATTCTTTGGATTAAAACCAGCCCAATCAACTACTTTAACCTTGGAACAGTGGGAATACAGATTATCGCCGTAATCCGTCACATTTTTATGAAATCCGATAGCCGTAATCTCAGTATATGCAAACGCATAGTCTCCTAATCCAGTGACCTTGTCGCCAATCTCGATATTGGTGATCGGGAACAGTTTGGTCTCAGCGTCAGCGCTCAGAGTCTGATACCACGGTGCTGCCAGGGTAACGTCTCCGCTGGGGTTCTTATAATCCGCCATCGCTCCGCTTCCGTCAATCGTCAGCGTATACGTTGGATTGGTAGCGTCATCATTATTCTGTGTCAATTTCCACGTCACATGATCATTTTCTGTCGCTCCGCAGGTCCCGGAAGTCGCAGCACTTTTCGTACCGCTCCCAGCACCGCTTCCAGTGCCGCTTGTCGCATCCGCGAAACTAAACGACGGGATCATGGTCACCAGCATCATCAGACTCAGCATCAGTGCCAGTACTAATTTTCTC
>CAKUJT010000175.1 GCA_934661765.1 uncultured Senegalimassilia sp.
GCGTAGCGCCCCTCGTTGGCGAAACGTATACAAGCAACAGGCGAAGAAAAAGCCGGCAGGGCGCAATGCCCCTGCCGGCTTATGCGATATGCGGGATGGAAACGGGACGCACTACTGCCCGAAGAACGTCCCCGAAATGATGCGCTGCACATCCTGGTTGACCATGACCAGGAAAAACATCAGGAACAAGGCCATACCCGCGGCGCTCATAGCGTTCATGGCGCGCATGGAGACCACCTTCTTCGACGCCTTCTGGAAGACCTCGATAACGAAACGGCCGCCATCGAGCGGCGGGATGGGTAGCAGGTTCATGATACCCAGCGACACCGAGATCATGGCCATGAACTGCATGAACGGCACCAAGCCCGCATCGGCGAACTGCTTCGACATCACGGCGATGCCCACCACCGACGACGAATCCGACACCGTTTGCGCCGCCGTTGCCGGGTTGAACAGGCCCGCAACGGCCTGCACGACCATGCCGATATAGGTGAAGCCCGCCACGATGGCGCGGCCCGGGTCCACCGTCATATGGGTTATCTCGCCCGACTGCAACCGGACATCGAAGCCGATGACGCTGAACAGCACCACGAACACCAGCATGGCGAACAGCAGGTTGACCGCGATGCCCGCCAGCAGGATGACCGAGCGCTTCCAAAACGGCAGGCTGCGGTATTGCTGCCGATATTCGCTCTCGAACAGCGCATGGGCATCCTCGACCGGGCGCGCCTGACCTTCGGCGTAGCGCTCCGGCGCGGGCTTGCCGGCTTCAAGCGCCATACGGATCTGCTTCTTGGAGGGGATGACCTCTGCGGCGCGATACGTGTTGTACTCGTCCTTCTTCGTGGGACCGGTGCAGCTTCCCCAGTCCACCAGCTCGTCGAGCGCCTTGAGCGCATCCTCATCGGAGATGCCGCAATCGCGCGCGATATCCTCCATGTTCGCCGTGCCCCGGCGGTATAGCGCCGCCAGCACCGGCTCCAGATGCGGGCTCATCTCGCCCGGCTCCATGCCGCATACGCGCGCGTAACCGCCCAGCAAAATGGGCGTGACGCCGAACTTCGTTCCCCATTTCTTGAAGCCGATGTTCGGGCCGGGCATGCCCAGCATGAACTCGGTGACGCGCACGCCGAAGGCGCGCGACGCCAGATAGTGGCCGCCTTCGTGGATGACGACCAGAATGCCCAGCACGATGGTGCAGTACAAGATCATGAGGATGACGTTCAACAACGGGCTCCTTGCCTTAGCTGCGGATATGCGACTAAGCGGGGCTTCGTTTAACGGCCCCGCACATTAGAATCCGCTTCATTATAAAAAGAGGTTCCGCCCCGTTACCGAAGCGGAACCATAACCACACGATGCACGCGATTAACAGCTTGCGAACCTTAGCGCACCGACTTGCGGGCGGTTTCGCGGGCCCAGGCGTCAAGGGCCTGCAGCTGCTCGAGGCTTTCCACTTTCTGCACGCCCTCGCGCTCGTGCGCGTCCATGACGGCCTCCACGCACTCGGCGATGCCCAGGTAGCTGCCCTGCTCCGCCAAAAACGCCGCCACCGCCACCTCGTTGGCGGCGTTCATGACGCACGGCAGCGTTCCGCCAACGCCGCCGGCGTGGCGGGCAAGCTCCAGGCAACGGAACGTATCAGTATCGGCCGGGGCGAACTCCAGGCTTCCCAGCTTGGTGAAATCCAAGGGCTCGACGGGCGCTTCCCAGCGCTGCGGATAGCTGAGCGCGAACTGGATGGGAATGCGCATATCGGTGGTGCCCAGATGCGCCTTCACGCTGCCGTCGGTGAACTCCACCATGGAATGGATGGCGCTTTGCGGCTGGACCACCACGCTGATCTTGTCGTAGGGCATGTTGAACAGATGATGCGCCTCGATGACCTCCAAGCCCTTGTTCATAAGCGTGGAGGAGTCGATGGAGATCTTCGCACCCATGCTCCACGTGGGATGGTTCAGCGCCTGAGCTGGGGTGATGCCCTCAAGATCGGCGCGTTTCCTGCCGCGGAACGGGCCGCCGGAGGCCGTAACCCACAAACGGGAGACCTCTCGCTCGGACTCGCCGAGCAGGCATTGGTAGATGGCGCCGTGCTCGGAGTCGATGGGCATGAGGGCACCGGCCGGGCCAACCGCGGGGGCCGTGCCCGCCGCGCGGCGCTGCGCATCCACCTGCGCCGCCAGCGGCATGATCAGATCGCCGCCCACCACCAGGCTCTCCTTGTTCGCCAATGCAAGGACCTTGCCCGCACGCAGCGTTTCGTAGCTTGCGCGCAGGCCGGCGGCGCCTACCAGCGCGTTGACCACCACGTCCGCCTCGGGCAGACGCACCAAGTCAACCACGGCGTCCATGCCGAACCCCCACAAGCCCTGGGCGCCGGCCTGCTCGCGCACCTCGGACGCGATTGCCTGGTCGGCCAGGCGCTCATCGCCCACGGCAAGGTTGCGCACGTTATGGGCGCGCGCCTGCTCGAGCATGTCGCCTACGCGCGTGTTCACCGCCAAGCCGACGATTTCCAACTCGTCGGAATGCTGCCGAACCACGTCGACCGTTTGCGTTCCGATGGAGCCCGTGGACCCGAGAACAACGATGCGTTTCATGAAAGCCTCCGAATCATCTGCGAAAACAACTCGAGCCAACGCCGCTAGAACGTTGGCTCGTCCGATTTACCAGCTAAAGGGGATGCACCCGCCTGCCACCAGCAGGATGGCGGAGGCGACCGCCACCAAAAACAGGCTGTCGCAACGGTCGAGCAGGCCACCATGGCCCGGCAGCAGCTTGCCGGAATCCTTGAAGCCCACGTTGCGCTTGATGCGGCTTTCGGCCAGATCGCCGAGCACACCGCACAAGCCGCTGATCACGCCGAACACCATTGCCATGGGAATACCCAGGTTCAGCCCCGGGATAAGCGTGAACAGGCACCAGAACAGCGCCGATCCCACCAAGCCCGCGAAAAAGCCCTCCCAGCTTTTCTTCGGCGACACGCGCGGCGCCAGCTTATGCTTGCCGAACTTGCTGCCGATCAGGTATGCGAAGGAGTCATTCGCCCACACGCTGAAGAAGATACCGAGCACAAGAACGCCGCCCCACGGATGCGGCAGCGCCTGGCGAACCACCACCAAACCGGAAAGCAGCATGCCGCAATACGCCGCGCCGAAGAAGCTGACCCCCACGTCGGGGATACGAGCGCGCATCCAGAACACATACCACACGATAAGCGCCAACAGCAGCACGAGGCTGACCATGAGCGCGCCCGACAGCCCGAAGAAATGCACGCTGAGCGGATAGAGCGCCGCCGCCACGATGCCGAGCATCTCGTTGGGCAGCTTCGCGTCGGCGCGCAACATGTAGTAGAACTCCCCCGCGCAAACCGCTGCGGTGGCGGACAGCAAGGCCAGCGTGGTCCATTCGCTCGCAAGGATGCACAACACGGACACCGTGACGTATATGAACCCCGTGCGGAAACGAACCTGCAGGTCAGACGCGTTCTTAAACTTCTGCGGCGTTTTCCGGTACGCGAAATCCTTCAAGCGTTCGCCGCGCGAGCGCTCTTCCGCGCACCGCTGCTCGCCGCCTTGCGGATCCTCGGACATTTATTTCACCGCCCCGAAGCGCCTATCTCGGGATTGGAACTCCAGCAGGCAGCGCAAAAACTCGTAGCGATTGAAATCGGGCCAGAGCACGTCGGTGGCCACGAACTCGGAATAGGCGACCTGCCACAGCAGGTAGTTCGATAGACGCATCTCGCCGGACGTGCGGATGACCACTTCGGGATCGGGAATGTCGGCCGTGTACAGCCCCTGGGCGAACTCGGCCTCCGTCAGCGGAGCGGTGGGGTCGCCGCCCTCAGCCGCCGTTGCCAGCGCACGGCGCACGCACGCCTCGGCGGCATGCAGAATCTCCTGCCGCGAGCCGTAGTTCACTGCAACGACCAAGGTCATGCCCGTGTTGTCGCGCGTTTTCAGCCATGCTTCCTCGAAGGCCTCGCGCGTTTCGGCGGGCAAGGCGGAAAGGTCGCCGATGGTGCGCACGCGCACGTTCTCCTCGTGCAGGCCATCGACCTCGGCCAGCATGGTCTTGGCAAACAGGTCCATCAGGCCAACGACCTCTTCCTGAGGACGCTTCCAGTTCTCCGTAGAGAACGAATAGATGGTTAGATAGCGAACACCCAGGTCGGAGGCGCATCGAATGGTCTCGCGCACCGCCTCGATGCCGGCCTTGTGGCCCTTCAGGCGATTCAGCGCGCGCTTCTTCGCCCAACGGCCGTTGCCGTCCATGATGACGGCGACATGCTCGGGGATCGCCCGTGGGTCAAGGGCAGCAGGGTCCAGGCCCTTGGGCGGATTCGGGAATATGTAATCAAGCGTCTTATTCATGGGCAGCCTCTTACATAAGGGAAAAGCCAACCGGCGGGGAAACCGCCGGCTGGCACTAGGGAAACGCTCATAAGAGCCGGATGACGCAACCCGGTTGCGAACCAGGGTTGCGAGGAGATCGGAGATGCGCTGGGCGAAAGCAGGGGCCGCTCCCCCATCGTCGACCCGGCTGCGCAGACTTGCGGCAGCCAGCCGCACCCACGCTAGCCATGAGCACGCGATGCGCCGGGGCGCCCGCAGCTCCGAACAACGGATTCGCCGGCAGGCGAACGCCGCTTCTAGATCTCCATGACCTCGGCTTCCTTCTTCTTGAACACCGCGTCGACTTCGGCGACGTACTTGT
>CAKUJT010000176.1 GCA_934661765.1 uncultured Senegalimassilia sp.
CCCTGAAAGTGCTGGCTATCGCCGGCATGACGTGCAACCACGCCTGCTACATATATTGGGACTACCTGCCGCCCGGGATCCTGTGCGTGCTGTTCGCCCTTGGCGGCCTGACGTTCCCCATCATGGCGTTTCTGCTGGTGGAAGGGTATCGCCACACGTCGAGCGTGCGACGTTATGGCCGGCGGCTGCTGACATTCGCCCTGGTGGCGCAGGTGCCCTACGGGCTGTTCCTGGCGCATGAGATGAACGTGCTGTTCACGCTGTTCGTATGCCTGTGCCTGTTGTACGCGTACGACCATATGCGGCGGCGCGGGCTGTTTTGGCTGATGTTCGCGGTGGTGACCGGGCTGACGGCGTTTTGCGACTGGGGCGTCCTGGCGCCCTGCATGGTGCTCACGCTGCATGTGGTGAAGGACCGCAAGCAGCGCGTGGCGTACTCGGCGCTGCTGCCCATAGCCACCGGAGGGCTGCCGGCGCTTATGCAGCTCATGAAGGTTCCCACGCTGCAGAACCTGGCGTTCGCGCTGTATCCGCTGGCGGGCTGCAGCGCCACGATCCCGCTGCTGTGGACGTACAACGGCGGGCGCGGCAGGTCCATGAAGTGGTTCTTCTACGCGTACTATCCCGCGCACATCGCCGTGCTGGGATTGGCGAAGGGCCTGCTGCTGGGCGACTGGAGCGTCGCCGTGACCGGGTAACGCCCGGGGCTGCGCGAGAATCGATGCGGGCCGGGTAGCACGCCGGGACCGCGAGAGCCGGCCAAGGCCGGGAAGACAACGAGGGCCGCTGCGCGATTGCAGCGGCCCTCGCCGTTTCGCCTCCATCCGAGAACGGACGCGACGCTTATTTCCAGTCGGCTCCCAAGACGATGAGGAAGTCCTCCTCGAACAGGTAGGTGTTCGAGTTCTGCACCGCCTTGCCCACGCCGAGGGCCTTCACGATGGCCTCGGCCGCTTCCTTGTCGGAAGAATCGTTGTACACCACCACGGTGTCTTGGTAGTCGAAGTTGTCGGCATTGCTGGTGTTCACACTGTAGCCAAGGCCCTGGATGCGCTCGGTGGCGTCGAGGCCGGCTCCCGCAAGGCCGTTGCCGTTGCGGATGGCCACGCTGCCGCCGCGCTTGACCGCGCCCGTGCCCTCGCCCGCCGTGCCGCCGCTTGCGGCACCGCCATCGCCGGTGGTGGCCAGGATGGTGCCCGAAGTCTTGTCGACGACGTCGCCTTCGGTGGGCGGCAAGCCCGCATCGACACGCTTCATCATGGCCTTCCATTCCGCGGTGTTGTTGACCTCGTACCAAACGCCGTCGATGTACTCGGAGGTGGTGGGCTCCATGGCGGAATAGATGTCGGTGGACGGGTCGAGGCCCTGCATGGCCTGCGCGAGCCCGATGATGTCGGTGACGCCCAGGTCGGTGGTGACGCACTTCGACAGCGCCTGCACGGTGGATGCCATGGACGCTGCATCGGCCGACAGCAGCTTCTTGGCGATTGCGGACATGACCAGGCGCTGGTTGGCGGCGCGATACTCATCGCCCGGGCCGATCTCGTCGTAGGCGTGGCGCGCGCGGCACAGGATAAGGGCCTGGTCGCCGTTGAGCGTTTGCGGGCCGGCGTCCAGGTGACCGCCGGCGTCCTCGTCGTCGATGGTCATGGGGACGTCCACTTCGATGCCGCCGAGGGCGTCCACGATATCCCGGAAGCCGTCGAAGTTGATCTCGGCATAATGCGAGATATCGACGCCCGCCAGCTTCGACACCGTTTGCACGGAAAGCGCGGGGCCGCCGAACACGTGCGCGGCGTTGAGCTTGTTCACACCGTATTCGCCCATGTCGACCATGGTGTCGCGGTGCAGCGAGACCAGCGTGACCTTTTTGTCCACGGGGTCGATGCGCGCGAGCATGATGCTGTCGGTGCGGTAGCTGTCGCCGAAATCGCCCGACTCGTCGCGCTCCGCGGAGCCGTCGGTTCCCATGAGCAGCATGTAGAACGGCTCTTTGGTCATGTCGGTTTTCACGAGGTACTTCCCCACATTGCCCAGGCCCGCGTGCAGGTTGCCGGAAAGCACCTGCACGTACGCGAAGGCCGCGCCGACGGCGATGACCACAACGGCCAGCGCCGCGATGCCGGCATAGAACAGCTTGCCGTGCTTTTTGTGCTTGTGGGTTTTGGCGTACTCGTCGCGCGAAAGACGGCGCACCGACGGCTCGCCCTGATCGGCGGACGACCGTTCGCCGCCGTAGCTATCGCGCGCATAGCGGTTTTGGGCACGCACATCTGCAGCGGTTGCGCGCCTGCCGTTGGATGATTGGTTCGTGTTTGCCCGGCCCGCGCCGTAACGGTCGCGCCCGTAGCCTGTGCGTTTGTTATCCATACGGCCATTGTGACGGCCCCCGGCCCCCATGCAAGCGACCTCACACGCTTTGCGGGAAATGCCCATATGAGTACAAGCGGGGAAACGGCGGGCCGGGCAAGGAAAAAGTAAGGCCTAGAACGCATTTCGCGTTCCAGGCCTTCGAGGCGGGAAACCCGGGGCTCCGCCAAAGTCAGCGAAGGGACCTGCGGCACCCGGGATTCGCCCGAAGCAAGGCGGCATAGGCCTTTGGGCCATGCCGCCGAAGCTGAAGGCGAAAGCCGGGTGCCACAGGGCCCCGCAGCGTCGAGCAGTTCCGCCGGCTGACAGGCCGGCGGGACCATTTAGCCACCCGGGAAGCGGATGACCATGTAGATGGCCGCGATGGCCACCGTGAACAGCATGATGGGGAAACCACGCTTGAAGAACTGCATGAAGGTGATCTCATGCCCGAACTTCTTGCTGATATCGGACAGCACCACGTTGGCGGATGCGCCGATGAGCGTACCGTTGCCGCCCAGGCAAGCGCCCAGGGACAGCGCCCACCACAGGGCCGTGCCGTCGAGGCCGTCGGCCTCGAGCGTCAGGATGATGGGGATCATGGTCGCCACGAACGGGATGTTGTCCAGGAAGCTGGAGATAACGGCCGAGCCGAACAGCACCGCCAGCATGGTGATCATGAGGTTGCCGCCCGTGACGTCGATGAGGCCCTGGGCCAGCATGCCGATGACGCCCGTCTCGGACATGGCGCCGACGATGATGAACAGGCCGGCGAAGAAGCACAGCGTGGTCCACTCGACGCCGTGCAACGCCTCCTCGATGCTCTCACCGGAGATGAGCAGGATCAGGCCGGCGGCGGCAAGGGCGATGACGCAGGACTCGAGGCCCAGCGCACCGTGGGTCATGAAACCGATGACCACAAGGACGACCATGGCGACGCTGATGTGCAGCAGGCGGCGATCCTTGATGTAGTCGTTCTCGTCGAGCTCCATGATGGCCTTACGGTGCTCCTCGTTTGCCGAGATCTTACGGCCGTACATGACGTAGAACAGACCGATAACGGCCGCCAGGATGATGACGACCGCTGGAGCGTCGTAGGCGATGAAGTCGGCGAAGGTGTAGCCCGCAGCCGAGCCGATCATGATGTTGGGCGGGTCGCCGATGAGCGTTGCCGTGCCGCCGATGTTGGACGCCAGGATCTGCGTCATGAAGAACGGCACCGGATCGATGTCGAGCAGGCGGCACACGGTGATGGTCATGGGGCCGATGAGCAGCACGGTGGTGACGTTGTCCAGGAAGGCGGACAGCACGGCCGTGAGCAGCACGAACAGCACCATGATGGTCCAGGGGTTGCCCTTCGCCACACGCGCGCATTTGATGGCCAGGAACTCGAACACGCCCGATTGCTTCACCACGGCCACGAACAGCATCATGCCGAACAGCACGCCGAGCGTGTTGAAGTCGATGTGCCCGATAGCCGTTTCGAACGGCATGATGTGCAGGATGAGCAGCAGCATGGCGCCGGTGATGGCGACGAGGGCGCGATGCACCTTCTCGGTCATGATGGCGATCATGGCCACCACGAAGATGGCGACGGAAATGATCTGGCTAGTATCCATATCCCACCGCCTTGGTTACCTTGTTTTCCACGGGTCCTTCTTTCTCCAAAGCGCGCGAAATCCTTATGCAATCGCGCAAAAATCCACTATAGCAAAACCCCATTTCCCCATGCCAATCCATAGGGAAAGTTTCTCGTGTTTTAACGTTGAAAGGCGGCGGTGCGCGGCGACCGCCCGAGCGCGGGATATACTGGGCGCATGCATTTCCGAAGATAAGCGAGGAAACCATGGGATTGAGATTCACCGCCGCCCGCGCGGTCAGCAGCGTCTCCACTTGGGGCCTGAAAAACGTGTTCCACCGCCCCGCCGCGAACTTCCCGGGCAAAATGGCCCTGTACGTGGACCCGCAGCTTATCGGGCACCTGCGCGGCAAGCTTGAGCGCGGAAGCGTGTGCGTGGTGGGAACCAACGGCAAGACCACCGTTTCCAACCTGCTTGCCGACGTGCTTGAGACGTCGGGCCAGCGGGTCGTCTGCAACCGCACGGGCGCGAACCTGGATTCGGGCGTGTCCACGGCGCTGTTGCACGCCGGCAAGGCCGACTGGGGCGTGTTCGAGTGCGACGAGCTGTGGCTGGCGAAGATCCTGCCGCAGCTGCGCGCGAACTACGTGGTGCTGCTGAACCTGTTCCGCGACCAGCTTGATCGCTGCGGCGAGATCGACCGCATCCAGGACAGCATCGTCAAGGCGCTGGGCAGCTCGCC
>CAKUJT010000177.1 GCA_934661765.1 uncultured Senegalimassilia sp.
ATTGCGGACAAGCTGGAACAGATGAAAGGTATTGCGGTTGTCCTCGTCAAGCCAGAAAAAAGTCTGCATAATGTCCTCGGCGCAGCCGGGGGCTTCGGTAATAAAATTGATATAGTTGACATTCAAAATTTTGGCAATTTCCATGAGAGTATCTTTTTTGGGAACACGATAGCCGGATTCATATTGTGCTACACGAACATCAGCGTTGCGCTCCTCATATCCCAGCTTCAATCCTAGTTCCCGTTGTGTTAATCCCCGAAATGTGCGGATTCTCTTAATTCGTTCTCCCAGTGTCATAATTCTGTGTCCTTTCCTTAAAATTTACAAATTACACACCATAATCCATTCTTCTTTGTTTTCCCGTATAATATCAAAGCCGATTTTTCGATACATTTCAGCCGCATAATTAGCCTTTTGAACAGAAAGTGAAACACGTTTATAACCATGTGTTTTCAACAAAGATAGCATTTCTTTCATCATATCGGTTCCTATCCCCTGTCCCCGGTATTCTTTGTATAGAGAGATGGCAAGAGAGGGCGTTTCATCATCAATATGTCCGTAATCGTGTATAATGCGTACCCAGACAGCACCAACGATTTTTTGTTCAACTTCTGCGACTAATGCGAAATCAGCTTTTGATGCCCCGAAGCGGTCAACATAAATTTGTAATTCGGGAGAAGCGATAATATTTTTCGGTGGCGGCTTTATACCGTCTGGAATAAAAATAGCTTCGTATAGAAATTCATTCAATAGAGGATATTCCATTACCGTCATTTCTCGTATCGTGTATTCCATAAAGCCCTCCTGTGAAAATAGTTATCCCGTTTCCTACATTGTAGCATACCTAAAATAATACGGCAACAAAAACTTATCAGAAATGCTAAATTTAATAAAAAAGATAAACTTAACAAAAAAGCTATTGACAATAGCAGAAATGTTAAGTATACTGAAAATACAGAACTTAACAAAAAAGTTAAAAATCCAAAAGGAGGACGTGTATTTGAAAAATGATTTATTTGTAACAGCCGGAGAAGTGGCGCAGGACTTAGGCATTTCCAAACCATTTGCTTATAAGCTGGTGCGGCAAATGAACGAAGAACTGGAAGCAAAAGGTTTTATCACAATCGCCGGACGAGTGAGCAGAAAATACTATGAAGAAAAATTTTATGGCATGGCACAGGCGAATTAGGAAAGGAGTGAGATTATGGCAGCGTACAAAGACGAACAGCGGGGAACATGGTATGTGTCCTTTCACTATTATGACTGGACTGGTAAGAATTGCCGGAAAGTTAAGAGGGGATTTAAGACCAAACGGGAAGCAACAGAGTGGGAACGGCATTTCCGTATGAAAGAAGCGGCTGACTTGGATATGACTTTTGAGGAATTTGTTCAGGCATACACAAGAGATATGAAGCCGAAACTGAAACACAATACCTGGCTGACGAAAGAGCATATCTTGAGGACAAAGCTACTGCCCTATTTCAAGGATAAGAAAATGCGTGATATTCGTCCGAAAGATATTATCCAGTGGCAGAATGAACAGATTTCCTATCGTGATGAAAAAGGAAAGCCCTATGCTCCGACTTATTTGAAAACTCTGCAATCAGAATTGAGTGCACTGTTTAATCATGCGGTACGGTTCTATGAACTGAAAAGCAATCCTGTTGTAAAGGCGGGGCCGTTGGGAAAGGGAAAAGCGGAGGAAATGTTGTTCTGGACAAAAGAGGAATATCTGAAATTCATTGAAGCGGTAAAGGACAAACCATATTCCTATCATGCGTTTCAGATATTGTACTGGTGCGGTTTACGAGTGGGCGAACTGTTAGCTCTCACGTCGCAGGATATTGATTTTGATAACAAAGTCATTCGGATAACAAAATCTTATCAGCGATTGGAGGGTAAAGATGTAATTACAGACCCGAAAACTCCGAAAAGCAAACGAAATGTAAGTATGCCGGATTTCTTATGTGAAGAACTGAAAGATTATATCGGCAGATTATACGGGATTCTTCCCACTGACCGTATCTTTCATCTGACAAAAAGCTTTCTGCACCATGAAATGACAAGAGGGGCGGAAAAAGCGGGAGTGAAACGCATTAGAATCCACGATTTGCGACATTCTCATGTATCACTGCTTATCAGCATGGGATTTTCGGCGGTATCAATCGGAAACAGGGTGGGGCATGAAAGCGTGGATATTACTTATCGCTATGCTCATATGTTCCCGACGGAACAGACACAAATGGCAAAATTGCTGGATGAAGAATTTAAGGAGGGCGCAGAGGAATGAGCGGCACACACAAATATCCGACAATCAGTTTCCGTATCTCTCCGAGAGAGAGGGAAGAAATCGAAGCAAAGATTTTCACAAGCGGCATGAAGAAAAAAGATTATTTTGTCCGTTCCTGCATTTATAACCGGGTGTGCGTGGTAGGCAAGAAAGAAACAGTTTATCAGATTGTGGAACGGTTGCAGGAAATGGAGAATCGGCTGGTGGAACTGGCGGAGCAAATTGATGGCAAAAAGCCGGGGATTACTTCCGAAGAAATCAGAGATTTGCGGGAAGCCTATGAAGATATGCTGAAAGCAATTCTTTGGATGTTGGACGGTGCAAGGTATCTGTGGCAAGGCGAAGAAAAAAGCCCTGACAGCGGCAACTGTTAGGGCTGTGATAACTGGAAAACCTCTGTTATCAACAATCACAATTCAAGTATAGCAGAGGTTTCTTCCGGTGACAACGAATTTATCAAAAACGGAGGACATTATGGCAGGAACGAGAACAGAATTACAGATGATTAAAATGTCGGAGATACAGTCGCAGGAGGTGGCGTGGCTGTGGTTTCCGTTTATCCCTTATGGAAAGCTGACGATTGTGCAGGGCGATCCGGGGGACGGTAAGACAACGCTTGTGCTGAACATAGCGGCGAAGCTGTCAAAAGGCGAGGGTCTGGACAGCAAAATGAAACTGACGGAGCCGCTGAATGTGATTTACCAGAGTGCGGAGGACGGGCTTGCAGATACGGTTAAGCCCCGTTTGGAAACGGCAGGAGCAAATTGTGAAAATATTTCCGTCATTGACGAGAGCATAAAATCACTTTCCATGATAGATGAACGTCTGGAAGAAGCAGTCATAAGGACAAAGGCGAAGCTACTGATTTTAGACCCGATACAGGCGTATCTCGGCGGCGGTATGGATATGAACCGGGCAAATGAAGCAAGGGATATGACAAAGAAGCTGGCGACTTTGGCGGAGAAATATCAATGTGCCATTGTACTTGTAGGGCACATGAACAAAGCGGCTGGAAATAAGGCAGCATATCGGGGCATGGGTTCCATTGATTTCTTTGCGGTGGCAAGGAGCGTCCTGCTGGTCGGCAGAGTGGAGGGCGAAGCGAATATAAGGGCGGTAGTCCAGATAAAAAACAATCTGGCGGCGTTTGGGCACCCGAAAGCATTTGAGTTGTCGGAGGACGGTTTTCACTGGCTCGGAGATTATGAGATTACCGCTGATGAAGTGTTGGGCAGTATCGCTCCGAAAGCGAATAAGCTGGAACAGGCGAAGCGTCTGCTCCGGGAAGTGGCAGAAACAAACAATGCCATGCAGAGCAATGAGATTTTCAATCTTGCAGAGGAACAGGGTATATCCAGACGGACGCTTGAAAATGCGAAAAAGGAATTGAGTATCAGAGCAAAGCGGATAAACAATTCGTGGTATTGGGAACTGGATAAAATCAAGCCGGAATAAGGCAACAGCGCAACAATGCAGAGTATATAGAATTTGCGGGCTTGGTGTCTGCAAGGTTGCAAAAGATATAGACCTTGCGTTGTTGCGGTCTTGAAAAGGAGGGCGAATATGATACGACAGCCAGAATGGGGAACCCGGAATGTGAACAAATATTTTTACGAGAGTGAAGCCCGGAGGATTGCCGAACTCAATGAAATATTCGGAGATATAGAATTGACTGAGGCAGAAATGCGGATGCTGATATGGCTTGCCGGATGGGATGAATATACGATAGAAAATATACTTTCGGCTATCCGAAAAGCTATAGCGGCGGAAGTAAAGCGGCGGCAACAGCCGCCCTGTCCGTAGGACGGAAAAGCCCCCGGCAGGGCGCAAAGGCAGCTTTTGATGGATGGAACGGCTGTCAAAAGTGCTTTTGCGTTACTTTCGACGAAAGTAACAAAGCTTATGCGCCGTATCCGGCGCTGATTGCCCGGAAAGGGAGAAAGGATATTGATTGAAGCGAACTATCAGCTTTATGACAGGAAAAGGCTCTGTCAACCATAATAGCAGAAAATTCCATGCAAAGAATACTGACCCGGAGCGAAGCTGTCTGAACGTGGAATACTGCAATGAAAATGTTAAGGACGTATATCACGAATTATTTGATGAAGCACTCGCCTGGTACAATGAGAAGCAGACCAGAAGTGACCGCCGGATTGACGATTATTATGAGAAAATCCGTTCCAGCAAGCAGGAAAGGCCATTCCATGAAATTATTTTGCAAATCGGGGATAAGGACAACATGGGGGCAAAGACAGAGAACGGACAGCTTGCGGCAAAGGTGCTGGATAAATATATGCGGGATTTCCAGCGGCGAAATCCTACGTTAAGAGTATTTAGTGCCTATCTTCATATG
>CAKUJT010000178.1 GCA_934661765.1 uncultured Senegalimassilia sp.
CGAATTGCATCTCCCAATGTGCCAAATGCACAGGCAAAGCCACAGAAGAATCTTCCGAAAATAATCGTATAACCACAGAGGACGATCAGAACTGTAACAAAGGATGATACTGAAAGCATTTCCCCCGCACCAATCTGGGTAAAAATATACTTAATTCCTGCAAAGGCAGCCGTATATGCGGATGGAAATAGCAAAAAGAAGAAAATTTGTATTCCCGCCCGCAGCCATATATGTATTTTTTTGACTTTTTTTATTGTAAATTTATCTGTTAGATATTTTTCTAATATATTCACCTTAATTTCCTGCCTTTTGTAATGCATCTGCGACTGCATCCTTGATTCCTGTAGAACTGAATGTTGCACCACTCATAACGTCAACTTCCGGTGTCTGGGCATCCAGTATTTTCGGAATAATTCCTTTTGCCGTTTCAAGATAGGTTCCATCTTCATTTTCAGCACTGATAATTTCTACATCTTTCATCTGACCATTTTCAATTGTTACCTTCACATCTACAGGTCCCCCGAATCCGGTTCCTTCTCCCTCATAAGTTCCATCTGCATAGCTATTTTTTGAATCAGAAGTATTATCTGTATCTCCATTCATGTAAGCTTGAAGTTTTGCAATCTGTTCATCTTTTGCCCGAACATTTAGTACTGAATTATACCCGAAGAGCAATACCACGATAGTTATAAACGAGACTGCCCGTACTATAAAATTCCTCATTATTTTTTTGCCCCTTCCAGTGCATTTTTACAAGCTTCTATAATCGCGTTTGATGAACAGGTTGCCCGGGATACTGCATCGATATCGTTTCCCATACCAACATTCAAGATTTGATCTACCACACCAGTGAATCCACTTTTACCATAAGCGGCTCTTTGAATATAGGATTTATTACGGTCATCACCATCGCCCCGAATATCTGTAATCGCAACAATCTGATCATTTCGCACTGTAATTTTTAGCGAAAGATTATAAGGTTCAAAATCCTGGTCATCATCTGGAACGCAAAGTGTTCTGCCTTCATAGATGCCATTTCGATAGACCAATCCTTCCTCCTGTGCAGCATCTTTCTTTTCTAATGTCTGTAATGCCTGGTTCAGATTCTGAAGTGCCTGATCAATTGTCAGCTGATTTGTTGCGGTTGTCAATGCGTCTTTCGCATCCTGGATACGAACCTGAAGGACTGCCCAAGTGCTTTCGGTGTATTCCTTTTCCTGTAACGTATTGGCTTCTTCCAAAGCTTTTTCGAGATCCGCAGTATTCAACGACTGATCTGTTTTCTCGCCATTTGTTATCTTCTTTGCTTCTTCTAAAGCATTTTTAACTGCTCCGATCAAACCATTAGAACTATATGTCGCACCTGAAACAATATCTACATCAGTACTTTGCTGTTTCATAATATTTTTCAGGACTGCCATTGCGCGATTAAAGAAATCATCATCATCATTTTTTTCTGTTACCAGAATTGCTTTGATGGTATGTTCCTGTATCACAACTGCAACTTTGACTTCACCATTATATCCTTCTGCCGTTCCATAATAGATTCCTTCATCATATGGAATCGTTCCGGTAAGCTCCTCTGTGTTTTCAGCAGTTGAACTATCTGTGCCTGGTTTAGTTGTTTCTTGCGATGGCTCAATTGCAGCTTGTTTCAAAGCCGACCGCACTGCCTGAATCAGACCGGAAGAACTGTAAGTTGCTCCGGAAACTGTATCAACATTGGTCGTCTGTCCTGCTATGATTTTATCCAAAAGCGTAGAAGCCTTTTGAATATATTCACTTCCGTCCTTTGTCTCTACAATACTGATTGTTGCGATTTTTCCACCAGAAATATCTACTTTGACTTTCAGCATTCCTCCAAATCCGGTTCCGGTTCCGTAATAAGTTCCATCTTTATAGGCAGCGGCATCCGTTACAGTTTCAACAGTTGTTGAACTTCCAGCTGCTGCACTGTTACCAGACTGGGATTGTCCAGTCCGGCCATCGTCTTTTTCTCCAGTCAGTGCATTTTTTACGGCGCTGATAATCCCTTTAGAACTATAAGTTGCCCCAGATACTACATCAATATCCAGTGCCTGCTTTTCAATAATCCGGTCAATTACTGCTTTCGCCCGATTAAAGAAAGCTGCATCATCCGAAGAACTTAATATTTCAATTGATATAATCTGCTTGTCTTGAATCTGGACTGCGACCGTAATCTCTCCGGCATATCCAGTTCCGGTTCCTTTGTATATCCCGTCCGGAAGATCAAAAGACCCTTTTACGACATCGTTATTTTCGTCTGTCTGATCACTCTTTTCCTGTTTTACAGTTGTTTTTGCCTGAACCTCATAAATTGGAGGTGTATAATTGCCAAGCGAAGTTCCAACACAAACCGCCACCAGCACAATTGATGCAGCCGGAGCATACTCTTTTATTTTTTTTAATAATTTTTCTTTTTCCATAATCTTCTCCGTATATTTTTTGAGGCTATTCTTTAACAATATGTATTGTCAGGTCTGAACTAAAAGTATCCGCGATTCCGCTGGATACATATAATTCATTATCATCTGTCATAAGAATCATATCGAATTCATCACTGTGTTCTTTCCAAAAATCACAGGCTTTTTCTTTTCCCATGATAAATAATGATGTTGATAATCCATCCGCAAGCGTTCCATCATCACTAACAATGGTCACAGACTTTAATCCGCTTTTAGCAGGATAACCTGTTTCAGGATCAATAATGTGATGATAAGCTATTCCATCCTCTTCAAAATATCTTTCATATCCTCCGGAAGTAATGACAGCCTTGTCTTTTGTTTCAAGAATCCCGAGATAATCAGTTGTATCGTCTGGGCTTTGCACTGCGACACGCCACGGTGAACCATCTGGTTTTGCTCCTAAAAGCTGAACATTTCCGCCAAGACTAACCATACCGCTGGTGACTTTGCATTTTTTGTATATATCCATGATTCCGGATGAAGTATAACCTTTTGCAATCCCACCGAAATCAATCTTCACATCGGTAGGAAGCGTTACTTTTTTCTCATCTCTGTTATATTGAATCCGAGAAGCATCTACATTTTTAAGAAGTCCTGTTAATTCAGTATCCGAAGGAATTCTATAATTCTGCGTTGTAAATCCCCACGCATCCATAACGGGATAAATTGTAATGTCAAACACGCCATCAGTATCTGTATACAATTTTTCTGATTCATCTAATAGTTTTTCCGTGTCTTTTGAAATCGTTCCGGTTCCGGTTTGATTCAGTGAATATATCTCGCTGTTTTCATTTCCTGTTGATAACATTGCATCCAGGCGTTCAATCTCAGCTTCAGCTTCATTGAGCGCCTTATCCGCATTATTGCCATAAGCAGTCAGAGTCATATAAGTATCCATAGCAAAGACATCTCTGCTTTGCGGTTCATCATTATTTGCAGTTTGATTTTCTGAAGTATCATCTGTCGTATCGGTTGTTTTTAAATTACAGGAAGTTAATGTAAGACAGACTAACGTAAATAATACAAGCTTCTTTATTGATTTCATATGATTCACATTCCATTCTTCTTTTATGATTCTAATATAGTTAGTATTTTCTAACACTCAAGGACTATAACATGTGATAAAAAGGTGCGTCAAGAGAAACCCAGATAACTGAGAACATTTCTCAATTAACTGGGTTTTATTATTTTCTTGTAAAATATTTACATCTACTACTAAACTTTCATAACTGATTTTTTATTTAGATTTTATTCTCCAAAACACAACATTCATGATGATTACGATCAGCAGCACTACAGTCATAGATACCCAGAATGAACCTTTCACATGTTTCCACTGATGACAGTGGTAGCCATAAACGCAAGATTTATATTTGTGATACTTCCCGATAAGCATATTTCTTAATACAACTATCGATCAGTGTGGTTTTGGACATATAAACCGGTCTCCTTTCGCGATACAGATACTATTATTTTAACATTATCTGATAAAAACTCCATGCTTATATTCTTGCTTTTTTCTTGCGATTTGTTGGATATTAGAATTATTGTTCGCGCGAGTGGCATCCTGCCAGAAGCTTTTTTATAAAAGGAAATGCAATTTTTATTATACAAAAAAAGAGACCACAACAATCATGGTCTCTTCTGACATACGCTTATATTGCATGAAGTCCTTTTAAGGAAATATCAAGAATCGGTGCGGAATGTGTCAGTGCTCCACTGGAAATATAATCCACACCAAGTCCGGTCAGTTTTTCAATATTTTCCTTTGTAACATTTCCGGAACATTCTGTCTCGGCACGTCCATCAATGATTGAAAGAGCTTCTTTCATCTCATCATAAGACATGTTGTCTAACATAATGATGTCTGCGCCTGCTTCTACAGCTTCCTTTACCATATCCAGATTCTCGACTTCCACTTCGATCTTACGAACGAACGGTGCATAATCCTTTGCCATCTGTATTGCTTTTGTGACGCTTCCGGCTGCGCCGATGTGGTTATCTTTCAAAAGAACGCCATCAGACAGATTATAGCGGTGATTGTATCCACCTCCGACGCGAACTGCATATTTTTCAAAAATACGCATATTCGGAGTTGTTTTTCTTGTATCCAAAAGTTTCGTTTT
>CAKUJT010000179.1 GCA_934661765.1 uncultured Senegalimassilia sp.
CTCATTTGATACAGTTGTATCTTCTATATACTCATTTACCGCAGTATAACTGTCCACACCCTGAGACTGTCCACCAGGACCTCCTTGATCCGGAGCACCCTGACTATCACCACCAGGGCCTCCCTGGCCGCCCATTTCCATGGACATTACTGTAATGGAAGCTGCATTTCCATCTTCATCTAACGTGACAGAAATGGTATCGCCCTCCTGAATGTCAGAAAGTGAAATTTCCTCAGCCTCTCCAGACTGTCCATTTCCCTCTGGAGCACCGCCATCCTGAGCATCCCCGTCTGGCTTCTCCGGTGCTTCTCCATCAGAAGAATCTGCGCTCTGTTCATCTCCTTCCGGCTTCTCCGGTGCTTCGCTATTCTGTCCATCTCCACCAGGCAGCATGCCGCCCGCCTGTTTTGTGATCACAGTATCTGCAGTAACCGTAATCGTCTGCTCCTCACCAGTCATATCCAACATAGAAGGCACCTCACCATCCTTTCCATTATTATCTGATGCTTCGCCACTCTGGTCATCACCCTCTGGTTTCTCAGGTGCTTCGTCACCCTGACCATCTCCGCCAGGCTGTCCCATCTCCTTCATAGTCCCAACTGCAATGGTAATCTCAGAATCGGAAACCGACTTAACTTCACCAAGTACCACATTCTCCTGACTCTCGTCACTACTCTCACCCGAAGCAGCCGCCTCACTGCTTTCATCTGTTGTATCTGTTGTATCTGCTGCATCTGCAGTTGCCTCAGTCTTACTATCCTCCGCATAAGCCATCGCCGGTACAGAAGTAGTTGCTACCATAATTCCCATTAAAACTGCCACATATCTACGTTTCATACCCATTTAGTTCCTTTCTGTATTTGCCTTGTTTTGTATTCCTTATGGATAATAATATACAGACAAAATGTGTTCAACAAATGGGCATTATGTGTTCATTCTATGGGGAATCTCGCAAGAAACTGTGAATATATTCGCTTGACCATATATATAGAAAAAAACAGGGTGCTTCACGCACCCTGCTTCATCCTCTTAATAACTTTTAATCGCGTAAATTCCTCACGCTCTTTCTCCTCCAAAGCATTGGAAATGTCTTTGGTCAGAGCCTCAAACTTCGGAATCGTAATATTCTTCAGCGCATTCGCTCTCTTCTGCGTCTTCTTGATATTACTAGCCAGTCGAATCGCTGAATTCTCGATCATAGACAGCTTAATGGAAAGCTCTTTCACCCTCTCAAAAGCCGCCTTCGCCTCATCCAGAGACATCTTCGTACTATAATAAGCATATGTCGGCACATTTCCCGACTTATCATACTCCACCAGCGGAATCTCCGTACCCATAACACTACGTGTCTTAATACGGATGGAATCCTCCACCGGCACTGTGTGGGAAATCTGATCTACAAACGCGATACCCATCTCCATATTTGCCTTCTGAAGAGCTGCATATGCAGTACGGAACGTCTCATCGATCTGTCCCTGGATATCCTTGGCCTGATCGACCAGATTCATCATCTCACGAATCAGAATATTACGCTTCTTATCCATCAGTTCATAACCCTGACGGGAAAGAGCAAGTGAATTCTTAGCCAGAATTAAATTACCCTTGGTAGGAAAGGTATTCGGATCCATTCAAGTCACCTCACTCTTTATTTGGTAGTTTCGTGATAATACTGATCCAGGATCTTCGTATCAATACGGTCAAGTTCATCCTTCGGAAGCATGCCAAGAAGCTCCCAGCCCTTATTCAGAGTATCGATAATACTTCTGTTCTCTGTATCTGTCTGACCGACAAACTCAGCCTCAAAAGCCTTACCAAACTGCAGATACTTCTTATCCAGAGGAGAAAGCTCATCCTCACCGATAACAGATGCAAGAGCTCTTGCATCTCCAACCTTTGCATAACAGGAAAACAGCTGGTTGGCAACGTCCTGATGATCCGCTCTTGTGAAGCCCTCACCAATACCATCCTTCATAAGACGGGAAAGAGACGGCAGAACGTTGATCGGCGGATAAATCCCCTGTCCATGAAGCTGTCTGTCCAGAACGATCTGACCCTCAGTAATATAACCGGTAAGGTCAGGGATCGGATGAGTGATATCATCATTAGGCATAGTCAGGATCGGAATCTGTGTAACAGAACCTGTACCACCGGAAACAATACCTGCACGCTCATATAAAGTAGCAAGCTCACTGTAAAGATATCCAGGATAACCTTTACGGGAAGGAATCTCACCCTTGGAGGAAGAAACCTCACGCATTGCCTCGCAGAAAGAAGTAATATCTGTAAGGATAACCAGAATATGCATTCCCTTTTCAAAAGCAAGATACTCTGCTGCAGTCAGGGCAATCTTCGGAGTCAGAAGACGCTCAACAGTAGGGTCATTTGCCAGGTTCAGGAACATAACAACATGATCGGAAGCACCGCTCTCCTCAAAGGTTCTGCGGAAAAACTCTGCAACATCATACTTAACACCCATTGCAGCAAACACAATGGCGAAATTCTCATCAGAATCAGCGCCCAGAGAAGCCTGACGCACGATCTGTGCAGCCAGCTTATCATGAGGAAGACCGTTTCCGGAGAAAATCGGAAGCTTCTGTCCACGAATCAGGGTGGTCAGTCCATCAATTGCGGAAATACCGGTATTGATATAGTTACGCGGGTACTCACGGGTAACCGGGTTCAGCGGCAAACCATTGATGTTCAGGCTGACCTCTGGTGTGATCTCACCAAGACCATCAATTGGCTGTCCAATACCGTTAAAGGTACGTCCCAGGATTTCCGGGGAAAGCCCAATTTCCATAGGATGACCGCTAAGACGTGTATGGGTATTTCCAAGGGACATATTATCTGTACCCTCGAAAACCTGAATTACTGCTTTATCTTCGTATATTTCAATGATACGGCCAAGCTTTTCGGTACCGTCATCCATACGGAAGGAGACGATTTCCTCATAGGAAGCGTTTTTAACGCCTTCCAGAACTACAAGAGGGCCGTTTATTTCACTAAGGCCTAAATATTCGATTGCCATAAAAAACTTACCTCCCTATCAGCCGTTTCTCTCTAATACGTTATCGTAGAATCTGTCGATGTCAGCCTTATACTGGTCAAACATCTCAGGTTTATTATTCGGAACATCATATTTGATAGCAATAACACGCTCAAAAATGTTGTCCTCCTTCAGTACGGAAACCGGCATTCCCTGATTTACAAGGGAACGGCACTTCTCATACAGATAAAGGATGATCTCCATCATATTGAACTGCTTGCTCATCGGTACACAGGTATCCTCTGCATGGAACGCATTCTGCTGAAGGAATCCAAGACGGATCACCCTTGCGATCTCCAGAGTCAGCTTCTGATCATCCGGAAGAACATCACTACCGATCAGCTTAACAATTTCCATCAGAGAACTCTCCTGGTTCAGAATCGCCATCAGCTGATTACGGTCGCTTACAAATTTAGCAGAAACATTATCTCTGTACCATGGGGTTAAATCCTCCAGGTACTCACTATAGCTTGTGAGCCAGTGAATAGCCGGGAAATGACGGGCATAAGCCAGGGATTTATCCAGGCCCCAGAAACAACGGACGAAACGCTTTGTATTCTGTGTAACAGGCTCAGAGAAGTCACCACCCTGTGGGGAAACCGCACCGATAATAGATACGGAACCTTCGGTTCCATTTAAGTTCTGCATCATACCAGCTCTCTCATAGAACGCGGAAAGCTTGGAAGCCAGATAAGCCGGGAAACCTTCCTCGGCAGGCATTTCCTCCAGACGTCCGGATAACTCTCGAAGAGCCTCAGCCCAACGGGAAGTGGAGTCTGCCATGATGGCAACGTCATAACCCATGTCACGATAATACTCAGCCAGTGTAACACCTGTATAAATAGAAGCCTCACGGGCTGCAACAGGCATGTTTGATGTATTGGCGATCAGAGTGGTACGATCCATCATCAAGTTTCCGGATTTCGGGTCGATCAGTTTACTGAAATCCTCCAGAACCTGTGTCATCTCGTTTCCACGCTCACCACATCCAATATAGATAATGATATCTGCGTCAGACCACTTTGCGATCTGATGCTGTGTCATGGTTTTTCCAGTACCGAAACCTCCCGGAATCGCTGCTGTACCACCTTTTGCAATAGGGAAAAGGGTATCCAGAATACGCTGTCCGGTTACAAGCGGCACACTTGCAGGAAAACGCTTATAGGTAGGTCTTGGCACACGAATCGGCCATTTCTGTGCAAGAGCAATGTCACGCTCACTGCCGTCAGAAAGACGAACCGTTACAATCGGATCAAGGATGGTATATGCTCCGTCCGAAACAACCTTGATAACCTCAGCCTCTCCGATTGTTGGCGGAACCATGGATTTATGAAGAATAGAAGCGGTCTCCTGAGTTTCAGCAATGATAGTTCCTGCGCTTACCATATCTCCAACTTTAACAGTTACATGAACATCCCATTTCTTAGCAGTATCAAGAGAATCAACACTGACACCACGGGAAATATATTTTCCGGAGGATTTCGCGATCTCCTCCAGCGGACGCTGGATACCATCGAAAATATTATGAATGATTCCAGGTCCCAGAAGAACGGAAATGGCATC
>CAKUJT010000180.1 GCA_934661765.1 uncultured Senegalimassilia sp.
TCATTTTTGCATTTTTACTCATTGTCATATTCCTCCATAAAATCATTTTTTGCTGTGTTCATTGCCGGGCGTTTATCACTCTCTGGCACAAGAGTAGGTTTGACTCGTGGCTTTTCGATATAGGCTGCAAGGAGATCTTCGAAGCGAGACTTACCGAGCAGCTTTTGCATGGCTGTGATACCAAACAGCTTCTTTTCGTAAGGGTCAAAACCAGCAGCTTCGACAGCTTTCGACACGGCGTCTTCGTTGGTATATCTGCGGTAGGCTTCAGAACTTCATCGGCCCATTGATACAGGTCATCCTTGCTGACTTCGTAGGTAGAAATGTTCTGGCGTCTGGGCTGGTAGATGGTCTTGCTGACCGTATCGATGTCATAGATGTCATCGAAGAGCTTCAGAGCGCCAAGGGCGTAACGCTTCATCTGCGGATTGTCTTCAGCGGAAACGAGAATTTTAATACCATGCTTGTAGTCAATTCCGTGCATGGTACTGTCGCTGATGAGAATGGCATCTGAGGTTCCAAAGCCTTGTTCCACCCAGCGAGAGAAGTCTACTCGCTGTTCAATCAGAACAACTGGATCGGAGCAGGTCTGTTTGGCTTCTTCCAAAAGCGCTATGATAAAGCAGGCATACCCGGTAGCACAGTCAACCATTTCAGCGTTATACCAGTCGAGATTCTTGGTAGGATCTGTAGCTCTCATGCCGAGTACTTTGCGGAGCTTGTACTCACAAAGAGAGTGGGCATCGGTGCCTTCTGCAGCATAGTTGCTGCCTTTATCCTCATAGGTTTCGCAGAGCCTTGCTGACGGTGGACAGTGGAGCCAGCGGTCAGACGAGTATGCGGAGAGGATTGCATGTCCTTTAGTTGGCATATTAGAGCACCTCCGCTTCCCTGAGCAGGGCTTCATAATGTTTCGGGTCTACGAGTGACAACTTGCTTGCACCGTACTTTTTAAGGAGTTCTCGAATTTCAGCTGTATGACCGGCACGAGATTTATCAGCCAGAACAGCTCGAACCTCCTCAAGGGTCAGTGCAGGTTTCGCAGGAGCGGCAGGGACTTCTGCTTTTTCAGTGGCTTCGGCTTCTCCTCCAAACTGCTGTGCAAGCCAGTTTGCTGCATCATTAATAGCAATGGCAGCATTTCTCAGCTCTTCGATGGTCATAGCCATATCGTTCATTTTTGACATTTACTGTTCCTCCTTTCTCGGATTGTCTGTGTGCGGCGATGATTCTGAGATTCTTCGCCATTCTTGCGGATACCTGGCTGATTGCAGTGAGAGTAGCAATCACTTCTGCGTCAGTGCCGCTTCTGTTGTGAAAAGTTCGATTCACGATGTTCACCTCGCTTTCTGTAGGTCGCTTTGTTTCGCCTTACACTACTCAATGGAGGTGAGACGACCGTTTGGCCGAAAAATAGAAAAACTTTTTTGAAAAGAAAAATTGTCCCCTGAAGAATCAGAGGACGACCATTCATATTATATGTAGTCCTTAAGCTCGGAACGGAGCTTCTTGAACAGCTTGTCCCTACGATATACAAAGGTATTGCGAGAGAGTCCCATTTCCTTGCCGCAGTCACGTTCAGATTTTCCCTGCATAATAAGCTGACAGATAAGACGACCTTCCGGGTCCAGCTCATTCAGCTTTGCATAGAGAGCGTGAAGAAGTTCTGCATCCTCTAATACTTCAGAGATAGCTGCAGACTCATCTAGCATATCATCAAGCCAGCTTTTTTCGTTTCCGTCACCGTCACTTATGGCATTGTCAAGAGAAAGCTGATCGCCAGCCTTGGCATAAGGACAGGTTAAGCAATCCATGTCACATAAATAGCGCTTGCTTGCAGGGCAGACACAACGGCCATGCTCTTGCTGACGCTTGCGATAGGCGTTGATGTCACGGTAGTAGTTCGTGTAGAACTCCTTGTTAACATCCACCCAGCTTTTAGATTCATTGATGTAGATACGATACTGTTTACTTTGATTTGCGTTTTTTGACATATAAAAACCTCCATCTTGTCAATCCGAGATGGAGGTTCCTTGCTGCTACCGGCAAAAGGGTATAGTGGTACCATGGTCAGGAGAAATCTCCATCTCATGTGTGCCACCAGCCTTTCCAGTTGCCGGGAGCGATATATTCTGTTGTGTGGTCATTTCAGCACTGGAAAGCTGTCTGCGCAAACTGCTGAAGTGATGTAGTTATAGCAAGCAAACAAGAAAAATTCCTTTTCGCATCGCTGTTCATAATTTTGTCATCGCAAAGTTATTGTTTTTCTTATACGCTTCTGCTATAATTAATAAGTGTAAAATTGGTAGGAGTGTATCTAGCTCCCTTTCGATTACAATCACATCATAACAAAATAAAAGTCCACCGGCCGGACGCCAGCGGACAGTGTTGGACAGTGAACTGTCCAAAGAAAAATCTGAAGTTGGAGGTAAACGATGAGATTTAGTGATTTCGTACAATTGATGCATCGATATATCGGTTGTAGTGTGACACAGCAGGAGTATGTGCTGTATCTGACGAATCTCGTTATTCGTGACCCGATGACGGATGATGAAGAAAAGTTAGATGAAAACGATGACTTTAACCCACTATCGAGTAAAGATGTTTCAACTCTATCAAAGGTATATTCTGGTGCTCAGAATAGAAAAATAAAGCAGGATGACGCACGCACTATTCAGAGCCGATTTAGCAAAAGTAAGTTTGTTGATGCTTTCCAAACAGTGGACTATGAAGCCAGAGAAGAATTGATCGGCAAGCTAAAGGAATTTGGAATACAAGGAAACCTTGAAGTTGATAATATCGATGAAGTGTGTGCAGAGCTTTTCTATCGCTTTATTAATGCTATGGCGTCTAATAAAGGCTACATTGATACGACGCTTCCGGTTCATATTGATTCCTATGGAAATAGATATGTAACGGTTGAAGTAAGCACAGTTTATGTAAAAGACGGAAAGCTACATGTTGGAGATGAGGTTTTAGAGCTACCGACAGTACTTGCACCTGAAAAAGATATTAAACCGGAAGAAATGCCGTATGTTAATGCTCTTTGTGCAGCGTACGCAGATGCGCTCGCCCAAGCCGTCACTCCAGATATTATTGGAATGTTGCCGGGGAGATACCGTAGGGACTTCACTTCACAAAGGACATCTTATTATGAGGCAGAATGGCTGCATCATACATTGAGGCATCTCGTGGTGAATTGTCTCGAATAGTTTCTCAAATGGATGGGTTGGCAGCATCAGAAAAAGATGTTCAGGTGGAAAAAGCTGCTGTCGAAGAAAAATTGAGAGAACTCAAGGAACAGAGAGCTGACATTGAGAAGCTCATACAACAAGAACTGAAGCCACAGGCATCAGAAATAGAAAAGACTATAGAGGCATACAGAGGTTATATTCAGTTATCAAATGAGGTCGATCTTATTGTTCAATATGCAAAAGGCTGGGAACAGGATTTGACTAGATATGACATTGCAGAAAATGAAGAAGAGAAGGCAATCGAATATCATCCAAAAGAATATTTTGATACTGAATTCCAGACGACTGTAAGCGAGGATATGGATTCGATATTAAGAGAATGTCAGTACTTGAATTTGACGGGTGCTCGATTTAATTTAAGCAGTTTTGATATAGAAGTAAATGGTGAGACAAAGGCTTCTCACGGTAAGGGATATCACTCTTACTTGAATACAGTTGTAGCTCTTGCCTTTAGAAACTATTTTCATGATCACGCAAAGTACAATGCAGATTTCTTGATTATAGATACTCCATTGCATGGATTTGATGAAAATGATACTGAATTACCCGATAGCATGAAGGATGGTCTGTTTAAGTATTTTGTTCATCATTTGACGGGACAGTTGATTATTGTGGAAAATACGGACCATGTTCCGAGTAATATTGATTTTGAGGCTCTTGGAGCTAATGTCGTCACATTTACAAAGAAACTTAATGAAGGACGATATGGATTCCTTCATGATGTATATTGATACTGTTTTGATTTATAGCTGTAACGACGGAGGTAGAAAATGCGTATCAGTTACAACAGATTATGGAAACTTTTAATAGATAAAAACTTGAAGAAAAAAGATTTGATGGAACGATGCAGTATTAGTTCGGCATCGGTTGCAAAACTCACGAAAGGAGACAATATTACAACAGATGTTTTGCTGAGAATATGTAAAGGACTTGATTGTGATTTTGCAGATATTATGCAGGTAATACCTGATGAAAAACCGGGAGAAAAAGAAACTTAATCTTTCGGTAGAAGATGAATCATCAGAGGAGGAAAACTAAAATGGCAGATAAAAATACAGCCAATATTGGATTTGAAAAACAAATATGGGATGCGGCCTGCGTGCTTCGTGGCAATATGGATGCATCAGAATATAAGAACGTTGTTCTGGGATTGATTTTTTTGAAGTATATCTCAGATAGATTTGATGATAAGTATCAGGAACTTGTTGAAGAAGGCGATGGATTCGAGGAGGATATCGACGAATATACTTCTGAGGGTATCTTCTTTGTACCGACTGGTGCACGTTGGAGTGAGATTGCAGCAAAAGCACATACTCCGGAAATCGGAACGGTGATCGATGATGCCATGCGT
>CAKUJT010000181.1 GCA_934661765.1 uncultured Senegalimassilia sp.
CTCACCAAGCTGCCCAAGCATGATATTATCTGCCATATTCACACCCACAGTAATGAGTGACTGCAACGAAATCGGCAACGCAAATATCACCAGTTTTTTATAAAATTGTTTGTCCCGTATAAATAATTGCAACTTAAAAACCCCTTTTTACTTTAAATCTACCTATATATTTTACTTTTAAATATATCATAGCAAATCCCACCTACTATGCCTATTTCCATTTTTATTTATACATATCCATTTTTATGAATACATCATGTTACAGTCCACACATTGTACAAACTGTAACACGATTTTCTCTGATTTGCTGCCACGAATAGCTCTGCAGCCTCTGTATCAGTAAAATAAAAATGTTTCCACCTATTTCCACAATACATATTCTGCAAAATACTCAAACATTGCCGGCCAGCAGAACCAGTCATGTGAACCTGTCACAAAATATGGTGTATATTCTATCCCGGCTTCTTTTAACGCCTCAATCGTAGGTGGTATTCCAATTTCCCGCTGATTGTACGCAATATCCTCCTCGGCACAGCCAATCATCAGCTTCACATCTCTGATATGCGGGTCAGAAATATCAAATGCTTCGTGCCCCGGTGCGATACCTCCACTGAATGCGCCAAAATAGTCATACTTGCAGGAACGGTGGTAATACATATAAAGTGTTGTCATACTGCCCATAGATAAGCCGCAAAATGCTCTGTCTTTCACATCTTTGGATATCGGATAAACCATTTCAATATATGGTATCAGATGTTCTTCTATATTTTTTGCAATCACTGCAAAGTCCCACTCATACACAGCATTATTCGGTGTCACAACGATTGCTTCTTTTGTGCGCCCCTGCGCAATCATATTATCCATAATAATATTCAGGTTGCCCTGAGAAAACCAGTCGGCTTCATTGCCGCCGCCACCGTGGGAAACAACAATCAATGGATATGTTTTGTTTCTGTCATAATTTGGCGGCAGATACACACCGGCAGTCTGAGTATCACCATTGACATCTGTATAAGATTGATATGAAATAATACCTTTATTTTTCATATCTGCTTCTGATTTTGTTACAGACGGAATACGGACACATTCCTCTGAAGTACCAACAAACAATTCACTGTTTGTCTGCTTACCTGTTACCGTCGGTGCCACAGGCGGATTCTTCGGGTCGGCAATCATATAATTATGATTTTTATAAGAACCATCACGAAGAACTTCTATCATATGTGTCAGCGCAACCTTATGACCATCTGCATCCGTCATTGCCGCCCATACCATACGCTCATCCAGCTCAGATGCACCGCAAAGTTCAGGATTGACTACAAAATGATATGGATATACCCCTGCAGGTAATTTTAAGGTCACTTCATAAATGTTATCCACAGTCTTTTCCATTGGCTCATAATATAATCCACCAATCTGATTTAATCCATCCACATACTTCGCTGGCGGAAATTTTTCTTCACAGTCAATCATACCTGTTTCATCGGTATGGCCTGTCAGTCCGCTTTTATAAAATAAAAACTCTCCGCTAATGCCTACATCTTCAACTTCTGTATTTTCTTTAAAATCTTTCGGGTCAAATGTAATTGTTACATCATATAATCTACTCATTTTTCTGTGCCCCCACTTATATCACACAAGCTCAAATATCACATTTTTAATTGTTATTGTACCGCCTGTCACAACCACTTTGATTGTTGCGTCTTCTGTTGGCGCAATTGTCAGTGTTTCTGATTTTACAGGGTTTAAAATATCACCAGCCGGCAATGCGATAGCACCAATTTTTTCACCATTTGCAAAAATTTCTGCACAGCCCTCACCAATACCTTCAATCGTGACGCGACATTCTCTACTGACTTCATGAACTGTATAGTTTGCAAATTCACCTGCCAAAAGTTCCAGTGCCAAATCTGAAAGTGGGTCATACCGCAGTTCATTCGGGTCATTGTACCATGCAAATTTAGGATATGGCAGGTCTTTATCTGTTGCCCAAACAAGTTTTGTATGATCCTCCAGGCGGAAATCAAGATAATTGGACAATTCCCAGTTACCATAATGGCGCTTACCATCTTCATCCCACATATCATAGCCAACACCACTGATTGTAATATCCGGATGTTTTGCACTGATGCGTGCATTATCATAATTCACTGTGCAATGTTCAAGTTTGAGATTTTCAATATATTCATCCATGATTTTCTGAGATTCTTCATAAGATGGGCGCGGACCTGTTGCAATAAATGTCTGGATTTTTGCCCAGTCTTTTGGCAACGGATGGCCTACAGAACCTACAGGATGTCCGCCCGAGTTTGCAACCTTCCATGCCCAAGGTGTATAAGCCACACCATAATGTGCACAAATATCATAGAAAATACTGTTTGCTTCAGGTGATGCACCACATTCACCAAGCCAGAGCGGTACATTTAATTCTTCACGCTTTAACAACCATGGATAAAGGTCTTTGATTTCCGGTGATGCACCATACAGATGAATTGAAATTGCCCAGTTATGATAATCCGGGTCATACTGATGATTTAATATTCTTGGATCCCTCGCAAATTTCGGTGGCTCAATAAACATGATATGTACTGGGTCTATTTTTCTAAGACGTTTGATACACTCTTCATAATAAGCTTCAAGAAGCGGAATATATTCATGCTGCACCGGTGATGATACAGGTTCATTGATCAAATCATAACCTGCGATAATCCATCGGTGTCCAAATCGTTTTACAATTTCTTCCCACAAAATAATCTGACGCTCTTTACTTTCAGCATCCAGAAATACACTTGGATATTCGCAGAACAGGGAATCCCCTGTCGCACCATTATTGCCACCGACAACACCATGCATATCTAAGATGGCATAAATCTTATATTTTTCACAGCAGTCAATGATATGCTCAAGACGCTTAAAGCATTTTTCATTAAATGTAATTCCAATATCCTCAACTAAAAGTGCATTTGCATTTAATACAAGACGCACACAGTTATAGCCAAGATCTGCCATTAATTTAATATCTTCTTCTCTTAAATGATTTTCTTCCCATCTGTCCCAGAATGTTTCAAGATATTTAGGTCCACACAATTCACGAACGACCTGATCTACTGTTCTTCTGGTTGTCCATCTGGCAGGTTCATGATCCTCTCCCGGTCCCGGAAATAATAAATATTTAAACTTATTCATCGGCAAATCTATACCGCCAATCATAAATCCTTCCACATTCATCCAGTTTGCTGTGCCGTAGCCGTGAAGAATAATCTCCTGACCATCTTCATTGACAAATCGTGTACCTTTTGTTCTTAAAATACCTTTAACGTATTCATTGTTAAATTTACTCATACTCAATTACCCCTCCTGATTACTAAAATAAGTTACCTGTATATGGCAGATATCACTGCCCTTTATTTTAAGAAAAGGGCATGTTACATGCCCCTTTCCTGGATACTACATTCTGATATTTTATTAGGTCTGTTTCTTATCTTGCAAGATATCTATCATATGCTGCCTGATATACATCAAGAACAGTCTGAAGACCATTAGCTTCAAGCTCTGCCTGGAAATCTGCAAATGATTCAACATCCTGACCTACGATATAATTGATTGTATATTCATCAATCATTGTTTTTAATGCAGTCAGTGTATTTGTAACCTCCATACTTTCTGCATCTGTTAAAGTGATACTTGTTGGCAGATAAACATTTGTTTCCGGTTCACTCCAAATATCTACCGCTTCAAGAGCCTGATCATGACCACCAGATGCAGCAACGGACACTTTTTCACCAGCCTCTGTATCATGTTTGCCAAGCCAGCAGTTACCCCAGTTTAATGCATATTCCTGAAGAATTTCAGAAGCTGCTTTTTCACCATTTAAAACTTTGTCTGTAAACTGTGGTTTGCCATCGGCATCCAATGTATAAGTATCACCTTCGATACCATACCAGTTCAGAAGCTGTCCCTGTTCTGAATACTGGAAATCAAGCCATTTTGCAGCCAGCTCAGGATTCTTGCAGCTTGTTGTAATGTAAATCGGGTCTTTTGCAATAATACGTGAGGCTGCCTGAATTGGTGTGTCACCTGAATTTAAAAGTGGAGCCACGATTGGCTGTAAGTATTCGTCTTCAACTGTACACATATGATAATTGTAGTAATTATTACCTGTAAATGAAGAAAGAATCATACTATATAAAAGTGTATCGCCAGCTTCTACAGATGTCGGTGTATCCAGATAATAATTAAATGTACTAAAATTAGGATTAATCAATCCTTCAGAATACCACTGACGCATTGTTTCAAGATAATCACCATAGCCATCAAGCGCCTGAGACATTACAACCTTATCACCATCTAACTGCAGATAATTCATGCTTGTTGTAGATACGCCCCATGAAAGTGCTATAAATGAACCACCGTTCTGGTCAAGTACAAATGGTGTTTCAATACCTGCATCCTTGGCAGTTTTAAGTGCATCATGCCATTCATCAATCGTTGTCGGTACATCCAATCCTAAATCTTCGAGAATATCTGCTCTGTAAGCCAGCCCCATATATGTACCTTCAGACTGTGCAGCATCATCC
>CAKUJT010000182.1 GCA_934661765.1 uncultured Senegalimassilia sp.
CTGACCTGGACGTTCACCATCCGCACCGACGCCAAGTTCACCAACGGCAAGCCGGTTACCGCTCATGACGTGGCCTATACCATCAACGGTGTTGCTAACAACGAGGCCAGCGAGTGCGACTTGACCATGGTCGACGAGGCCGTCGCCGTTGACGACGAGACCTGCGAGATCCATCTGAACAAGCCGTTCAACGCGCTGCTGTACACGCTGGCGGTCATCGGCATCGTGCCTGATGGCGGTCATGATGCTGACTACGGCAGCAACCCGGTGGGCAGCGGTCGTTACATGCTCGAGCAGTGGGACCGCGGCCAGCAGGTCATTCTGAAGGCCAACCCCGACTACTACGGCGAGGCGCCTAAGATCGAGCGCGTCGTGGTCGTGTTCATGGAGGAGGACGCCAGCCTGGCGGCCGCCCGTTCCGGCCAGGTGGACGTCGCGTTCGCGTCGGCCACCTTCGCCAACCAGCAGCCGAAGGGTTACGACCTGCTGAACTGCGCGTCCGTCGACTCGCGCGGCATCTCCCTGCCCACCATCGCGCCGGGCGCTGCCAAGAAGCAGACGGGTGAGGAGTACCCTGCCGGCAATGCGGTGACGCAGGACCTGGCGCTGCGCCGCGCCATCAACTACGGCGTGAAGCGTCAGACGCTTATCGACAACGTGCTGAACGGCTACGGTCAGATCGCCTACAGCGTGGGCGACAACATGCCCTGGTCGACGGACGCCATGAAGTGCGAAGAGGACCTTGCGCGTGCAAAGGCCCTGCTCGACGAAGCGGGCTGGGTGCCCGGCGCCGACGGCGTGCGCGCTAAGGATGGCGTGACGGCCGCGTTCGACCTGTACTATTCGTCCTCCGATTCGGTGCGCCAGGCCATCGCCATGGAGTTCGCCAATCAGATGAACGAGCTGGGCATCAAGGTGACGCCGAAGGGCGCAAGCTGGGACGACATCTACCAGCATCAGTTCAGCGACCCGGTCGTGTGGGGTTGGGGTTCCAACAGCCCGATCGAGGTGTACAACCTGAACTACTCCACGGGCAACGGCAACTACTCCTGCTACGAGAACGCCGCGGTGGACACGCACCTGGACGCTGCGCTGGCCAACCCCGTGGTCGCCGATTCGTATGACGAATGGAAGCTGGCCATGTGGGACGGCGAGAACGGTCCGGCGCCGCAGGGCGATGCCACGTGGGTATGGTTCGCCAACGTCGACCACCTGTACTTCGTGGCCGAGGGCCTGAAGGTTGCCGAGCAGAAGCCGCATCCGCATGGTCACGGCTGGTCGATCGTGAACAACGTCGATAAGTGGAGCTGGTAGCAACCGGCTGAACGCCGCAGGGGCGGGGCGCGTGAACACACCTCCGCCCCCTGTTCACTGGCGGGGCTTGCCGTAGGGCTTGCCCCGCTTTTGCAGTTATTGCGGCTTGGTTTTGGGGTGCCTTTGCCTGCCTGAAGGCGGGCTGCGGCAGGCCCCTTCGGCGATCGAAGGGGTTTTGAGCTTGGAGGTCGAAGGGCTTCCGGGGAAGATTTCGAGATTTGGGACATAAGAAGGTATGACGAAGTATCTTGCTCGACATATCGTGCGGTTTGTGCTGCTCATGTTGGCGGTGGGGCTGGTGGTGTTCGCGCTGGTGAGCGCCTCGCCCATCGACCCTGTTCAGGCCAACGTGGGGCAGGCCGCATATGTGAACATGTCGGAGGCCAAGCGCGCGCAGCTGGCCAGCTATTGGGGCGGCGACGTGCCGTTCTGGGAGCGTTTCGCCAACTGGGCGGGCGCGCTTTTGCATGGCGATATGGGAACGTCGCTCAGGTTCAACGCGCCCGTGTCCGAGGTGATCGCGCACCGCGCGGCCAACTCGCTGGCGCTCATGGGCATCGCGTGGCTGGTCAGCGGCGTGCTGGGCTTCGCGCTGGGCGTCGTCGCCGGCGCGCGTCGCGGCGGTGCGGTCGACCGCGTGGTGCGCGGCTATTGCTTCCTGCTTGCGTCCACGCCCACGTTTTGGCTGGGTTTGCTTATCCTGATGATTTTCGCCGTGCAGCTGGGGTGGTTCCCCATCGGGTTCTCCGTGCCCATTGGTGTGTCGGTGGCAGATGTGACGCTTGCCGACGCGGCGCACCATCTGGTGCTTCCCGCGCTCACGCTTTCCGTGACCGGCGTGGCCAACATCGCGCTGCACACGCGCGAGAAGGTGGTCGACGTGCTGGAAAGCGATTACGTGCGCTTCGCACGAGCCCGCGGCGAGTCCGATTTGAGCGTGGTTTTGCACCATTGCCTGCGTAATGTGGCGCTGCCGGCGGTCACGCTGCAGTGCGCGTTCATCTCCGAGATCTTCGGCGGCTCGGTGCTGGTCGAGCAGGTGTTCTCGTATCCGGGACTGGGGCAGGCGGCCGTCACCGCCGGCCTGGGCGGCGACGTGGCGCTTCTGGCCGGAATCGCCCTGGTCAGCGCCGCGTTGGTGTTCGGCGGCAACCTGCTGGCGAACATTCTGTACGGTGTTTTGGACCCGCGCATGCGCGTGAACGAAGGGAGGGCGTAATGGAAAACGTGCTCCATGCTCCCGCGCAGCGCAGGGGCGGCAACCGCACGGCCACGCTGGCAGCGTGCGTTTTGGCGGCTTTTGCGCTGCTGGCCGTGGTTGCGGCGGGCATCGCGCTGTACGGCCAGGCAATGGTCACCGATTTCACCGCGAAGAACCTGGCGCCCTCGCTTGAACACCCCTTCGGCACCGACTGGATGGGCCGCGACATGCTGGCGCGTACGCTGGCCGGCCTTTCCACCAGCGTGCTGGTGGGCTTGCTGGCGGCTACCGTGTCGTCGGTGATCGCGCTGGTGCTCGGTTGCGCCGCCGCGCTCGGCGGCAAGCGCGTGGACGCCGTGGTCAGCTGGATGATCGACCTGATGATGGGCGTTCCGCACATCGTGCTTTTGGTGCTCATCTCGTTCGCGCTGGGGAAGGGCTTTTGGGGCGTGACCATCGGCGTTGCCGTGACGCACTGGGCCAGCCTTGCCCGCGTGGTGCGCGCCGAGGTGCTGCAATGCCGCCAGTCGAAGTTCGTGGAAGTTGCGCGCAAACTGGGGCAAAGCCCGGTGCGCATCGCGCTTCGCCATATGGTGCCGTATGTGTTGCCGCAGTTCGTGGTGGGTTTGATCCTGCTGTTCCCGCATGCCATCCTGCATGAGGCGTCCATCACGTTTCTGGGCTTCGGCCTGCCGCCCGAGCAGCCGGCCATCGGCGTGATTTTGAGCGAATCGATGAGCTATCTGTCCACGGGCGCCTGGTGGCTGGCGGTGTTCCCCGGCCTGGCGCTCATGGCGACGGTGCTGTTGTTCGACGTGGCCGGGCAGAACCTGCGCAAGTTGGTCGACCCGCATACCGCGCAAAAGTAGGTAGGGAAGATGATGACGAAGACGAACGGCGGTGCGCCCATGGAGGCGTCGTCGGCGGGCAAAGCCGCCGAGTTTGCGCACGAGCGCACCGCGCACGAGGGTGCACAGCTGCACCATCATCATACGCATGCGGCCACATCGAGCCACGGCGGCGGGCATCACCTGCTGCAGGTTGAGGACCTGAGCGTGAGCTTCCGCATGTACGACGAGGACGCGCCGTATTTCAAGGCGAAACAGCACGATGTGCAGGTGCTTCACGAGCTGAGCATCGCCGTGCATGCGGGCGAGATCGTTGCCGTGGTGGGCGCGTCGGGCTCGGGCAAGACGCTTCTGGCCGATGCGGTTTTGGGCCTGTTCGAGCCCAACGCCACGGTGACGGGGCGCATCTGGTTCGACGGCAAGCGCATGGATGCGGCGGGTTTGCGCGCACTGCGCGGGCACGGGCTGTCGCTCGTGCCGCAGAGCGTGAGCCATTTGGACCCCATGATGCGCGTAGGCAAGCAGGTCGAGGGTTTTGCGAACGACCTGTCGAAGGCCGAACGCAAAACGCGCCGCGCGCAGCTGTTCGAGCGCTATGGGCTTGGACCCGAGGTTGCGCGCCTGTACCCGCACGAGCTGTCGGGCGGCATGGCGCGCCGCGTGCTGCTGTGCTGCGCGCTCATGGATTCGCCGCGCGTGATCGTGGCCGACGAGCCTACGCCCGGTCTTGACCTTGACCTGGCGGTTCGTGCGCTCGACGACTTCCGCGCCTTCGCCAACGAGGGCAATGGCGTGCTGCTGATCACTCACGATATCGAGCTGGCCCTGCGCGTGGCCGATCGCGTGGCGGTGTTCAAGGACGGAACCGTGGTGGAGGAGACGGCGACGGCGAGCTTCGCCGATCCCAGCTTGCTGCGCCACCCGTTCACCCGCCAGCTGTGGCATGCCCTCCCCGAGCATGATTTCGCCGTGGGTGAAAGCGCGGGTAAGGGCGGCTTCGACGGGAAGGAAGGTGGCGCGTGCTAGAGGCCAGAGACATCACGTTCGGGTATCCCGGCGCAAAACCCCTGTACAGCGGGTTCAGCCTGCAGGTGGAACCCGGCGAGCGCGTGGCGCTGCAGGCGCCCTCGGGGTTCGGCAAAACCACGCTGTGCCGCGTGCTTGCCGGGTTTGAGCGCCCGCAAACCGGTCAG
>CAKUJT010000183.1 GCA_934661765.1 uncultured Senegalimassilia sp.
TTCGTAATTTGTTGCTTGATATTCTTTTTTCATATCTCCTATTATATCACTTTTTTGCTATGAACACAAGCTCTAACAATTTGGGCGGTCAGAGGAAGCGATTTACATAAGACAGTTTTAAAAGTAGGGAAGACTTTTGGTCATAAATTTAAACCTTTTGAGGCTTTAAAGTTCAGTAAGAATATTGCAACTGTTGGGAAATTTCTTGGTCCTGGTTTAGCTGCTGTAGGAGTATTTAAGGATATGTGGGATACACACGCTGAAAATAAAGCTTACAAGGAATTAGAAAAAGCGAAAGAAGATACTAGAACTATGTTTAGAGGCATTGCAGATGACGTTGGGAAATGTTATAGGAAACAAATTGAAAATGCTGCTATGGAGTTCGAGGATATCATCAGCTCTTTAAATGAAGAAATGCAGAATATTGATAGTTTATCGGAATCAAATAAGGAATTTGGCGATAAGCTTTCTGAGCTAATGAAAAAATTAAACAAATTAAAGCATGAGATTGAATATACAGCTTAAAATATCATATTAATTTTAAATTATTAAAACATAAACCTCTCTATTCTACTATTTTATTATACAGGATAGAGAGGCGTTTTATATAATTTGTTTAAATATATTACGCGTATCAAGTACAACCTTAACGCATGAAAAGGAGTGGTTTCACACTATTTTTTTCTCTTTCTTTCCAAGGCAGAATGGGAAATTGAGAAATTCCTGATCAAATTCTGTCCTTCTGGAGTGTTCTTTATAAATATGCAGAGAGAATCATAGATTGGAGGAAGATCACGTATGTGATAGTTTATATTTCCATTTTTACACATAAAAGACATCCAATTCAATTGTGGAATCACTGCTAAAATAAGAGATGGATTTATTTTTTTGATTTCTTTACATAAATTTCGAATGAAATTCCAGCGAATCATAGCTTCTTTATTGCCATGAATGATATTTTTGGCATAAATATCTAAAATTTTTTCAGGAAGAAGTGGGATGACACAAATAATGGGATCTCCATCATGCATTTGAACATGATAATGATTGTATTCTAATATATCTTTGATAATTCCGTAGTCATAATATTCATATATGCAAGTTAAACGATATAAAACAGCTACAGTGAGTCGTTCCCCCGGCGTATATTGGTGATTTTCAGAAAGAAAAGAAATCCAGATTTTTCGTACTTGTAAGAATCCTGGGAACTTGAGTGTCGCATAATTCACTGCATCTGATGCGTATTTCTTTACTTCTTCATATAACTCTTGTGTAGACAGAGAAAAAAACACTTCCTCTTTGTGTGTGAAAAAATATTCTGCAGTGGCCTCGCAAATTTTTTCATGGATTTTATCGGTTTCGGATCTACTTGCCATATTGACCCCCTGTTAAAACATTTCCAAATGAGGATGTAATTTTCTGAAATGGCGGATGATTTTTTTTCGTGCAGAATCATCTTTGCAGAGAAGAACCACAGTATCTGTGTCAAATGAGAGAAAGAGAATCTCATCTTTAAATTGTTCTTTTAATCTTTTGGATAAATAATAAAAATGGCTATTATAATCTTCTAAAGAAATATTCTTTTCTTCTGTTTCTTTTGTCTCTTTAAGGCGAATAAATAACCAGACAGCCTGACTTGCTATGGTGGGATAGGATATTGTAATATTTTGTGAAAGTGTTTTTAAAAGAATTTTTCCATGTGCGGCTACAGCCTGATATAACTCTAACTGGATGTTTTTCTTATGACGACCGATGTTAAATTCCTTTCGAATCTTCTCAGAATAAAGAACATATCTAGGAACTTCTTTTCCTTTCTTTTCATACTGGAATTTTAATCTGTCATAAAGTTCCTTCATCGTACTGATCAGTTTTCTATTACCATTCTTGGTAGTATCATGTATTATTTTTTTGCTGTCTTCTACAATTTCATTCCAATTATATTTTGAATTCATTATAAAGCCGATTTTCAAATATGTAATTAATAATATAATAATTGTCCTTTCTGAGCGAAATTTTTTTGGTACACACCTCAGCTGGAATGGTTGACATTGGAATTGGAACGTCTGAACCATTTGCCAGATGGATTGCGGATTCCTTTACTGTTCGAGCCGTTGTCGTGGATGCAAAGAATCGCCATTATGCGGAGATTGAAAAAGACGAGAAATGCGTTCGCATTCCGTTCGAGAACCTATTGCCAGAAAAAATCTGCTCGACATTGTTTAGCAATGGCATTGCGGTATGCAGGACAAACAACGCACATAAAGCCTTGTCGCTACATCTGCAACATCTTTTTCGCAACTTTGCGGTACAGGATGCAAGTCAGACATTGGGATGGAAACAGCGTAGCCGCACAAACAACTTGCATAGAACAGTATGCAACTGCACACGATATGGAGATTGAAAAGTTCTACATTGATACGGCGAAAAGCGGACGATTCACAGAAAATCGTCCAGAATACAACCGCATGAAAGAAGAGATTCAGAATGGAACGATTCAAGCAAAAACCATTGTAGTCAGAGCGTTGGATCGGCTGCACAGAAATGCGGCTCACCAGTTGGAAGACCTTACCTTTTTTGAAAAACAGAACATTCGCCTGATTGCAGTCACAGACGGTACAGATACTGCCAGCAAATCGTATAACAAGCTGATTACAACGGTCAAGGCAGCAGTCGCAGAAGAATATTCAGAAACGCTTTCTAAAAATACCCGGGCAGCACAACTGGAATCAGCGAAACAATGCCGGCATTTAGGCGGACTTCCGCCGCTGGGTTATCGGGTCAACGAGGTCGGTTTTTATGAAATTGATGAAAACACCGCTCCCATTATTCGGGATATTTTTCAGCTGTATCTAAGGGGAATGGGCTATGACTACATTAAAAAATCGCTGAAGCAAAAGGGGTATCAAACTGCTAATGGAAATGACTTTTCCAAATCGGCAATCAACAGCATTTTGAAAAATCAGAAGTACATGGGCACTTACGTATACGACCGCACAGAATCAAAAGATTCTGAGGGCAGGAGAAATTCTCACAAGGAGAAAGCACAATACATTCAGATTCCCAACGGCATGCCAGCAATCATTTCGGAAAAAGATTTCCAAAAAGCACAAGAGAACATGCGAAAGAATGCAACCAAACAGACCCATAGAACCGGAAAGAACTACTATGCTTTGAATGGGTATCTGCATTGTTCCAGTTGCGGAAAGGCATATTCCGGAAATATGAACTACAGCAATGGACACAAGTATTTGCAGTACAGAAAAAGTTGCAATTGTGATGGAAAAAGCGTCAGAGCTGACCATTTGAATGACTTTGTATTCCATGCTTTGCAGCAGTGCATTTTCAGTCCAGAGAACAAAGAAAAACTGCTGCATAAGATTCATGAAAAACTGGCAATCCAAAGGCATATCCAATCGGATGAAGAAAATCGTCTGATGAATCAGATCCATGGATTGGAAACGGCACAAGAAAATTTGACAGCCTATCTGGAAACTGGGAAAGGCTCGGACACAATTCTGAACAAGCTCCAGCAAAACGAAACAACCTTGAAAACCCTGCAACAACAACTGGCGTACAAGAAAACAGAAATTCCGACTGTAGATGAGGATACTTACCACAGACTGGTCAAACAGTTCAAGCATTATATGAGTCATGTCAAATCACCGGAGGCATCTGCCTTGAAAGCCGCTGCAATTCAAGACATTGAAATTCAGAAAGAGGATATTATTGTGAAATTCTGTGAAGGTGTACCCATCGACAAGGAAACAGAAGCATATTTTCACTTGCAATAACGGAGGAACCAATGGAATTTTTATTTGCGGATTACACTCAGAAAACAGAAGCATTGGTAACCGGCATACGGCTACAAAATGAAGCGTTTGGCATTTATGAACTGAAACTGCTGGGGCTGGACAAGAAGGATTCTTGCAGCTATACCAACAGTGGAACAGCGACAATATCGGATACAGAATTGCAAGAACTGTTGCATACAAAAGGACTACCATTTCCAAATGGGATTGTCGGGCAGCGGATAAAGATTCTTTCCAATTTGGAGATGCAGAAAGAACAAGCCCAGACGGATATTTTGCAGCAATTGAGCAGCAGCGGAGAAGAATTGAATATAGATGGATGAAAGGAACGAATGCGATGTTTTATTTGACATATAACTACACGAATGCAAGACGATCTCGGATGGCGATTGCATGCGTGATCAGATGCAAAAACACATATGGAAAGCAGCTTCGGGTGCGGGACATCATTGAAATGCATCGTCCTGGGCTGCACCAGCTATTATCTCGTGGAGATAAATGCAGAGTCGGCAGGGCGATCAGCAGGTTGTACAACCAGGGAATGTTGCCACATCTGAATAGAGGAAAAAAGAAAGGTTCAACGAATACGTACTACTGTTAAGTGGTTATAAGGTAAAAGCTCCGGATTGTCCAAGTGATGGGGAATCCGGAGCTTTTTTGTGCATGAAAAAGTTGCTTTTTCTCCTTTGCTGTGATATAATAAGAAAAAAGAATTGGAATTACAGCAAGG
>CAKUJT010000184.1 GCA_934661765.1 uncultured Senegalimassilia sp.
CTTGTAGAGCTTCGCCGGGTTCAGGCTCATCTTCTCGATCAGCTGCATGAGCGTCAGATGTCCCTTGCGCACAAGGTTCGTGATGCCCAGGGCAAGCGCGGTCTCCAGCCCGATGATGCCGCTGGGCGCCTCGGCGAACAGCTTGGCCTTCTCCTCGGCGGAATGCGGCGCGTGGTCGGTGGCGATGATGTCGATCGCTCCGTCCTTCAAGCCCTCGATGATGGCGTAGCGGTCAGCCTGCGTTCGCAGCGGCGGGTTCATCTTCGCCATCGTGCCCTTCTCCAGCACGGCGTCCTCGGTCAGCGAGAAATGGTGCGGCGTGGCCTCGGCCGTCACGTGCGCGCCCATCTCCTTCGCCAGGCGCACCAGCTGCACGGAGTTCGCCGAGCTGATGTGCTGGATGTTCACCCGCGCGCCCGTGTGCAGCGCCAACATGCAGTCGCGCGCCACCAGCACGTCCTCGGCCAGCGCGGGCGCACCGCCCAGCCCCAGCGCCTTCGACACGGCGCCCTGGTTCACGCCCGGCGACTCGATGAACGCGCGGTCCTCCTCATGGAACGAAAGCGGCAAATCGAGCTTCGCCGCGCGCTCCATGGCGCACTTGACCAGGGCCTCGTCCATCAGCGGGATGCCGTCGTCGGTGAAGCCCGCGGCCCCGTGGGCGGCAAGCTCCTCCATGTCCACCAGTTCGCGCCCCTGCATGCCGCGGCTGATGGTCGCGCACGTCAGCACGTTGATGCCGCAGCGCGCCCCGCGCTCGAGCACGTAACCGAGCGTCTCCACGTTGTCCACGGGCGGCTTCGTGTTCGCCATGCACACCACGCTGGTGAACCCGCCCGCGGCGGCCGACGCGGCGCCGCTCTCGATGTCCTCCTTGTACGTGAAGCCCGGATCGCGGAAGTGCACGTGCACGTCCACCAGGCCCGGAGCCACCACGCAGCCCTTCGCCTCGATGATGCGCTCGTAGTCCTCCGAGCGCTGGTACTTGCCGATCTTCGCTATCTTGCCGCCGTCTATCACCAGGTCGAGCACATCGTCGATGCCACGCGCAGGGTCGATGACGCGGCCGTCTTTCACCAGGATCATAGCGCCTCTTCCTTCAAATGCTCGTACATCACCATCGCGCCGTCGAGAATCGATTCGATGGTGGCGAACTCCTTCTTGTTGTGGCTGATGCCCTTCACACACGGGATGAACACCATGCCCGTGTCGCAGATGTGCGCGAACGACATGGCGTCGTGACCTGCGCCGCTGATCATCAGCCGATGCGGGATGCGCAGGCGCTTCGCCGCGTCGAGCAGCTTCCGCTGCGTCTCGGACGACATCTCGATAGGCGGGATGTCGGAGGTTTTCTCGCGGAAGTACTTGAGGCGGCGCTTCTCGCAGATGCGCGTGCACACGGCCTTCAGACGCGCCTCCATGCGGTCGAGGCTGGCCACGTCGATGCCGCGCATGTCGATGCCCAGCTCCACCTCGCCGGGGATGACGTTGAGCGCGTTGGGGTGGTTCGTTATGACGCCCACGGTGGCCACGGACTGGTGCATGGCCTCGGATTTGCCGATCTCCTCGACCTCCAGGATGATCTCGGCCGCCGCCGCAAGCGCGTCGGACCGCATGCCCATGGGCGTAGCGCCCGAATGCTCCGCGTTGCCGTGCACGTGCACCTTGAAGCGGCGCGGGCCGGCAATGGTGCTCACGATGCCCACGGCGTCGCCGTACTCCTCCAGGACCTTGCCCTGCTCGATGTGCAGTTCAAGGTACTCGCGAATGCCCTGGATGCGGTCGGGCGTCAGGCTGTAGCCCTTGCGGTCGAATACCTCGTGCAGCGTCTCGCCCTGCTTGTTCACGGCCTCGCCCACGTCGTGTTTGTAGATTTCCTTGGTGATGAGGCCGCTGCCGATAGTGCTCCTGCCGAAGTTGCTGGACTCCTCGCAGCGCATGGCACCCACGCGAATGGGCAGGTCAAGGCCGTCGCGTTCGGCCCAGCCCATCACCAGCAGCCCGGCGATGATGCCCGCGACGCCGTCGTAGCGCCCGCCTTCGATCACCGAATCCAGGTGCGAACCGACCAGCCAATAAGGCTCGTCCATGCTATGCCGCTGACGGTACAGGTAGGTGTTGCCCACCTGGTCGGCGAAGTGGCCGTAGCCCTTCTCCTCGCCGAGCGCGCACAGGGCCCGGTGCATCTCGTCCTCCACCTCGGTGTAGCCGAGCCGGGTCACGCCGCCCGACTCGCAGCTGCCGATGCCGTAGAACCGGTCGAAAAGGTATTCTGCATACTCAACGTCTTCGATAGCGTGCCGCATAGCTTCTCCTTTCTCATACCGGAATAGTAGCCTAACGCGCCGGGGCAGCCTGCGACCAACATCGAAACCGCACTTCACAGGCATAAAGCGCGGTTTGCGGAGCGCGTTGGGCGCGCACGACGCGCGCTTTCCCGGCCGTTGTATTTCGGGAACGTAAAATCTGCGACAAACCCTTGCAAATATCCGGTATGAGAGTATTTTCATTGAAAGTTTGACCACTTGCGGAATGGGATGGAAACCACTATGCCACACAAAGAAAAAGCTTCCGAGATGAAGCACTACGCCGGCAAAGCCGTGTTCTCCGCGGCCATCGGCCACGCGCTCGACGGCCTGGACCTCATGATCTTGAGCTTCGCGCTCTCCGGCATCATCGCCACCTTCGGCGTGGACAACGCCACCGCCGGCTCGCTCACGTCCATCACGCTGGCGGGCGCCTTCCTGGGCGGCCTGGTCTTCGGCACGCTGGCCGACAAGCTCGGCCGCATCAGGGTGCTGACCTACTCGGTCATCTTCTTCGGCGTGTTCACCCTGTGCTCTGCTTTCGCTCCCAACTTCGAGCTGATGGCGCTGTTCCGCTTCCTGGCGGGCCTGGGCATCGGCGCCGAGTTCGGCCTGGGCATGGCCATCGCCTCCGAGGTTTCCAGCCCCGCTAACCGCGCGAAGGCCACTTCCGCCGTCGGCCTGGGCTTCCAGGTAGGCGTGCTGGTCGCCTCGCTGGCGTCCGCGCCCATCATCGCCGCGTTCGGCTGGCGCGGCCTGTTCGTGGTCGGCGTCGTGCCCGCCATCGTCGCCATCATCATCCGCGCGTTCGTCCCCGAGCCGCCCATCTTCGAGGAGCACAAGGCCTCCGGCAAGAAGCACGGCAACCTGGCTAGCCTGTTCAACTCGCCCACGCGCATCAAGTACTCCGTGATCATCATCATCCTGTGCACCGTGCAGAACGCCGGCTACTTCGGCATCATGACCTGGCTGCCGAAGTACCTCAACGGCGAGCTGGGCCTGAGCCTGACCTCCACCGGCATGTGGACTGCCGTCACCGTCATCGGCATGATGATCGGCATCTCGGTGTTCGGCTGGCTGGCCGACAAGGCCGGCCGTCGCCCCGCGTTCTGGACCTTCCAGATCGGCGCCGCCGTCATGATCATCATTTACAGCCAGCTGACCAGCCCCACGGCGCTGTTGTTCGGCGGCTTCTTCATGGGCATGTTCGCCAACGGCATGATCGGCGGCTACGGCACGCTGATCGCCGAGCTGTTCCCCACCGAGGTGCGCGGCACGGCGCAAACCGCGCTGTACAACGCCGGCCGCTTCATCGGCGGCGCGTCGGCCCCGGTGGTCATCCCGATCATCGCCGCCGGCCACGGCTTCGGCTTCGCCATCGGCTGCGTGGCCTGCATCTACGTGGTCGCGTTCATCGCGATGTTCTTCCTGCCCGAGAAGAAGGGCTCCGACCTGGAGTAACGGGCTGCGAAGTAGGCTGGCGCGCCGAGCGCGCTATGCCAGTTCGGCCGCACTTGCAAGTTTGCAAAGGCGTCGTCCCTGCAAGGGGCGGCGCCTTTTTGTTGCAGCCGGCGTGGGAAGTGCGACGACTCACCGACCCCCCCTCACGCCGCCGCAACGGCGCAGCGGCACGCCCGGCACCGTTGCGCTTGGCCAAATCGCGTCGCAAGGTCGAAAAGGCGATACGTCTGCGTTTCAACCTCGCATCCGGCACTAGCCCGCTTCGAGAAAGCCTCATACGCCCAGTTCACAGGCTAGGCCGATCGCGGGCTACTGCGGTGCGCGCCATTTAAACGCAGACGTATCGACTTTCGTCCCGCAACCACCGTTCCCAGCGCCGCCTGCGGGCCGGGGCATGAAAAAAGCCCCTGCGCAGCACACGCAGGGGCTTTCAGCTACCTGTTTAAGAAAGCGGTGGGTTACAGACGAACCACGTTGCTTGCCTGGAGCTTGCCGTTCTGACCAGTGGTCACGTCGAAGGAAACAGCCTGGCCCTCGTCGAGGGTCTTGAAGCCGTCCATCTTGATCTCAGAGAAGTGCACGAACAGGTCCTCGCCGTCGTTCTGAGAGATGAAGCCGTAACCCTTCTCGGGGTTAAACCACTTAACAGTACCTTCCGCCATTTTAAATCCTCTTTTCTCTCCCGCGCTATCGCACGGGGGTAACACTGCGCGTTGCATGGCGGCAACACTCGCCCTCACCTCGAGAGCACGCGTTCCATCATACGCTAAC
>CAKUJT010000185.1 GCA_934661765.1 uncultured Senegalimassilia sp.
CAGGACTGGACCGAGATGCTGTACAACATGTACAGCCGCTATGCGGACTCGAAGGGCTGGAAGGTCAAGGTCCTCGATCTGGTCCCCGGCGCGGAGGCCGTCGGCCTGAACAAGGCCACCCTGCAGATCGAAGGTCGTTTGGCCTACGGCATGTTGCGCAGCGAGAACGGCGTGCACCGCCTGGTGCGCATCAGCCCCACCGACGTCAAACAGCGCCGTCACACCACCTTCGCTGCCGTCGAGGTGCTTCCCGTGCTCCCCGACGATATCGAGGTCAACCTCGATATGAACGATGTGCGCGTGGACGTGTACCGTTCCAGCGGACCGGGCGGCCAGTGCGTCAATACCACCGACTCGGCCGTGCGCTTGACGCACATGCCCACGGGTATCGTGGTCACGTGCCAAAACGAGAAGTCGCAGCTGCAGAACAAGGATGCCGCCATCCGCGTGCTGAAATCAAAGCTCTACGAGATCGAGCAGCAGAAACGCCGCGATCAGATCAACGAGCTGCGAGGCGAGCGCATGGAGAACAGCTTCGGCAGCCAGATCCGCAACTATGTGCTGTTCCCGTATCAGCTGGTCAAGGACGTGCGAAGCGGCGTGGAAACGGGCAACGTGGATGCGGTGCTCGACGGCGATATCGACCAGTTCGTGGTGGGCTACCACAAGTGGCGCGTGTCGCAGGAGTAACTTTTAACGTGCTTGCGGACGCATGAAGCGGTTTGGAGCACCGTCCTCTTACCGGCGCAACGCCGCCGATAGGGGAGCCATGGTTAGCGATAGCGGGATGCGGGAAGCCGCGTTCCCTGTTGATAGTGAAAGCGTCAAAACGACGAAAGGACAAGCAATGACCGAGCTTGAGCAGCGGGCATGCGATATGCGCATCGACATCGTGCGCATGATCGCCGAGGCGGGAAGCGGACATCCCGGCGGCTCGCTTTCGTGCACCGACATCCTCACCGCGCTGTATTTCGGCGGCGTGATGGATCATGATCCGGAGCAGCCGAAGTGGGAGGACCGCGACCGGTTCGTTCTGGCGAAGGGCCATGCGGCGCCCGCGCTGTACGCGGCGCTCGCGCATGCCGGCTATTTCCCGCGTGAGGAGCTCAAGACGCTGCGTAAGCTGGGCACGCGCCTGCAGGGCCATCCTGACTGCAACCTGTGTCCGGGCGTCGAGGTTTCCACCGGCTCTCTCGGCCAGGGTCTGTCCATCGCCGCCGGCATGGCCGCCGGCCTGAAGCTGGCGGGCAAGCCCCAGCGCGTATTCTGCTTGCTCGGCGACGGCGAGTGCGAGGAGGGCCAGGTTTGGGAGGCCGCCATGTGGGCCGCCCATGAGAACCTGGACAACCTTGTGGCCATCGTCGACCGCAACCATCTGCAGATCGATGGCGACACCGCCGACGTGTGCGACCCCGGCGACATGTGCGCCAAGTTCTCCGCGTTCGGCTGGGAGGCCAGCCAGGTAGACGGCCACGACATCGATGCGCTCATCGAGGCCCTCAACGCCGCCAAGCGCGCCGCCGACGGCCGTCCGCACGTTCTGGTGGCCAACACCATCAAGGGCCGCGGCGTGTCGTTCATGGAAAACCAGGCTGGTTGGCACGGCAAGGCGCCCAACGCCGAGCAGACCGAGCAGGCTGTGGCCGAGCTCGAGGCCGCACGTAAGGAGGCATAAGCGATGGTTACGCTTGCAAATGCAGAACAGTCCCAGGTCAAGCGCGCCACGCGCGCGGCATACGGCGTCACGCTGGCGGAGCTTGCCGGCGAAGGCAAGCCCGTCGTCGCCGTCGACGCCGACCTGACCGGCTCCACCACCACGGCCAAGTTCGCGAAGGCCGGCTACGCCGACCGTCTGTTCAACTGCGGCATCGCCGAGCAGAACATGATCGATGTGGCGGCAGGTCTCGCGACCACCGGCAACATCGCGTTCACCGGCAGCTTCGCCGTGTTCGGCACCGGTCGCGCCTACGACCAGATCCGCAACACCGTGTGCTATTCCGACCTGAACGTCAAGATCGCCCCCACGCATGCGGGCGTGTCCGTGGGTCCTGACGGCGGCAGCCATCAGATGCTCGAGGATATCTCGCTCATGGCCGGCCTTCCGCACATGCGCGTGCTCGTGCCGGCCGACTATGCCGCTGCAGTCGCCGCCATCCGTCTGGCCGCCGAAACGCCGGGCCCGGTGTATGTGCGCATGGGCCGCGCCAGCGTACCGGCCGTGTACGCCGATGGCGTAGAGCTTGAGCTCGGCCGCGCCTACACGCTGCGCGAGGGCTCCGATGTCACCATCGTGGCCTGCGGCGTCGAGGTGGAGCAGGCCCTGGCCGCCGCCGACGAGCTTGCCGCTGAGGGCGTGTCCGCCGAGGTCATCGACGCCTTCTCCGTCAAGCCCCTCGATCGTGCCACCATCGTGGCGTCCGCTCGCAAGACCGGCCGCGTGGTCGTCGCCGAGGAGCACAGCATCCACGGCGGCCTGGGCACGGCCGTGTCGCGCGCGCTTGCCGAGGAGTGCCCGGTCCCCATGCGCTTCGTGGGCATGGACGACCGTTTCGGCAAATCCGGCGAGTTCGAGGAGCTCATGGCGTACTTCGGCTTGGACTCCAAGGCGATTGTCAAAGCTGTGAAAAGCCTCACGCTCAAGTAGGGCATCTGATAGAATCGTCTTCGTCTCAGTACATCACTACATGAATGGAGCAAACTGTGACGAACGATATGAGCCATGCGGCTCCCGTGCGCCCGCAAAGGCGTGCAGGCGCCCATGCTGCGCCGCCGCGACAGGTGACATCGCAGCTGTCCGCGTCGCTTCCGACGCTTGAGATCGAAGATACCCCGCAGCAGTCGGGTACGCCCGTCATCACGTTCGACCATGTGACCAAGGTGTACCCGGCTCAGCCTAACAAACCCGCCCTCAACGACGTCTCCCTGCAGATCTTCGCCGGCGAGTTCGTGTTCCTGGTCGGTCATTCCGGTTCCGGCAAAACCACCTTCATCCGCATGCTCATCCGAGAGGTCAAGCCCACGCAGGGCCATATCTACATCGCCGATGAGGATCTTGCGAACATGCGCAACTGGCGCGTGCCGTATCTGCGCCGCAATATCGGCTGCGTGTTCCAGGACTTCAAGCTGCTTCCGAACAAAACGGTGTTCGAGAACGTGGCGTTCGCGCTCGAGGTAATCGGCAAGTCCCGTCACGTCATCAAAACTCAGGTGCCCGAGGTGTTGCGTCTGGTGGGCCTGCAGGACAAGCTCAACAAGCGGCCTGACCAGCTTTCCGGCGGCGAGCAGCAGCGCGTGTCCATCGCGCGCGCCATCGTCAACCGTCCTCCCATCCTCATCTGCGACGAGCCCACGGGCAACCTTGACCCGCAAACCTCGCGCGGCATCATGGACCTGCTCGAGCGCATCAACCGCACCGGCACCACGGTGGTCGTGGCAACCCATGACCGCGAGATGGTGGACAACATGCGTCGCCGCGTTATCGCACTCGACCGCGGCAACCTGACGCGCGACCAAGATCGAGGGGTGTACGGTTTCGATGTCTAGTTTCTTCTATTTCCTCAAAGAGTCGCTCACCGGCTTCACGCGCAACCTTTCCACTGCGCTCGGTTCCATCGTCACCATCTTCCTGTCGTTGCTCATCATCGGCATCTTCTTGGTGGGCGGTTCGGTGGTCAACAACGTGGTGAAATCCGTGGAGCAAGAGGTCAACATCACGGTGTGGATCTCCGACAGCGCATCCAGCTCGGACGTGCAGTCGCTGCAATCTGAGATCAAGTCCATGTCGTCGGTTGCCAACGTCAGCTATACCGATAAGGAGCAGGCGCTGGAGAACTTCAAGGCGTCTTCCAGCTCCGATATCGCCGAGTCGCTTGACGGGCAGAACCCGCTGCCGGCTTCCATCGACGTCGAGCTGTCCGACCCGAAGATGGTCGAGGACGTTGCCTCCCAGATCGAGGCGAACAAGACGTTCCAGAAGATCTGCGACAACCCCTCCGACCCCTCCGATTCGCTGCGTTACGGCGAGAAGACGGTAGACCGCCTGTTCCAGCTGACCAGCTATGTGCGCGTCATCGGCGTGGCGCTGGTGGGCCTGCTCATCTTCATCGCGCTGGTGTTCATCAACAACACCATCCGCTTGGCCATTCTGGCGCGCCGCAAGGAAATCGCCATCATGCGCCTGGTGGGCGCCTCCAACGGGTTCATCCGAGGGCCCTTCCTCATGGAGGGCGCGCTGCACGCCATCGTGGGCGCTGCGCTCGCCATCGGCACCTTGGAGGTTCTGCGCAATGTGGCCATGCCTAAGCTGCAGGAAGCCCTCACGTGGCTGCCCATCGACCTTTCCGCCGGCACGTTCGCTATGTTCTATGTGATGCTTGCGGTGTTCGGCCTGGTCATCGGCTTGATCGGCTCGGCATTCGCCATGCGTCGTTATCTGAAGGTGTAGCGCTTGAGGAGCATGCATGCCAAGGCATACCGATAAACTTGCCAACATGGCGGCGTCCGCGCGCAAGGCGCGGGCCCGCAACATAAAGCT
>CAKUJT010000186.1 GCA_934661765.1 uncultured Senegalimassilia sp.
AATCGTTTTTCATTAATAGCATAGCCTTGAATCACATATTGCTTTAAAACAGAATTAGCCCATCTACGAAATGCGATACCGCGTTTTGAGTTAACACGATATCCCACAGATAATATCATGTCAAGGCATTCTTGAACTTAGGTTTTCGCCCTCCAGAACTTTTATCGGAAAAACCGATAGAAGCCTCATCCAGCTCACCGGTTTCAAAAATCTTTGCTAAATGGCGGCTGATGTCCGACTTGTCAATACCAAACAATTCAGCCATGGCTTTTTGTGTCAGCCATATCGTTTCGTCTTTTATCAAGGCATTGACTGTTACATTATCATCTTCGGTTCTGTACAGCACCATTTCCATTTGTTTTGTAATATCTGTATTCATAATCAGCATTCTTTCTTATTCAATCTTATCAAATGGAAAGAAGTACGAAAGATATTTTTCCGTGGTCATGCTTTCTTCCTTAATAAAATGATTTTTTGGCAAATATACCGCACGGTAAGTAATAAAATCTGGTGTGGTAGGAAGTGCGGTCATAAATCCAAGCAGTCCGTAATCGGTAACAAAATCCATAATGGCATTCTGCAGTTGTTCCTGCTTTGTAAGGGAGATGTGATAATCCACCCTGCTTTGCAGAGCCTGTGTAAAGGATTTAAATTAGAAAAAAGTAAAAATAGACAATAAATGAGAAGAAATGGAAAGGAAAATATAAAAATATTATTATTTGGAATGGCGAATGTGGTCAAAATGTACATTCACTGTGCGAATTTACACTTTTTAAAGGTGGAATTGAACGAAAAGAATGGTGAGAAATGCTATAGTATGTCTATAAGAAATCAGGGAGGAAAAGAAAATGGAAAAGCTTGGAAGAAGAAGAGCGGCAATACCTTATATTATGCTACTTCCGACGTTAGCTCTTATAGCAATTTTTATGGTATATCCAATGTTAGATACGGTGTGGCTTAGCTTTCATAATGCAAATATTATGGGTGGGAAAAATACTTTTATAGGATTTGATAATTTCTCAAAACTTATGAAAGATGCAATCTTTATAAAAGCAGTCAAACATACAATACCATGGGTATTGGAAAATATTATTCCACAGTTGGTACTTGGAACGCTAATAGCACTTTTATTGAATCAGAACTTTAAAGGAAGGGGATTGGCGAGGGCACTGGCATTTACACCATGGGCAGTCGGGGGTATGATCGTAGCGTTAATTTTCCGATTCTTATTTAACGGAAGCGTAGGAGTATTTGGGGATATGTTATTGAAACTCGGAATTACGCATTCCAGAGTTGCTTGGTTTTCGACGGCAACGTCGGCGCTCGGAACAATGATTGTTGCCAACACCTGGCGTGGTATTCCTTTTTTTGCAATTAGTATTCTGGCAGCCTTACAGAATATTCCAGAAGAAATATATGAGTCTGCACAGGTAGATGGAGCTGGTACGGTAAGAAGATTTTTTCAGATTACATTACCAATGATTAAAGATACCATAGTATTAACTACATTGTTAAGAACCATTTGGACGTTGAATATTGTGGATATTATCTACAGTATGACCAATGGAGGTCCAAACAATTCCACAATTACACTGCCAGTATATATTATGCAAAAATTTACAGCAACGCTTGACAGCGGTTATTGTTCAGCAATGGCTGTATTATTGGTAGGTGCATTATTGATTTTCTCTGTCGTATACCTTACTGTTTCAAAATATGGAAAGGAGACTATTTACTAATGTCTATGAAATCCAAAAAGAAAATGAGGAAAGCATTGACTTGTTATATTCCTGTAGTTGTGTGGGTGCTCATTACTATTTTTCCATATTACTGGTTTATAAATATTTCTTTGACCGATAACTCGATGATCATGAAATTACCAGTATATTATTATCCACATTTTTTTACTTTTGATAACTATAAAAAAATTCTGACAGCGATGGATTTTGCACAAAATTTTAAAAATAGTCTTATCGTTGCAACGCTGACAACTTTGGTGATTATATTGTTATCCATATTTGGAGGATACGCAATGTCCAGATACAAGTTTAAAGCTAAAAGTGGAGTAATGCTATTACTTTTGTTGACACAGATGTTCCCGGGAATTATATTGCTGATCCCATTGTTCAGTGTATTTGTAAAATTACATATTTATGATAATTTATTATCTTTGGTTATCGTAAATGCAACGACAAACTTGCCATTTTGTATGATTATGTGTTGCGGATTTTATGCAGGAGTTCCGATTACGCTGGAAGAAGCAGCACAGATTGACGGATGTACTACTATTCAGGCATTGTTCAAAATTGTAGTTCCTGCAATTTTGCCAGGTATTGTTACCTGTGGTGCATTTGCATTTGTAAACAGTTGGAATGAATTTGTGTATGCATTAAATTTTATTAATACATCTTCAAAATTTACGATTCCAGTAGCATTGAGTATGATGCAGGGAGAATTTACGGTTAATTACGGAGGAATCGCAGCAGGTACAATCATAGCGTTAATACCAGTTCTTTTGATTTTTGCATATATTCAAAAGTATTTGGTTGCTGGAATGTCTGGTGCGGTAAAAGGATAAAAAGAGAGGAGAAACAAAATGAATATTATGGACAGTTTTTCATTGGAAGGGAAGGTAGCCTGGGTAACAGGTGGATGCTATGGAATAGGATATGCAATTGCGAAAGCATATGCACAGGCTGGAGCTACGGTGATCTTTAATGCGAGAAAAGAAGAACATGTACAGAAAGCACTAGAAGATTATAAGAAAGATGGAATTACAGCTTATGGATATATCTGTGATGTGACAAAAGAAAAAGAGGTAGAAAAACTTGTAAAAGAAATTGAAGAGAAATTTGGAACAATTGATATTCTGGTAAATAATGCAGGTATTATCAAACGAATCCCAATGTGTGATATGTCAGCAGATGAGTTTAAAGAGGTGATAGATATTGACCTGATTGCTCCATTTATAGTTTCCAAAGCAGTAATTCCTGGAATGATTCAAAAAGGTCACGGGAAGATTATAAATATATGCTCTATGATGAGTGAATTGGGAAGAGAAACAGTATCAGCATATGCATCTGCAAAAGGCGGGCTGAAAATGCTGACACGTAATATTTGTTCAGAATATGGAGAAGCCAATATTCAGTGTAATGCAATTGGTCCAGGCTATATTGCGACTCCACAAACTGCACCGTTGCGTGAACGCCAGGCAGATGGCTCCCGGCATCCATTTGATTCATTTATAGTAGCTAAAACACCGGCAGCCAGATGGGGAACCCCAGAAGATCTTATGGGACCGGCCATTTTCCTGGCATCAGATGCATCAGACTTTGTAAATGGACAGATACTGTATGTCGATGGTGGAATTTTGGCATACATCGGAAAGCAACCTAAGTAAATGAGGGAGTTATTCCCTAAAAATAATAAAGAAAAAGGAGAAAGAAAAATGATAAAAAAAATGTATGGGATAGGAATCGCAGCAATGGCAGCAGTAACATGTATGGCAGTACCGGCATTTGCTGATGATGCAACGACAATCGACTTCTGGTATCATGATGGAAATGATGTTTCTAACGCATACTGGCAGGAGATTATTGCAAAATTTGAAGAGAAATATCCAGAGTATAAAGTAAATTATACTGGGTTGCCGGCAGAATCCTATATGACAAAATACACAACAGCAATCGCAACCGGAACTGCACCGGATGTGGTAGATTTACGTGATACAGATATTGCAACAATGGTTGGAATGAACTGTGTAACCGAATTAAGTGATATTATTTCTGGATTTGAGGAAGTTGACAGCTATAATCAGGCTGGACTGGACGTTACAAGATCCTTTGCAAACGATGGAGGTTTATATTGTCTTCCAATTTATTCAACTTTAAATATTTGCTGGGCAGATACTGCATTAATGGATGAAAAGGGAATTGAAATACCAACAACACAGACAGAGTTGCTAGACGACTGTGAAAAATACGCAGATCCAGACAATAACAAATATTTCTTCTCTTTACGAGGCGGCAGTGGATGTACGGAAAACATTTTTGATTTTATTTTTACATATGCAAATGTGGATCATATGTTTGAAGAAGATGGAACCTGTGTATTGTCTCAGCCAATTTTTGCAGAAGCATTAGATAAATATGCATCTATTTACTGGAATGGCTGGACTTCATCCGACTCTTTGACAAATGGATTTACAGAAATGGTAGCAGAATTTGGTTCAGGAACTTCAATGTTTATTATGCATAACTCTTCTTCTTACGCACAGCATCTGGCAAATCTTGGAGAAGGAAACTTCAAGAATGTTAAACCACTGGCAAATGAAGAAGGAACAGTTGTAACAAAGGCTTTATCAGCAGTCGGTCTTGCAATTATGAATACAACAGAGAATCAGGATGCAGCAGCATTCGTTGAATTTGTAGCAAGTGCAGAAAATGACGAAATTATATGTGCAGCAGAAGGAAGAGTTCCAATGAACGAATTGGTATATGAATCTGACTGGTTTAAAAATGATCCATATAATC
>CAKUJT010000187.1 GCA_934661765.1 uncultured Senegalimassilia sp.
CTTCCTGCTGCTGCAAGTACGAATCCAATGGATCCGGTAAAATTTCCTCGTTTGTTTCCTTTCTCCATACGTTACTCTCTTTCTAAAAAATTTGTACCTTACTACTGTACCCTGATTTTAGAATCTTGTCTATCATTTTTTCTGTATTTGTTGATTTTTCAGCGTTTTCCGAAGTTTTCCAGTGACAGAAACACACAGAAACCGCCCGGAGAATCATGGCAGAAATTCTCCGGGCGGTTTCCTGATAAGGTTATATTATGGGATAGGATAGATTATATGGAATATAAATTTTATCGTTATATTACTATTTGATAAAACTTACGTGTTTGCAGATCTCTTCGATTGCTTTTTCTTTTCTCTCGTTGAAAATCACTTTATTTTCTTCAAACAGGTTTCTTCCATCTGTATCGATGGAGACGATCAGAGGACCGAATTCTTTGACGCGGCAGTGCCACAGAGTTTCCGGCATGCCCAGGTCTCTCCACTGTGCGTCTACGATTTCCTCTACTTCTGTTGCAGCTACTACAGCATTTCCTGCTGGAAATACGCAGTGGATCGCTTTGTAGTTTTTACATGCATATTCGGTGTTCGGACCCATGCCGCCTTTTCCGATGATCACTTTGACACCGGTTTCTTTGACGAATTCTTTTTCGAATTTTTCCATACGCATGCTGGTGGTCGGTCCTACGGAAACCATTTCAAACTTATCATTTTCCAGCGGACGGATGATCGGACCTGCGTGGAAGATTGCTGCGTCTCTTACATTTACCGGAAGTTCTCTTCCCTCTTCTACCAGACGTCTGTGTGCAACGTCTCTGCAGGTAGTCATGCTTCCGTTCAGGTATACGATATCACCTACATGGATATCCGCCAGATCTTCTTCTGTGATTGGTGTTGTCAGAATTTTCTTTCCATCTTTCATTTCTACCATTATAAAGTCACCCCCGAATGTGTTGTAATTGTATAGTTCAGATCTTTATCAAAGATAATGTGTCCTCTTCTGTGGGACCAGCATCCTACGTTGACGGCCACACCGATGGTGGATGGATGTCTTGCGGTATTTTCGATATGTACACCCATGACAGAGTATTTTCCACCCATGCCCTGCGGTCCAAGGCCAATGGCATTGATACCGTCTTCGAGCAGTTTTTCCATGGAAGCAGCACGCTCATTTTCATTGTGGCTTCCCAGCGGACGCATCAGTGCTTTCTTGGATAACAGCGCTGCGGTCTCTACGGAGGTTGCAACACCGACACCGACTAACAGTGGTGGACATGCGTTCAGTCCGTAAGAAGTCATAACATCCAAAACGAATTTTGTCACACCTTCGTATCCTTCACCCGGCATCAGCACCATGGCTTTTCCAGGAAGCGTACATCCGCCACCTGCCATGTAGCTGTAGATTTCACACTGATCGCTGTCCGGTACGATATCCCAGAATACGGTCGGTGTTCCTTTTCCTACATTTTTTCCGGTATTGTATTCGTCAAAAGTTTCCACGCTGTTATGGCGAAGCGGTGCCTGGAAAGTTGCTTTTACCACTGCTTCTTTTAACAGTGCTTCCAGTTCTCCGATCAGCGGGAAGTTGGTTCCGCATTTTACCCAGAACTGTAACACACCGGTATCCTGACAGCTTGGGCGGTTCAGTTCCTTTGCCAGTCCCTGGTTCTTTTTCATTGTCTGGTAAATGACCTTGGATAGCGGGCTGTCTTCTTTCTCAGCCAGTTCGTCCAGTTTTGCAATAATGTCATCCGGCAGCACTTTTCCAATATAGTCTACGAAGTTCGCCATATAATTGGTAAGCTTTTCTACCTGTTGTTTTTTATCCATGATGTTGCCTCCTTATATATTTACATTGTTTTTGGTTTTAAGGGAAGAATGGAAATGCGATCGGCAGGATCACCATGCTGACAATCGTTGCTATGATGATCAGCGGGAAGCCCGCTTTCACATAATCCATAAATTTATAACCACCTGCGGTTACTACCATTGTGTTCGCCGGCATACCGATCGGTGTTGCATATGCACAGGATCCGCCGATGACACATGCCATCAGAACTGCCCGCGGGTCTGCACCCATGCCCTGTGCGATGGACAGACAGATCGGAACCATCAGTGCCGTTGTCGCCGTGTTGGACATAAAGTTGGTCATCACACAGCACAGTAAGAATACAACCAGTGTCAGTACATACGGAGAAGGATTGGATCCCAGTGCTCCGATCACTTTGTTCGCGATCTGCTCGCCTGCACCTGTCTCCTGCAGAGCTGCTGCCAGAGAAAGGGTTCCTCCGAAAAGGAAGATGGTTTTCAGATCGATGGATTTCAGTGCATCTTTTTCTGAGATCACACCGGTCAGGATCAAAACGATCGCTCCCAGCGCACCGGACACATACAGCTTGATACCGATCTTTTCTTCAAAGATCATCGCCAGCAGTGTCAGAATCAGGACCACCAGAGAAGCCCACTGTTTCCATTCAGGAACTTGACTGAAATCTTTCTGTGTGTCAAAAGTATCATCCCCGGATACTTCATGATCCGGAAGCAGTTTGTATCCCACGGTTGCATAAAAGAGAATCCCGACCAGAAGGATCGGCAGACCGACGATGGCATATTCGAAGAATCCGAATTCCATGTTCAGCTCTTCCAGGGCTGCCTGTGCGATCAGGTTTCCCGGTGCTCCGATCAGGGAGAGGTTTCCTCCCATGGCAGCTGCAAATACCAGCGGCATCAGCAGACGGGATCTTTTGTATCCTGATTTTGCTGCGATTCCGATCACTACCGGGATCAGAACTGCCGCGGTTCCTGTGTTTGATAACACCCCGCTCATCAATCCTACGATAACCATGATGGCTACGATCAGCATCCGCTCGCTCTTCGCAAACTTTGATACGATCATCCCCACTTTATTCGCCATTCCTGTCTCGAACAGTGCACCTCCCACGATAAACATCGACACAAACAGAATCACGTTGCTGTCGATAAATCCTGAAAATGCAGTCTTCGCATCCAGCACTCCGGTGAGTACCAGACCGATACAGACGATCATGGAAGTCAGTCCGAGAGGAATCTTTTCCAGTACAAACATCACCACTGCAAATGCTAAGAACAGCAGTGTTATGGTGGATGGACTCATTTGTAATTCCTCCTTATACATTTTTCGTTTTTTGCCCCTTTGCGGCATCCCCACGCCGCTTTGCCTTTCAGGTCTGGATGAACTACCGGACGTCCTCGCTTCATCTCTCCCTGTCATGGTTTCATTATATCCGCCACCCCCTGTTTTGTATATTTGCAAAAACTGATGGTAGTATAAAAAAGATTAATACAAAGAGATATTTTGAGCATTTCAGACAAAAACATGGTATAATAAGAAGCAGTAAAAACCGTTTTTTCAGCAATTATTACCAGTTTTATCGGCAAAAACTTCTTATTTTTTGCTCTGCATTTTTCTGGAAAACAAGGAGAATACCACTATGAAACTGATCCAGTTAGAATATTTCTGCGCGGTCAGCCGCTATCACAGCATCACACAGGCCTCCCAGAAACTGTATGTCACACAGCCGGCAATCTCCAGTGCCATCCGGGAACTGGAAAAAGAATTTTCTATCAATCTTTTTACCCGTTCCAAAAATCACCTGACACTGACTACCGAAGGGGAAGCTTTCTATCAGAAAGCCAGTGCACTGCTTGCAACCATCCATGAGACCGAATCCGAACTTTATGACCTCGGACGTCAGGTAACCCCGATCCGGATCGGGATCCCGCCATTGTTAAGCACACTCTTTTTCCCTGAGATGCTGCTGCTCTTTCATCAGGAACATCCGGAGATTCCGGTGGAACTTCTTGAATACGGTTCCATCCGCGCTTCCCGTCTGGTGCAGGAGGAAGCGCTCGATCTGGCGCTTGTCAATATGAACTTTTATGAGATTGATAAACTGAATTCTTATGAAATGCTCTCCGATCAGATTGTTTTCTGTGTTTCGCCGGAGCATCCGCTGGCATCCTGTAAAGAAGTGACGATGGAAATGTTAAAAGAAGAATCTCTGATCATGTACAACACCGACTCGGTCCTGAATACCACCCTGCAGGCGCGTTTCGACAGTCTCCATATCAAACCAAAAGTACTTTTAAGCGCCAGCCAGCTCTATACAATACATAATTTTGTCAAAAATCAGCTGGGAGGAGCTTTTCTTTATTCCTCTCTTATGGAAAATATGCCCGGCTGCATCGGTATTCCGGTCACCCCTCTGATCCATCAGGAAATCGGGCTGATCTGGAAGAAGGGCAAATATATCAACAGCAGTGTGGAAAAATACATCACGTTCACAAAACATTATGCAGAGACAAAATGGAGGAACTATGGAGCATCAGCGACTGACAAATAAAGAAGTGAAAAAGAAAAACCGAAATCAGATTTTCCGTTATCTCTGTGCCCATGGAACGGTATCCAACCCGGATATCGCCTCCGACCTGCACCTGAGTCTCCCCACCGTGACCAATACCACCAGAGAACTGCTCGA
>CAKUJT010000188.1 GCA_934661765.1 uncultured Senegalimassilia sp.
AATAATGCCTGTTCACGATTCACGCGACTTACAAGTTTATTTGCGACAATTATAAGAACAAAACCTATAACTGCCTGGAAAAAGCTTGCTGCCGAAGACATTCCAAAATCGTTATTTTTCATAAGCGCATTATATACATACACATCAAGAGTTCTTGTTACTCCATATAATGCACCGCTGTTTCTAGGCAACTGATAAAACAATCCAAAATCAGATCTCATAATATTTCCAAGGCTAAGTATAAACATCGTAATTACCGTTGGCTTAAGAAGCGGTAATGTAATATTTTTAATCTGCTGCCATTTGCTTGCTCCGTCCAATGTCGCTGCCTCATAATAGTCATTACTGATACCCACTACACCTGAGAAATAAATGATCATTCCATATCCTGTAGATTTCCAGAGATTAAAAAATACTATAATAAATGGCCAGTATTTTGCCTCATTATACCAGTTGATTCCTTCATGTCCCAAGCTGCTTAATACACCATTTACCATTCCTGACTCCGACGAAAGGAATGCGTAACATATGTAACTGACAACAACCCAGCTCATCAGATAAGGTAAAAGGACCAAAGTCTGATATACTTTTGATGCGTGTTTATTTCTCACTTCATTTAAAAGGATTGCCATTGTAAGACCTAAAATAGTTCCTAATACAATATTGATCAGATTGTAACCAATCGTATTTCTGGTAATTGTCCATGCATCTGAAGATGAAAATAAAAATTTAAAATTATCAAGTCCACACCAGTCACTTTTCCATATTCCTTTTTGGAAATTCAGCTTCTTGAATGCCATAACAACTCCAAACATAGGTATGTAATTGTTGATTATCAGATACGCCATTCCTGGCAATATCATAACGTAAAACGGCAACATTCGTTTTAAATCAATTTTTTTCTTTTTCATTAATTTTTACCCATCCATTTATCAAGCTGATTTTGATTTTCATTGATTACGCTATCAATACCTGCATCCTCTAATGCCTTAAGAAATTCCGGTAATTCCTTTTTGGGATCTATAGATCCAGTCATAAGAATAGGACTATACTGTGCTATTACCGATGTCACAGCAGAATACTGACTTGATACAGAATCCATACTAAATACATATCCAAGTGCCGGTGATCTTTTTGTTACACCTTTGTTGTAGGCCTCAAGTTCACTGTTTGTACTTGTTGTGTTAGGGCTCATTGCATACCATTTCAGACGATTTCCGAAAATTCCAAAATTCTGCCAATATGGAACTGTTGCCGTGGTCTGTCCGTCAACAGGCTCTATCACGGTACCATTGTCATCCTGCTCTACAATCTGATATGAAGTTCCTTCAATTCCGTACTGGAGAAGATTTGCAAGATCACTATTCTTGTAAACAAGATTTAAAAACTCCATTGTTTTTTCAGGGTTTTCACACGTTGTAGGAATGCTCCAGAGAATTGTCTGATATTCCTCACTTCTCTCAACCGGCTCTAATGTTTTAATATAAGTCATATCCATACCACAAGAGTTTGTATATGATGACTTTGTTACATTAGCTGCATTTGAAACAAATACTCCAAAATAATTTCCTGAACTTATCTGTGCACTTGCATCCTCTGTTGTTGTAGATGCATCAGGAGAGAAGAATCCTTTCTTATTCCAGTTGTACATACGATCTGCAAACTCCGAAAATTCATCAGATGCATACACATTTTCAATCTGTGTTAAATCTGATCCATCAAGAATAATTCCTCCGCTTGCAAGAGATGCTCCACAGTTATCAACCGTATATAATGATCCAAATGGAAGACCAACTGTAAAACCTCCTGCTAAAATATAAAAGTTATCGCCCTCTCCCTGTTTTACCGTGTCAAATACCTGTTCAAGTTCATCGGCTGTGTATACCTTCTGGGAATCTATCTGGATTCCATATTTGTCCAGAAGATCTGTTCTGCAGATAAATCCCTGTTCTGCACCATTAACATATGCAACCGGCACACCATATACACCATTATTGTAGTTTCCACCAGCCATCTGAATTCCGCAGGCATCTTCTATATCTGAACCATATTCATCAAGAAGATCACTTAGTTCCATAATACTTCCATTGTTTACCATTGTCCCTACACCGCTATACAGACTAAGACATAAATCCAGTTTATCTCCTGATGAAACTGCAAGGCTTGTCTCCGTGCCCAAATCAAAAGCTCCAACAGGTTGTAATGTTACTGTAACTCCAATATCTGCTGTTATATCATTCACAGCTTTTTCCACATCCTCTAGCCCAGATGGTGCATCACCAACTGATGGCCACTGCATAACTACGTTATACATTTTTTCACCTGATGCCCCCACATTCTGTGAATCAGTGTCAGAACCATTACCACATCCAGATAATAATCCCATAGTCATTGTAGCTATCATCACAGTAGCAATAATTTTTTTCTTCATACCATTTTCCTCCTTGTATTTGGTAATTTCATTATAGTTTAAACTCCCCATTTATAACATTCAGTAATCCGAATAGCACTTTTCAAAATACAACTTTCAAATTATGAGTTTCTCCAATTTACCTATTGCAATTGTAAGTTTTTCTGGTTCAAATGCAATAAATCCCATATGAGAAAGTTCTTCCAATGTATAAAAGCACCATTCCGGATCTTTTTGATCTGCCATCTCCCATAATGCCGGAACATATTCCTTCAAAATCTTCATTGCCTCTTTGGATTTAGAAAGCCTTGCCAGTGTAGACTTTCTACCATATGGTCTACGATACTGATAATCTGGCATGTAACAATATTTATAATGTCCACTGACTAAGTGCATACATTTTTTTTCATAATAAGGCAGCTTCACATCCGCCTCACAGTTAAACGGAATCTCAATATCTATATCCAGACTTCCATCTTCTTTGATTTTCCAGTTGCATTGATATATTCCATATACCGAATCATACCTGCAATTCATTTTCGGAATACGGATATCAGGATGTGGCTCGATAACAGCTCTCTTAAATCCCGGAACCATTGCACGGATTCCGCCTGCATATGCATACATAAATTCCATTACCGCACCATAACTATAATGATTTAATGAATTCATTCCTGTATTTGAAATAGTTCCATCCGGCAATACTGAATTCCATCTTTCCCATATGGTTGTTGCTCCAAGATTCACACTGTACAGCCAACTTGGAAACTCTTCATTTAATAAGAAATCATATGCCAGATCAAATAATCCCGCTTCTGCTAATACCGTGCAAAGTAAAGGTGCTCCTACAAAACCACATTTAATTTGATTTCCGTCTTTTTGCAATCTTTCCTTAAACTGTTCTATCAGACGATCTCTGTCTATATACAGATCAAATTTCAAAGCCACTACATATGCAGCCTGTGTATCCACTGCCAATCTGCCATTTGGTGTAAAATATTCCTCAAATATTGCCTTCTTAATTTCTTCACTTAATCTTCTATAATCGCCAGCTTCTTCTTGTTTTCCTAAAAATGAAGCTATATCAGAAACCATTTCAGCAGATCTGTAATAATAAGCCGAACCTATATATCCATCATCTGTTCCACCTTTATAGCTAGTTGGTGATACTCCGTCCAAAGCAAGCCAGTCTCCGAAATGAAATCCAAAATCGAACAGATTCTTTTTTCCTCTTTCAGAATCTTTTTTTTCAATGTAATCCACCCAATCTTTCATCAGTGGATAACAATATCTCATTTCCTCTCTGTTTCCATAGTAACAATATTCTGTATATGGCAAAAATGTTGCAACATCTCCCCATACACTTCCGGCATCTTCCCTATGATGCAGATTAGGGACATAATTAGGAACAGCACCATTAAGAATTACCTGCTCATCCCGTAAATCCTTGACAAATTTATGATAAAATGCTCTTGTATCCATATGATAGCTTGCAGTTGGTGCAAATACCTGCGCATCACCGGTCCATCCCAGTCTTTCATTTCTCTGTGGACAATCTGTTGGCATATCTATATAATTCGATTTTAATCCCCAGATAGTGTTTTCATAAAGCCTGTTTATTTTAGCATTACTGGTCTCTATAAAACCAGTTCTTGTCATATCCGAATACAGCACTTTTCCACAGAAATCATCTTTGTTTATTTCTCCGATCCATCCCTCTACTTTTACGTATCTGAAACCATAAAATGTAAAATGCGGATGCACAATTTCCTTTTTCCCGGCTGATATATATACAAACTGCGATCTTGCCTCTCTATAATTTTTATTATAGAAATTACCCTGTTGCAAAATTTCTCCGAAACTAAGCACAATCTTCGTTCCTGCTGGAAAATCCGCTGCAAACTCCATAAATCCTGCAAAATTCTGTCCCATATCAAGAACTATTTCTCCTGCCGGTGTGTGAAGTATCTCTTTTACTTTCACCTCTTCTTTTACCACAACAGGAAGACTCAGTCTGTCCATAAGATGTGATTTATCAAGATTTTGAGTACCTTTTTTATTCTCTGGCTTGCTTAACAC
>CAKUJT010000189.1 GCA_934661765.1 uncultured Senegalimassilia sp.
TTTGCCACCAGCACAGCCGCGCCGGACAAGCCCAGCCAGCGGCGGGACTTGCTTGAGGTTTCCTTTTGTGCCATAGGGTTTTCTCCTTCCTAAACTGTCACAGATGAATGATAGATGCGCTTGCTGCCAAGGGCTGCGCACTTCCCTTTTGCAGAAACTTTTCATATCTTTTTCACAAAACTATCATAAAGGGAAGCGTTGCCCGGGTCAATGGCGTTGGCGTAAACGTCAAAAAACACGGCACAAACGACAAGGCAACACCGCATAAAAAGTAAAGCGACCGCCTTTCGGCAGTCGCTTTTGGGTTATGCAGTTTCTTTTTGGCTTTTCCCGCAGGGGAAGGTGACCACCAGGTAAAAAATCGAGTCCTCCACAAAGCAGTCCGCCGTGCCGCCGTACAGCTCGGCAATGTTTTTGATGCTTTTTATGCCGTAGCCGTGCTCCTCGGTATCCTGCTTGGTTGTGACGATCGCGCCGTCCCGCAGCGTCGGCGGCGCGGGGGTGTAGTTCTGCACGCGGATGACCGCCATATCACGGCAGCGGCTGATGTCCAGCGTGATGACCCGCTTAGACGCATCGTTTACCTGCATCAGACACTCAATGGCATTGTCCAGCACATTGCCCAGCAGGGAGTAAATGTGGTAGTGCTTCATATCCGCCAGACAGCTGCCGTCTGCCGAGCAGACCAGCTGAATATCTGCCTGCCCGCAGCGTGCCGACTTTTGGGTCAGCGTGATGTCCAGCGCCTTATTTCCTGTGAAATAGCGCAGGTTCAGGTTGTTCATCTCTTCTTCCAGACGGGCGCGTTCCTCATCCGTGGCGCGGGAATACTGCTGTTTCAGGTCATGGTAGCGGATGTTGATTTTTTCCATGTCCTTTTTTGCCTGCTCATACTGCTGCTTGTCACATTCCAGCAGCTGCGCCAGCATTTCATTTTCGTGTTCCAGACTTTTGATGCTGCAATTTGAAAATTCCAGCGCCAGAATCGTGATGGCAAACAGGATGCAGAACGCATTCAGCGCCAGATAGGCGGTCAGGTAGGACTCTGCGCTGCTGTCCAGAACATCCTCCAGCACAACGCTCAGGTAGACCGCAGCAATCAGGAAAAAGCCGGAGTACAGCACCGTCTTGACGTTGTCAAACAGCAGGCGCCCGCGCCGGATGCGCCGGGTGAGCAGTAAGTAGATGACCAGACCGACCACAAGGGTACTGAAAAGCAGAATGACAAACTGGACGAGCCTGTCCGTGCGCCCATGCTGAAGCAGCCAAATAATGGGCATATAGGCCAGCTTACTGGCAATGTGCTGCACCGCGTAGGCACAGGTTGTATAAAACAGGGCGTGCAGCGGGCTGCAGTCAAAGCTGAACCCTATCAGAGCAAACAGCAGCGCCGTATACAGCAGTAGTTTTACCCACGACGGCAGGAATGTCAGGGTGTCCGTAAGCGCAAGAAGGACGCATACACCCGCCGCCAGCCGCGGAACGAAACCGCTGCGGCGCTGCCCCCACGGGACAAACAGGCAGGCGCATAGAATCATACCCAGCTGGATCTGCTGGCTCAGTATCCAATTTATGACTGGCACGGGTCTTCCCACTCCTTTTTTGCCATATATCGGGAGAATGCCTCGGTGAAGGCGTCCTTGTAGGTGCGCCCGATGGGCAGTGCCGCCCCGCCGACATAGACATTCATACGGCTTACCGCCGTGATGCGGCGCAGGTTCACAAGGTAACTGGCGCTGCATCGCACAAAGCCGTAGGGCGTCAGCTGCGCCGCGATTTCCTGCATCGAGCCGCGGTTTTTGATGATCTCGGTCTTACCGTCCCCGCCGCACAGGTTGTACAGCAGGTCGTGCTGGCGCACCTCCACATAGGCGATCTCCGCTGCATCCAGCAGCCGCGTCACAGTGCCGTCCTTGACGACAATGTGCGGCAGCGCAGCCTTTTGACCGGCGCGCTTTTGCAGCGCCTTCAGCGCCCGCGTCAGATACATATGGAAGGAGTACCACTGGATCGGCTTTACAATAAAGCCCAGTGCGCCGACACTGTACCCGTTCAGCGCGAATTGCTGCAGATTCGTGCAGAAAATCAGGATGACGTCTGGATCTGTCTCCCGGATTTTTTCCGCCAGTTCCATGCCGGACATCTGCGGCATATCAATGTCGAGAAATAAAATGTCAAAATCACGGTCCTGCGCCGCCAGATAGACCGCCGCACAGTCAAACTCCTGTACGTTCAGTTCTGTGCCGTTCTCCGCGCCAAACCGCGCCAGCGCCTGTTTCAGTTGCTCTCTTTCTTGTTTTTCATCGTCTACAATGCCGATTCGGATCACCGTGCGTTCCTCCCTCCGCGCAAGGTTCTATACAAATATGATATACCCCCGAACGCCGCCGCGTCAACCTTTTACGAGCGAATCGCCCAATTTTTTCAAGATATTTCCGGAACGCCGCGTGCTGGGTACGGAAGATTCCTGACCACCGTTTGACCACTGCTGTGCAGGCGCCCCTCAAAATACCGGAAAAGCCTGTTGTGACAACCGACAACAGGCTTTTTGTTTTAGTGTTATTTGGGTTTAGAACAATTTCAGCAGCCTATCCGATTGCGGCATCAGACAGGCTCTGCAAAACCTGCCCGATATCTGCATCCATGCAGATAGACCGCTTTTCAATTTCCTGTGGGCAAGCCGCCTGCCCTTGGTTGATACAAGCGTAGGTGGCGTTCGGGTTCTTGGCTGTCATCTGCCAGAAAGGGTATTTGATGATGATGGGCGTATTATACCCAACGCCCAATTCCAGAAAGAGGATTTTCCCGCCTGCACGGGTACGGAGGAAATTCTCATACCGCTCTGCTGCTCTGCGCCAGCCATCGTCCTCCACGAAGGTATCATCACAGCGGAGATTCATGGTCATGGGCTTCCCGCAGTGAGGACAGGTCGGAAGAAGCTCGGTCGGGATTTTCATATTTTCCTGCCGCTCTATCATCTGCCGAATGACCGCTTCGTTATCAAAGGTTTCCTGACAGCACGGCTCACTGCACTGGAACAGACCGTAATCGCCCTGCGTGTAGAACAGGCGGCGCTTGTCAAAGCCTGCTTTTTGAAAGCAGTGATCAACATTTGTAGTGATAACAAAATAGTCTTTGTCGGCTACCAGCTTCAAAAGGTCATCGTAGACCGGTTTGGGGGCATCCTGATAGCGGTTGATGTAAATATACCGGCTCCAATACGCCCAATGCTCCTCCGGTGTGGCAAACGGATAAAAGCCGCCGGAATACATATCCTTGATACCGTACTTTGCCGCAAAATCGGAAAAGTATTTTTCAAACCGTTCGCCGTTGTAGGTAAAACCCGCCGCCGTAGACAGACCGGAACCTGCACCAATCACCACGGCATCACAGTCCTGCAAAGCTGCTTGCAGCCGTTCAAGCGGCTCCGAGCAGCTTTTCGTAGATAGCTTTGTCCAAATCTTTGAAAACATTGAAAATCACCTTTTTGACACTGGTTTGCTTTTCGAGAAATTCTTTGACCGTCCGAACCGCGATCTCTGCCGCCTGCTCGTTGGGGAAGTGAAACTCCCCCGTGGAAATGCAGCAGAACGCCACGCTTTCCAAGCCGTTTTCTGCCGCCAACTCCAAGCAAGAGCGGTAGCAGGAAGCCAGCAGCTCCCGGTCACGCTGCGTCACTCGCCCGTTGATAATCGGTCCAACCGTGTGCAGGACATATTTACAGGGCAGATTGAACGCCGGGGTGATTTTTGCCCGCCCGGTCGGTTCGGGATAGCCCTGCTGTTCCATCAGCTCCGCACAGGCAAGCCGCAGTTCCACACCCGCAAAGGTGTGAATGGCATTGTCGATGCAGCGATGATTCGGAATATAGCAGCCGGTCATGCCGCTGTTGGCGGCGTTGACGATGGCATCGCATTGCAGCGTGGTAATATCGCCCTGCCAGAGATACAGCCCCGGCTGAATAGGTACAAGGTCAGCTGCATTGGTGATGCCCTTTGCCGCGGTTTCGCCTTGCAGATAGGCATCCTGCATTTGCAAAAAATCCGCCTCTGCGCGCTGCGGCGCACGAATGTTCATCAGCCCCCGCAAAAGCTGCCGCTGACTCTCCGGCTCTGCCGGGATACCCAAATCCCGATATGCCGAGTTTTCCTTCAAAAGCGACTGAATCAACAACAGCCTTTTCTCGCTCTGGTTCATAGTCAACCCCTCTTTTCGATCACCTGCTTGGGGCAGGTTTCCGCACACCGCCCGCAGTGCAAGCAATGGTGTTGGTCAATCACCACAGGCTTCTTGGTAATGTCGATGCACTTCTGCGGGCAGACGGAATAGCACAGCTTGCAGCCGATGCAGCCCTCGCCCACATAGTAACCCAGCGCTTCCCGTGCAGCCTTGCCGATGGAGAAACTGTCCCGGACGATGTGCGCCGGGTCGCTGATGTCAAAATACTCGCCGTCCGCTTCGTACAGGTAAAACACCTCTAACG
>CAKUJT010000190.1 GCA_934661765.1 uncultured Senegalimassilia sp.
GCAACGCCGCGATCTTCGTCGCCGCGTCGTTCTTCTCGGTTACCACCAGCTTCATGCGGCACCCTCCTTGCCTGCTCCGGCCGCCCTTGCAGCCCTGTCGTTCACACGGTTGCCCCATTCGTAGTTTTACGTGTGCGGGGATAATAGCGCCGCGCGACGAAACGTCGCGGGCGGCGCAGGGGGTACTATACACGATTGACGGCGCGGATGAGCTTGCGATTCTGCGCGAGCCGCCCGCAGGCGCCCCAAACGACGCAAAACCGGCCGCCTTATACACGACGATACTGCGAAATTGCAGAATGCGTGTTGATTTCGTCGGCGGAGCGCGAAGGAACCGCGATGGTTTCGAGAACCTTGGTCCGCGTTGCCCGCCTTCGCGTAACCTTAGCATCAAGGAGCCGTCGAACCGCCGCATCTTCGCAGCGCAATCGCCGTATCACAGCATCACCGACGGCATCCTGTCCGTACGTAGCAACATGGAGGCCGCCCATCGGGCGGAAAGGGAGCGTCGCATGGTACGAAAAGCACTGGGAGTTTGCCTTGGGAGCATTCTGGTCGTTTGCGTGGGTATAGGCTGCGCAAGCGCGTTATTGCCCGCCACGTCCACCGCAGCCCCGGTTGCCAACGCAGCAAGCAGCGTGAAAACCACCGCCATGAACTCGGCTATCGACGCATCGGGCATCAAAAACGCCGTTTCCGATGCACTTCTCGCCCACACCTGGGACATCGCCAACGCCACGGGCATCTCATCTGCGCAAGTGCAAACCTGCATCGAGAACCTCGATATCAAGGATTGGCAGGTTGCCGACCTTCCCGCCAACGCCGTGCCCACAAACACCGTATCCGGTTCCGCCGCGGGCGTCCCCGCCACGCTCACCACGTACAACACCCCCGGTTACGTCACGGTAAGCGCTTACGGCCAAAGCATCGACCTTGCCGTTCCGGCTGCCGCGCAGCAATATCTGCCGCTCATCGCCTGCGCAAACCGATAATCGCAGCGTGAATAGCGCGACGCCTTTTCAGTAACCCCAACCGAAAGCTTGAAGGCCCTTCCCAAGAACCATCCTTGGGAAGGGCCTTCCTTTTCGCATATAAATACCTGTCCCGCCTACGCTTGAGCGCCCCTAGTCGCGGCGGCGGCAGCTTTCGCCGCTTCAAGCTCTTCGCGCTCAAGCACCTGCTGCATGGCGGCGATGGCGCACTCGAGCATGCCGTCGTCGGGCTCGTTGGTAGTCAGGTACTGCATCTGCATGCCCGGCCACAGTACCACCTTGACCAGCGGGTTTTCCGGATGGCTGCCCGCCCAGCGCACGGTGATCTCGTAGCTGATACCCGCGATCACCGGCATCAGCGCGATACGTGCCGCGATGACGAGCGCCAGCTTCGGGGCGCCGTCCGGCACGCCCCACGCCGAGATGAGCGCGTTGAGCGGCGTGACGGTATACACCAAAATGGCGATGATCATCACCATGATCAGAAACGCCGTGCCGCAGCGCACGTGCAGCCGCGGGAACTGCCGCGCGTTTTCCGGGGTGAGCGGCAACCCATGCTCGTAGCAGTGGATGGTCTTATGCTCGGCGCCGTGGTAGCCGAACATGCGCTTGATGTCGCTCATGCGCCCGATCAGCCAAATATAGAACACGAACACGGCAACGCGCAAAAGGCCGTCCACGATGTTCCAGGCCAGCGTGTGCGCATCGTACTCGCCCACCAGCAGGTTCGTGATGAACGCCGGCGCCACGATGAACAGCACCACGCCCATGACCAGACCCAGCACCATGGAGAATGCCATTTCCTTCTTGCCGAACACCGCATCGCCGTCGGATTTGGGCGAAGGCTCGCTTGCGGCCGCAGCGGAGGGGCCATCAGCCGAGGCCGCAGAATCGCTCGCAGCCGCGGCGGAAGTGCCGTCGGCCGATGCCGGCTCGGAAACCACTTCCAACGTACGCTGCGCGCCCAAGGCATCGATCATGGTGTCGGGGCGGCCAAAATCGTCCTTCCAGGAAAACGTTGCGTCGGCAGGCCCGGGCACGGGCGCTTTGCCATCAGGGTTGCAAGCGGACGAATGTGCCGGTGATTCAACATCCGCATCGCCGGCAAGCGGATGCAGCAAGGCGGCGGCGCCTACGCCCGCCGCGCCCTCCGCCACCGAAGGCCCAGAGACCGCCTTCTCCTCAGCGCCCTTGCCAGGCCCGGAAGCTTCCGCCTGCCGCATCGAAGCTGTAGCCTTCTCAGCGATTCCATCGGAACCGACCACCCTCGCCCGCTGCGAGGGCGCTGGATCAACCTCGTCTTCCTCGTCCTCGTTGAACGCATGGAGCGCGGCGATTTCCAACGCCTTGTAGCCCAGCACCAGCGATTCCACCATGGCACGGCAGCCGCGAACGCATGGCCAATACATCCAGCCGTTCTTCGCACGGCCGCTTGCCAGGTCATGGGATTCCTCGTACACGCCGCCATCCGGCTCGCGCACGCCCACGGCCCAGTTGTACTTGCCGCGCATCATCACGCCCTCGAGCAGCGCCTGGCCGCCCACGTGCGTCTTGCGCGCGCCGTCCTCGGAAAACGCGCGGGAAAGATCGCTCTTCGGTTTCGCCACGTTACTCACGCGTGACTTTCGGATACGGGTTTCCGCAGGTCATCTTGCCCTCCGGGCACGTACCGCGCACGCACGGCGCGCCGGCGTCGGCAAAGATGAACGGAGCTGTGGGGCGCGCCAACTCGAGCATGCGATGCGCCATGTCTCGAATCTCCCACTGGGCGCGGTTGCAGCAGCGCAAGCTGAAGAAGTGCAGCAGCTCGCGAACGTTCATGGTGATGACGATCTTGCTCTCCGCAGCGTTGGGCAGCAGATAGCGCGCATCCTCGGCAGGCACGCCCGCCTCGAGCAGCGTATGATAGGCATCAACCGCGGCCTGGATGGCCTTGTCGAACGCCTCGGATGCCTCGGCATTGCCCGCGATGCTCTCGGGCTTCACCACCGCGACATCGCCCGTGAACTTCACGTATCGCTGGCTTTGCTGGTTGAAGCTGGCGATGCGATGACGAACCAGCTGATGCGTGAGCGCTCGCGACACGCCGTCGACGGCGAACGTGTAGCTTGCATGCTCAAGGGTGCTGAAATGCCCCGAGGACATGATGGTGGTGAGCACGCTCTTGATGCGCTCGGGCGGCATGGTCTCCATCAGCTCGGCCGCGCCCACGGGCGCATAGCACAGGCGCGCAGCCGTGGCGATGGCGCGCTCCGGGTCGGGCGTGTGGTAGAGCAGTTCTACGTGCATTGTATGCTCCTTATCTGAGAACGATTGCCCATCCGTCGCTTAGGCGGGCGCGCAATCGGATACTATGGTTATACGTGCTAATGAATATATCGGCCGCCAAGCCGTTTCATAGAAGGGATGCCCAAAATGGCTGGAAAGAACACGTCCGAACCCTCTGTACCCGCCGCTCAGGCTGCTCGCCGCTCCCTTGACGGCGCCGACACGCCCGGCGGCTTCACCGCAACATGCGGCCCTTCCTGCACCGGCGCCGAATCCACCATCGGCGCGCAGCCCTTCATCCCGAAGCTCACCACCACCGACTGGAACGAGGAATGGATGGCCCTGCAGCAGGTGCGTCGCAAGGCCGACGACCCCTCCTACTGGGATTCCCGCTCTCACACCTTCCCAACCAGCATCGAACCCAGCGCTTACGCGCGACGTTTCATCGATCTGGCGGATATCCAGCCTAGGGAAACCGTGTTCGACATGGGATGCGGCACCGGAGCGCTTGCCGTGCCGCTCGGGCTGGCCGGCCACAAGGTGGTCGCCGCCGATTTCTCGCGCGGCATGCTCGACCGCATGTCCGAGACGCTTGAGCGAGCCGACGTCCACACGGTCTTCCCCATGCAACTGAGCTGGGAAGAAGATTGGGCGGCCAAGGGCGTGCGCCCGGGCATGGTGGACGTTTGCACCGCCTCCCGCAGCATCGCCACCGCCGATATGCGCGACAGTCTGCTGCGCCTGACCGACATCGCGCGCCGGCGCGTGTGCATCACGCTGACCACCGGCTCAAGCCCGCGCACCGATGAGCGCATCATGGCGGAGCTAGGGCTTAAGGACGCGCTCTGTCCCGATTACCTGTACGCCATCAACATCCTGGCCGCAGAAGGAATCCTCCCCCAGGTCGACTTCATCCGCTCCGAGCGCAACGACACCTTCGATACCCCCGAGCAGGCTGCGGAAAGCCTGCGCCGCATGATCGACGGGGCCGCCGGCGCCGTCGTCGGCGAGCAGCAGCGTCAAGCCGCCTACGTGCGCTTGCACGCCTGGCTCAACGACAACCTCGTGCCCAACGAGCACGCCGGATCGCCCGACGGCCACGGCAGCGTGCAAAAGGCGCTGCGCCTGCGCAACCCCCGCGTGATCACCTGGGCCTTCATCGCCTGGGATAAATAGACCCCATGCGAAACGAGAAACGGCCGCGGAACCATCCGCGGC
>CAKUJT010000191.1 GCA_934661765.1 uncultured Senegalimassilia sp.
CCACAATTGCACTCTCTTTATCTTCTGGACACTGCGGTTGCCTGCTATCTTCATTTTTAGGTAAATTATAATTCTTTCCAACCTCAATTCCGCATTTTCTCTTTACCTGTGAGATATACAGATTGGAAACCTTCATGCCGGCATTATGTTCGTAAGCGTCAAACCATGGCACATTGAAGTCAACCATGGCTATAGCCTACAATAGCCATGATGCTAACACCGGCTATGACACTGGTTCGCCTTTTCGTCTGGCTATTCGCAGGCTGCAGCTTTGCAGGTGTCAACTACAGCCGTTGTCCATGGCATCAGCTGCTCCAGATCATAGTCTTCGTCCTGCGACAGCTTTTCGAAAATATAGACAAGATATTTGTATGGATCAAGATCGTTCGCTTTTGCGGTCTCGATCAGGCTGAATACTGTGGCGGTCGCTTTTGCTCCAGATGGTGTTTTACAGAACAGGAAATTCTTCCTCGAGATCACAAAGGGCTTGATGCTCCTTTCTGCAGCATTGTTGCTGCATGGAAGCCTTCCGTCCAGCAGGAACGCACGAAGTGCCTCCTCCTGGTTCTGGCTGTAAACGATCCCGTCACGGAATTTTCCCTTGATGATGTGGTCCGGATCGAAGCTTCTGATCCACTTGAAATATTCATCCAGAGCAGGAAGCGTTTTTTCTTTTCGTATCCGCATCCGTTCCTGCGGTGTCTTTTTAGCCATGTCGCTATCCCGTTCTATGGCAAAGATCCTGTCTGTATAGGCGATCGCTTTATCGATATTGGTTGTGGAAACCTCACTGTTTCTTTTTTTGATCGCTTTCGATGCATCACAAAAGAAGCGCCGTGCATGTGCCCAGCACCCTACGCTGATGGCAGGATCTTTCTGCCGCTTTGTGACGGAATTGTATCCGGCATATCCGTCCGTCTGCAGATATCCCTTGAAGTCTCCAAGGAAATTCGCAGGATTCTCTTTCCTTCTGTTATCCTGATACTCATACAGGATGATCCGGCTCTGCGTATCCCATTCTCCGCTTCGGTAAAGCCACATGAAGCTGTCGGTGGCAGGAGCCTTACCGGGTTCTGACAGTACCTGCACTGTCGTTTCGTCTGCCTGTATGATCTCACGCTTCAAAAGTTCTTCTTTAAGGATATCATATACACCCTGCAGATACTTTTCACTGCACCGTATCACCCAGTTCGACATGGTCTGCCTTGTGAGCCGGATCCCTTTTCTCTTAAGATCGGCTTCCTGCCTGTAGATCGGCACTCCATCAACGAATTTCTTCTTCATGATATCTGAGACAAAACTTGCGGATGCAAGTGAGTTATCAAGAAGAGGCTTTGGAGAACTTCCGGTATGCATCGGATTTTCGATCCCGTTTTTCTGGCAGTTCCTGCAGGCGTATACGGCATCGATATATTCCTTTACTTTGACCTGTGCAGGGATCACGATCAGCTCCCTTCGAATGGTCTTTCTGACTTCTGTCAGCTTTTTTCCGCATTCCGGACAGATCTGTCCTTCCGCCTCATCTACAGTCCATTCAGTTTCGTTGAAAAGCGACATCTGATCTCCATCCGTCATATCCTTTTCACTGGAGGCTCCGAACCGTTTCTGCTGCAGCAGATCAAACTGCTCCTGCAGCCACTGGATCTTCTGCTTCTGGGATTCCACCTGTGTGGTGAGTTCTATGATATTCTGTTCTAATTCGTCCCTGCTCATGGACGAAAGGTCTTTGTTCATCTGCTTGTTTTTCATATTTTTATGATACCATAAATGCGTGCAATTATCAACTAAAACGCAGTGATTGCAACGGTTTTGCGGATTTTAAATCTCTCTTTCACATACAGATAAAGGAGCGTTTTTTCAGGATACATTCCATATCAAGACCGTAAAGCAGCCGTCTCAGATCATGAGGCTCTATCGTGATCTTTCCATCTTTTGCATCGGAAAGATCGGGGATCCGGAAAGCTCCTCTCTCAAGGCGCTTGTAGTATACGACGAATCCGTTTTCATCCCACTTCAGTGCTTTGATCTTGTCTTTCTTTTTATTCGTGAAGAGAAAAAGAGCCTTTTCTAACGGATCCATATGATATGTCCCTTCCACCAGTGCGATCAGTCCGTTCATCTGTTTTCTCATATCTACGCTTTCCCCGAACAGATAGATCTTAAGGCCTTCCGGTTCATATCCCAGATTCATATCCTCATCAGCTCCCGACAGATCCGGATCAGGATGTCCGGATCTGTTCCTGCCGGGAATTCCAGTTTCAGATCCCTGATCTGGAGCCGGATCGGATCTCCTGTTTTCCGGGGAGCCTGAGTAGTCATCTCTGATCCGCTGCTGCAGCTGAGTTCATACCAGCCGCTGTTATTCGCCGCTTCTGTATCCTCCTGTATGTCATCGATGCGCATCGCGTCGAACTTTTTACACCAGTAACGGAAAGAGGATATGGCGATACCGTTTTCACGGCACCAGTGCGTTCGCGATATTCCGCTGTTTGCGTAGTTCAGAAACCTTGTGTACCACAGTTGTTCTTTTTCATTCATCATACGGCCGCCTCCTGTTTGTATATTGATAGAGACATTCTTTCATATTTTAGCCCCGCCGACTATGTGCTGTGGTTTGACGCTTACTTATGTTCAGCCACATACTTCTTTATCTCATCATATGTAGCCTTAGTCTCTGCAGATGTTATATCCATATCATCAAGTTCAATCGTGACATTAATGTAATCATCCGGCTTTTGTTTCAGTTGGGACAAAAGAACGACCGTCTCTACATGTGTCGTATCGCTCAAACGGACACAATTTTCGAACGTCGTACCACTGTTATTGCAACAATTTTACCATACCAAAAGATGCAAGCCAATAGACTTACATCCTGATTCTTGCTATATTATATTAATTCTTCCAGTTGTTTCATCAAACCAGGTAATTCTTCAAAAACTACATCCGCAATAATGTTCCAGTTAGTCCCATCATAGTCATGTACTAAACGATGTCTTAAACCGGAAATCATTCTCCACGGAATTTCATTATGCTCTGCTTTGTAGCCATCGGAAAGATAATAAGTGTGTTCTCCAATATTATATAGCGGAGTGGTTACCAGCCATTGTAATGAAAAGTCTTCTAACAAGTGTTCCTTCGTAATGCTATTGGCTTCAATATATCCAAGCAACTTAGAACCATACTCATATATTTTCTGTAGGCGTTGCTGATCTGTATACCTCATGCAACGAGTCTCCTTTCCCTCATAATCGTGTCATAAAAGGCACTGTCTCGGTTCACTTCATGAATTTCAAAAACATCTACTGCTTTCTCAAAAGCTTCTCGCAGTTCTTCCGCTAAAGCAAAGATCAACGTCTTCTTAAATGCATCACCGCCAAACACTAAAAAATCCAAGTCACTGTCTGCAGTCGCTTCCCCTCTAGCATAAGACCCAAACAGATAAACTGCTTCAACATTATATTTCAATGCAATCGGTTTAACGATTTCAGTTATCGTTGCTAAAGTTAAGACATCTTTTTTCACGTTTTCACCCTCTCTCATGTTAATGATATTTTACTACATTTTTGTAGTTTTAAGCAATATAATTATGATTCGCTTATCTCCTCTGCAACAGGATAACCAAATCTGCGAATGAAAAAGATATTAGATTTGCAACAGTTTACAAACTCTATAAAGTTCACTTATCAACCTTATTTTCTTCCAACTGCTGCTTCTTCTCAATGGTATAGTTAATAGCATACTTTAAAAAGTATTTCCAAATATAACTCTGTTCATCTTTATATATTGGATAAATCATCGAGGCTAGTTCTAAAATCAAATCTTTAAAACGCTTACCATATTGAGTCCCTAATTGGTTTCCTCTCGCAAGTATCTCTATCCATTCTGCTAATAATCCTTCTTTTTTATCAATATCAGAACAATTTTCATATTGTTCAAAGATATACTTAAATGAAAGTGGTGTTATAAACACTTGAAATTGATGATCTATTAAACCAACAATAAATATAATGAGATCATCTATAGGTATTTCTATTTTACAAAGAAAATCAATAATATTAATTGCATTATACTTTTTTTCATCTACTAAAGACATTGCATAGTAAATAGGTTCACTTGTCACCAAGCATGAGCCTTCTTTTCTAACAACTGTAGCTAAAGCATCGTAATCGCTAATACCAAATATTTCTTTGATAGTAGAAGCATTCATTAGCCCTGAATATTCAATATCCTCTTGATTATTTATTGTATTAATACCTTCTACATATTGATTTAAATTTAACGCTGCTTGCATGTTTTGTATTTTCGTTTCTTCTGAGTCTTCACTAATGAATGGGTGTTCATCTATAACACCCAGTGTAGCAACAGTATTTCTATTGTTACTCTGAAGTTGTCAAGATTGGTTGACACATTTCCCTCAAGGATTTTTGACTAGGCAGCAATGGCCAGGCTCTCATAGTAT
>CAKUJT010000192.1 GCA_934661765.1 uncultured Senegalimassilia sp.
ACCTCGTCGCTGACGGCAGCGGCCGAGCGGTACAGGTCGGAGAACTCGGAGATGCCCGGGCTTGCGATGCACAGCTCGAAATGCCCGCCGCACGCTTGCGCCAGGCGATCGACCGCGCCCTCGCCGAACTCGACGATGGCGCCGCGGTCGCGCGCCTTGCCCGCATACGCGTCGGAAGCGGCATTGGGCTGCCCGCCGAACACGGCCAGCTGGGCCACGCGGCCGCCGAGCTGCGCCATGAGGTAATCGACGGCGTCATGGCCGGACTTGCCCAGGCCGAGCACGAGGACGCGGCCCAAGCTTTCGGGAGCGTGTTTTTTGCCTGCAAGCATCTTCTGGTTCTCCATACCCTATGCCACCGCCATCAAAGTCTCTGCAAAGTACACGGCGAAGCCGAGCGCGGCCAGCACGCCGGAGACGATCCAAAAGCGCACGACGACCTTCGTTTCGGACCAGCCCTTCTTCTCGAAATGATGATGGAGCGGGGCCATCAGGAAGATGCGCTTATGGGTTTTCTTGTAGTAGAACACCTGGATCATGACCGACAGGGCCTCGGCCACGAACAGGCCGCCGATGACGAGCACGATGAACTCGGACTTGGTGAACACCGCAAGGCAGCCGAGCGCCATGCCGAGCGCAAGGGAGCCCGTATCGCCCATGAAGATGTCTGCGGGAAACGAGTTGAACCAGAGGAAGCCCACGCAGGCGCCGGCGAGCGCGGCGGCGAAGATGGCGGAGTCGAGCATGTCGGAGCGGTATGCGATGGCCGCCATGACGATCATGACGATCATGACCGTGCCTGCAGCCAGGCCGTCAAGGCCATCGGTGAGGTTAACGGCGTTGCACATGCCCATGAGCAGGATGTCCACGAACAGGATGTAGAGCCACGGCACCTCCACAGCGCCGAAGTGCGTGGTGAGAACGCCCAGGTCGAACGTGTAGATGAACGGGATCTCGACCGTGGGGGCGATGCCCATCACGTTGACGGCCACCAGGCCGAACACCGTGGCGATGAGGAACTGGCCGACCAGCTTGGCCTTCGGGGTAAGGCCCAGGCTGCGCTCCTTGACCACTTTCTCGGCGTCGTCGATAAGGCCCAGGCAGCCCGTGAGCACGGTGGCGATGAGCAGTGCGAACGTCTCAGGCGTGGGATGACCCACCACGAGCGCCGTGAGGATGACGGACACGAGCATGATGACGCCGCCCATGGTGGGCGTGCCCTGCTTCACCAGATGGCTTTCAGGGCCGTCGGCGCGCACCTGCTGGCCGATATGGCTTGATTTGAGGAACTTGATCCACGCGGGCATGAGCACCATGGTGACCGCGATGGCGACCACGATGGCCACGAACACCAAAAACGTGGGGTATGACTCGAAGATATCCAACATAGCTATTCAACCAATCCTTCTACCACTTTCTCAAGGGCCATGAAATGCGAGGCCTTCACGAGCACCGCGCTGCCGGAAGCGACGTGTTCGCGAACGTCCGCAAGCGCGGCGGCGCCGTCGGCGACCATCGCGATGCGGTCAGCCGGCATGCCGGCCTTTTGCGCGCCGGCCGCGATACCCTGGGCAAGCTGCCCGACGCACACAAGGCGGTCAAGGCCGCATTCGGCGGCGAAGGCGCCCACTTCCTCGTGAAGCTGCGGCGCGAACGAGCCGAGCTCGCCCATGTCGCCGAGCACCGCGATACGCGCTCCGGCGACATCGAGCGCGGCGAACGTGGAAAGCGACGCGCGCATGGAATCGGGGTTTGCATTGTAGGCGTCGTTGATGACGGTGAAGCCGCCCGGAGCCTCGATGACCTCTTGGCGGCCCGCCTCGGGCTTGGCGCCCGAAAGCGCCGCTGCAACCTGCGCGGCCTCCATGCCGGCGGCGAATCCGACGGCTGCGGCGGAGCAAGCGTTGGACACGTTGTGCATGCCGCGCAGCTCAAGGGCGCAATCCACGCGCACGGGCTCGGGCATGCCGCCGAACCCGCAGGCGCACAGCGTGAAACGCGGGCAGCCCGATGCATCGAGACGTACGTCCTCGGACCACACGGCAGGACGCGCCGCGTCGGCGGAAGAAAGGGCCGCACGGCGTTCGGCGGCCTGGACGGTGCCATCGTAGAGCACGCACGTGACGCCGCGGGAGTCCAGGTCGGCGAACTCGAGCAGCTTCGGGGTCATGTCGTTCGCGGCGTTGACGAACGCCATACCGCCTGCGGGCAACGCCTCGAGCAGCTCGGCTTTGGCGCGCGCGATGTTCTCGCGGCTGCCCAGAAGCTCGATATGGCTTTCGCCGACGTTGGTGACAAGGCCCCATTGCGGGCGCACGAACCCGCACAGCTCCTCGAGCTGGTGCAGACCGCGCATGCCCATCTCGACGATGACGTTTCGCGTGTCAGCCTGGGCGGCCAGCACGGTGTTGGGGACGCCGAGCTCGTTGTTCTGGTTGCCCTTCGTGGCGCACACGCTGCCAGCTGCGGCGAGCACGTCGCGCACGAGGTTCTTCGTGGTGGTCTTGCCCGTGGACCCGGTGATGCCGATAACGCGGCCCTCGAGGCGATCGCGCCATGCGCGCGCAAGCGCCGTGACGGCAGCCTGGGTATCGGGAACCTGGATGACGGCGGCCCCGGCGGCTGCGATTTCGTCGGCCGAAGCCTGGTCGAGCGCGTGCTGCGCGAGCACGCACACCGCGCCCGCCGCCACGGAGGAGGCGGCGAAAACATGCCCGTCCACCCGCTCACCGGGCAGCGCAACGTAGAGCGCCCCAGGTTCGACGTTGCGGGAATCCCAGGTCAAGCTGGTGATCTCCGTCTGATCGCTTACAGGGTCGATGGAAAAGGAGCCGCCCGTGGCACGGGCGGCTTCGTCGATGGTGAAACGCATTGGTTACTCACATGCTCCTTCGCCGAATGCACGTTCAAGCTCCTCGCGGGCGACGACGCGGTCGTCGAAGGAGAGCACTTCCTTGCCTACCAGCTGATAATCCTCGTGGCCCTTGCCGGCCACCAGGATGGAATCGCCGGGCTTTGCAAGCTGGATGGCGTGCGCGATGGCGGCGCGGCGGTCGGGCTGCACGTCGAAACGGCCCTCACCCTGTCCCATGCCCGCCACGATATCGGCGATGATGGCATCGGGATCCTCGGTGCGGGGGTTGTCGGACGTGACCACGGCATGGTCGGCCGCAAGCGCGGCGCGGCCCATGATGGGGCGCTTGGACGCATCGCGGTCGCCGCCGCAGCCGAACACGCAGATGGTGCGGCCGGGCGTGAGCGCCATGATGGAGCCGAGGGCCTTCTCCAGGGCGTCGGGGGTGTGCGCGTAGTCCACGAACACCGACACGCCGCCGTCATGCGGCGTATGCACGCGCTCGAGGCGGCCCGGAATCTGCGGGGCCTCGCGAAGCGCATCGATGATGGTGGACACGCCGATGCCCAGCTGGATGCCGATGCCGAACGCGCACATGATGTTCTCGACGTTGAACTTGCCCACAAGCGGGTAGTCGAACTCGTAGTAGGAGCCGCGCACGTTGAGCGTGATGGAGGTGTGCGTGGGATAGTACTGCACATCCTTGGGATGGATGAGCGCCGAGCGGTCGAAGCCCGTGGTGACCACGCTATCGCCGGCCTCCGAGCAGCGGCGCAGCAGCTCCTTGCCCCATTTGTCGTCGATGCAGATGACGCGGCGGGCAGGATAATCCTTGCTGAACAGACGCGCCTTCGCCTCGAAGTAGGCCTCGAAGGTGTGATGGTAGTCGAGGTGGTCCTGCGTCAGGTTGGAGAACGCCGTGACCGCGAACGACGAGGCGTACGTGCGCTCAAGGTCGAGCGCGTGGCTGGAGACCTCCATGGCCACCACGTCGCAGCGCGCGTCGCGCATGCGGGCGAGCAGATGCTGCAGGTCGGGCGATTCCGGCGTGGTGTGCGAAGATTTCTCATGCACATCGCCGATGACGGTGCCCACGGTGCCGATGACGCCCGTTCGCTTGCCTGCCACGCGGGCGATATGCTCCACCAGGTACGTGGTGGTGGTTTTGCCGTTCGTGCCCGTGACGCCCACCAGCGACAACGCGCGCGACGGATCGTCGTAGAAGCGCGCCGACGCCTCGGCCATGGCCTTGCGCGTGTCGGAAACGACCACTTCCGTGACGTCGGTGGCGTCGGCCAGGTAGACCTTGCGCTCCACCACGAGCACCTTCGCGCCATGGTCGATGGCGTCCTGGGCGAAGGTGTGGCCGTCGGTTTTCATGCCGACGATGCAGAAGAACGCGTCGCCGGGCTTGACTTTATCACTTCGATAGGCGATGCCCTCAACCTCATCTTGCGCGTTGCCGATGATGGTGCAGTCCATGCCTTCAAACAGTTCGGTGCAGGTCTTACCCATTTGGATACCTCACTCAGACGTAATCCCGAATCGATCGATTGCTGCAGTCATTATATCCTTAAAGATAGGCGTGACGAC
>CAKUJT010000193.1 GCA_934661765.1 uncultured Senegalimassilia sp.
CAAGCTATGGGAAGCCACCTGGGGAAATATAAATGTTTTACTTGTCAATCGAACAAACGATGAAGGGCGCCTTCACATGATTTTGCCGGTTTCGGGCCTTCCGGTAAAATAATGCCTGTCAGAACAGCATATCGCCCTTCAGGCAGCAAACCCTTTCGACAATCGAAAACACGCTGTCGCCGCCTTGGCGGTCTGGTCGTATGCTGCGATCGAAAGGTTTTGTTTGAAGAAACGGAATGCATACCGCACCGGCGGGCTGGCGCTGAAGATTGTCAGCCTCGCTTGCGTGTCTTGCGTGCTGGCAGGTTGCCTGGGAGTGGGATTCGCAACCGCCGCCGGCGGCGTTTCCCATGATATGCAGACGTTCGGCATCAGCGAGGTCAGCACGCCGGGCAGCGCGTCGGCATCGGCGGAGTCCCTGTCCGATCAGGCTGCGGACGCCTCTGTGACCGCAACGTCCCGCTTGGCGGCTGCTGGAACGCGCGACATCTCGAAGGGCGTCGCCGCCATCGAGGCCGAGGAGGAGGCTGCCCGCCGTGCCGCCGAGGAGGCGCAGCGCGCCGAGGACCTGGCGCATACGCAGGCCGCGCTTGCCAACAGGGACGCTCAGCTCGCCCGTGACGAAGGCGCCGGCCTGACGGGCCTGCCCGAGGTTGACTGGAACGTCAGCAAGGCGGAGTTCGTGGGCGAATGGACGCTTCGCATCGACGCGTATTTGGCGGGAAGCCCGCTTTCGGGCTATGGCGCCACGTTCGCCGAGGCGGCTTGGGAAAACGGCGTGGACCCGCGTTTCTCCCCGGCCATCTCCAACACGGAGTCCACGAAGGGCCTGAACTGCTTCCGCAGCCATAACGCATGGGGCTGGATGGGGAATACGTCCTGGGGAAGCTGGAATGAATCCATCAATGCGCACGTGCAGGGTTTGGCGAAGGGCTATGGGTATACCATTTCCCTGGCGAACGCTAACAAGTACTGCCCGCCAACCTACGAGGATTGGTACGCGAAAACGCTTGCGCAAATGCAGCTGATCTAGCGCGAAGGCGGCCTGCGGGCCGCCTTTTGCGTTATCCTGTTGCGTGAACTTCGGGAAGGATTTTCGCATGAGCAACGTCATCGTTGTGGGCTGCGGCCGCGTGGGATCGCAGCTGGCCAACATGCTGTCGGACAACGGCAGCAACGTGTGCGTGATCGATCGCAACGTGGACGCATTCGCCAACCTGGGCCGCAACTTCAACGGGTCCACCATCCAGGGCGTGGGCTTCGATGAGGAAACGCTGGAGAAGGCCGGCGTCGATGAATGCGACGTCGTGGCGGCGGTAACGCAGTTGGACAATACCAACCTCATGTGCTGCGAGGTGGCAAGCCGCCTGTTCGACGTTCCCCACGTTATCGCGCGTCTGTACAACCCCGACCATGAGCGCGCGTACATGCAGCTGGGCATCGACTACGTGTGCGGCACGTCGCTGGTGGCCGAGGACGTGTTCAGCAAGGTGGTTTCCGGGCACGGCGCGCATCTGGACACGTTCGGCGAGTTCGAGGTGCTGCGCTTCTCCCTTGACCTGAGCTGGTCCGAGCGAAACACCATCCGCGTTGCGGAGATGGAACGCGACCACGACATCCGCATCGTGGCGTTCGAGCGCGGCGACGGCAGCGCCAGTTCCATTCCCACGCGCGATTCCATCCTGTACAACGGGGACTCGGTGTTGGCGTGCGTGCGTCACGAGCTCATCGAGCAATTCAGCAAGTACATTCAAGATTAACGCGGTTTCCGCTTGCCCGACGGCGAAGCGGGGGAGGTTTGGCTGATGTACGTAGTGATTGCCGGCGGCGGCAAAATCGGCGAATATCTGGCGAACGTGCTGCTTGAGAGCGGCAACGATGTGACCATCATCGAGGAGGACCTGGAAACGGCCGATCGCTTGTCGGTGGTTTTGCAGGGCCGTTACCTGGTCATCCATGGCGACGGTTGCGATTCGAAATACCAGGAGGACGCGGGAATCCGCCGCGCCGACGTGTTCGTGGCCACCACGGGCCAAGACGACGACAACCTGGTTTCGTGCGAGATCGCCCAGCGCGTGTTCAACGTGCCGCGCTGTATCGCCCGCGTGAACAGCCCGAAGAACCTGCGCATCTTCCATGAGGTGGGCATCGAGTGCGTGTCGTCGACCACGCTCATCGCCAATCTCATCGAGGAGGAGACGCTGCTGGGCAGCGTGAGCGTGGTGTCGTCGCTCACGCATGGCAACGTCATGCTGACCGAGGTGGTGGTCCCGCGCATGCGCCATCATTCCAACGACGCCGGCGTGCTGGCAAGCGCCATCCCGATGCCTCCCGACAGCATCATCGCGGCGGTCGCGTCCAGCGATAACGTGGAGGTGGTGAACGAGGACACGGTGCTATTCCCCGGCGACAAGGCCATTGTGGTGGCGGATAACCAGGTCATCGATGCCGTGCGCGCTGCGTTTAAGGGCCTGTAGCAACGAGGTGGGGTCGGCGCGAACCGAGCTTCTGATGAAAGGACCCGAAACGGATTTCCGTTTCGGGTCCTTTTGCGTTAGGGGATGGATTGAAGCGCAAGGGCAGGATGGGCGAAGCCGTTGCGCTGCTCGGCGCGGATCGCGCGCGCGTGCGCCGAACGAAGGGCACGCTGCGGCTTTAGCGCGGCGTGTTCGCCAGCTCGTCCAGGGCCTCCTGCGGCGTGTATTCGCACGTGCCGTCGCCCAGCTTCACTACGTCGATGCTGTCGCCGGCCTTGACCTTGCCGCCGGTGATGGCGACGAAGAAGATTCCTTCGCGCGGGAAGATGCAGTCGCCGGCCAGATAGAAGATCGCGCACTTCTTGTGGCATACCTTGCCCTGCTGCGACAGCTCCAGCAGCACGTCATCGCCGATTTTAAGCTGCGTGCCAAGCGGCAGCGCCATGAGGTTGATGCCCTCGGTGGTGATGTTCTCGGCGAAATCGCCTTCCTTCACATCTAGACCACGCGCCCGGGCCTTCTCGATGGATTCCCAGGCCAGAAGCGAAACTTGGCGATGCCAATCTCCGGCGTGCGCGTCCTCGGCGACGCCGTGATGCGCCTCGATGGTCACCGGGCCGTCCACCACGGTTTTGCGCGTGCCCTTGTGTTTGGACACGCAGACGGCGCGCACGGTGCCGTGCGTGGTGCTGTCGGCGTCGGGTCCTTCCATGCGGCCTTTGTCGAACACGTTGAGATGTTCGCCCGCCTTATGCGCGGCGGCTTCGGCGTTGCATGCTTCGAGGACGCCGTCTTGCCGGCCCTCTTCTTTCTCGATCGTCATGATCCCCCCAATAAACCTAGTAAATAGCTAGGCGCATCTTATCATATCTGAGAATGATTCGGCGAACGAACATGCTGAATCCGCGAAAGGCGGGCTGCTCGTGTGTGGAGGCGCGGGCATACGTAAACCATCTGCAGAAACGCGTGCGGTGCCGGCGCGCCGCTTGCGCGCACGGTATCATGGGGCCATCAACTATCAACCGCGAAAGGGGTCGTTGTGATCAACCGCTACACGCGCCCGGCCATGGGCGCCATCTGGGAGCTTCAGAACAAGTTCTCCATCTGGAAGGAAATCGAGGTGCTGGCGTGCGAGGCTCAGGCCGAGCTCGGCCAAGCCGGCATCACGAAGGAGGAGGCGCAGTGGATCCGCGACCACGCCGACTTCACGGTTGAGCGCATCGACGAGATCGAGAAGGTCACGAACCACGACGTCATCGCCTTCACCACGTGCATGGCCGAGTACATCGACGCCGACGTCCCCGAGGGCCGGGAAAAGCCCAGCCGCTGGGTGCACTACGGCATGACCTCCTCCGACCTGGGCGACACCGCGCTGTCGTATCAGATCGTGCAGGCCATCGACATCATCCTGGACGATGTCAAGCAGCTGGGTGAGACGTGCAAGCGCCGCGCGTTCGAGTTCCAGAACACCCTGTGCGTGGGCCGTACGCACGGCATCCACGCCGAGCCCATGACGTTCGGCATGAAGTTCGGCAGCTGGGCTTGGGCGCTCAAGCGCGCGCAGACCCGCTTGGAGCAAGCTCGCGAGGTCGCCGCGACCGGCGCCATCTCCGGCGCGGTGGGCACGTACTCCAGCATCGACCCCTACGTTGAGAAGTATGTGTGCGAGAAGCTGGGCCTGACGCCTGACCCGCTGTCCACCCAGGTGCTGGCGCGCGACCGCCACGCCCAGGTCATGTGCGCGCTGGCCTGCGCCGCCGCAACGCTGGAGTCCATCGCCATGCAGGTGCGCCTGCTGCAGCAGACCGACGTCATCGAGGCGGAGGAGCCGTTCAAGAAGGGCCAGAAGGGTTCGTCGGCCATGCCCCACAAGCGCAACCCCATCACGGCGGAGCGCGTGTGCGGCCTTGCGCGTTGCGTGAAGGCGAACGCCCAGGTGGCGCTCGACAACGTGGCGCTGTGGTACGA
>CAKUJT010000194.1 GCA_934661765.1 uncultured Senegalimassilia sp.
AAGTAGGATCATAAGTTCAAAAAGGATTAATAAGACTTGCATCAATAGAATAGTATATCGAGTAGTAAAATGCAAGATAAATTATTTTAGGCTTTATAGAAAATCGGAACTAGAGCGTGTTTGAAAAAGGCTTTCCGTAAGATGTACGTCACAATTTGTGGGAGATTTTTCAAACACGCTCTAGATATTAATTTCCAGCTCCGATTTTTTCAGATACCATATCGATAAACCATACCAACAGAATCAATCCCAACATGATTGCACCAGCTTTTTTCCAGGCATATTGATTCATGGAAAAAATAAGGGGCGCTCCGATTCCTCCTGCGCCTACCAGACCGAGAACGGAAGCTTCACGGATGTTTACATCAAACCGGTAGAGAATGATGGAGGTAAAAACAGGCTTCAGCTGTGGCAGAACACTGTGGCAGATGGCGGGGAGAGGACGGACCCCCATGGCCAGCAGCGCATGATAGGGACGAAGGTCCAGGGCGTCTAGTGCTTCTGTAAACCTTTTGGTGAGAAGTCCGATACTGCACACGGCCAATGTCAGCACTCCTGTGAAAGCTCCTGGCCCGGATACCCGGATGAAGATCAGTCCATATACCAGAAAAGGCACAGAGCGGATGGCCATGATCACCAGGTTAAAAAGAACGGATACAAAAGCTGGCACGAACCGTTTCGTATTCAGAAAGGCCAGCGGCGCAGATACAATAGCTCCAATCACAGTTCCAATAAAAGCAATACACACTGTCTCCAACAAAAGATATCCCAGCCCGTCTTTTCCAGTAGAAAAAAAGAAACTCCAGTCTGGATGCAGAAAACCTTCGAACATATTTCGTAAAGTCTGTGGACTGGTTCGGGAAAAATCCGGCGGAGAAAGAGTAAACGTACAAATCAGAAACAGGGCGGACAGCAGCAGGATCAGCAGTCTGGCCTGCTCTTTTTTTATCATGCGCTCTTTTCGAATCAAAGCTGCCAGATACCTGCTGAAATATTCGATCACACACACTGTGAGAAACAGCATCAGCAGAATGGTCCCAACCTTGTCATACTCCAGCCAGGAAATTTTCTCATTGAGAAGCAGCCCGATCCCGCCAGCTCCCACATATCCCAGAATAGAGCTGTGCCGTACATTGGTCTCCAACAGGTAAAGTGCATTGGTGAGAAATCCAGGAATGATCTCAGGTAAAATTCCATGGATATAAGCCGCATATTTCGAAGTACCCATTGTCCGAAGTGCCTGATACGCTTTTTTGTCGGCAGCACTGGCATCCTCATAGGTAAGCTTTGTCATAATGGCAAAGGTATACAAGGTGATGGCAAAAGCACCTGCAAACGTTCCAAGTCCGAAAAGAAAGGTAGCAGTAAGTGCCAGAATCAGGGCTGGAAAGGAACGGAGAATCTGGATCACAATTCTAAGTATCTGTCGTATTACAGCTGGAAATTCTAAGTTTGCAGCGCCAAAAGGCGAGAGTACAAGGGCAAAAAAGGTGCCCAGCACCGTTCCGGTAACGGACATCTGAATGGTGTAAAAAAGTGGCAGCAGGATTTTTTGAATATAGGAAAAATCTGGCGGGATCATATCCACAACCAGGTCAGTGAGGTGGCTCCTTCGTTTCCAGAAAGTCACAAGGTCACAGCCGGTGAAATTTGCTGCAAGGAAAAATAAAATCAGAAAAGAAATTGGAACAGCAAATTTTGCTACAATGTAATTCTTGCTTGTTTTGTTATCATTCATAAGCGATACCTCGCTTATTCTCTATCTGTATATCGTTTTTGTTATAAATTTGTGCGGTGATAGAATCAGTCAGATCAGCTGTCTTACCGTCAAATACAACCTTACCATCTTTCAGACCAATAAGCCGGTCGGAGAATTCCTGGGAGAATTCCAGATTATGGCTGTTCATTAAAATGGTGACATCATCAGTCTCGTGAATACTCTTTAGCAACCCTAGAATCTGTCTCCCGGTAACTGGATCAAGAGACGCCACCGGTTCATCTGCCAGCAGGATCGCCGGATGCCGCATAAGTGCCCTTGCAATCGCCACACGCTGTTTCTGTCCGCCAGACAGATTTTTAACCAGTTCCTCTGCCTTTTCCAGAAGTCCAACCCGATCCAGCAGTTTCAGAGCTTCTTCTTTACGTGTTTTTCCATAAAGTCCAAACACGCCCTGAAAAAAGCCCATATCAGGAAGTCCGGCAGTCAGCACATTATTCAGACAGGTAGAATTCTCCACCAGACAAAAGTCCTGATAAATAGTTGCAATGGATTTTTGCAGTTCACGTTTTTTCCTTCCTTTTAGAGAATCAAAGCGCTTATCATCCAGAAGCACCTGTCCGTCAGTGCACTCCATCATTCCATTGAGAATGCGAAAGAGCGTTGTCTTCCCCGCCCCCGAAGGCCCGATCACCGAGACAAATTCCCCCTGCGAGACGCAGAAATCCACATCTATCAGGGCTTTTGTGCCATTATGAAATTCTTTTGCGATATGCTGAATCTGTAAATTCATAGATAATCCTGCCTTAAATATGATTTTGTTGCTATTTTGTGGGTTGAAAGTTTGTCGAGGAGGGACGCATTTGGACAATGGGTATTACTCACTCACCGGCGCAACGCTCCATCGAACTAATCGCTAACTTCGACTAATGCGTTCGGAAGAGCCCTCACGCATAAGTCTACGTAAGCGCTGGATTTCGCCTACGCTAAGGGCGCGCCTGAAATGGTTCGCTGGAGTAATACCCATTGCCCAAATGCTGTGTACTGGCTGGGACTAGCTGGTACGTAGAAACATTCATCTGGGTGGTGGTTACATGTGTTGGTTTTCCGATACCTTTTGGTGACGATAGATTAGAAAAGCCAGTAAATATGCGGGATACCAACTACGTCACCCCACCCCCGTTGTTGTCGTTACGGTTTCTTTCTTCCCTCTGCCAGTAACCAGCGATTTTGCAATGTATATTCACGTAGCCGCGCATTTCAGGAGCGGTTTTAGTGGAGGCGAGATCCATGACTTACGGAGACTTAGGCGCGAAGGCTCTCCTGAGCGTCTTAGTCGTAGTTAGTCATTAGCTTGCAGGAACGTTGCTCCGCGCGGCGGTGAATATACATTGTGAAATCGCGTACGGGGTAACGACCAACCCACAAAATAGCAATTGCCGGGACCAAAAAGCCCCGGCAACATTTTATTCCATAGATTTCAAGAGCTCCTGAGCTTCGCGCTCGCCATCGTAATTAGAGTCATCGCCCCATTCATATCCAACCTGGCTGAACACGCTGATAATATCTTTTCCCTCGTCCGTATTCGCAATCTCAATAAAGGAATCTCCAAGCGCCTGGCGGAAATCTTCATCCTGCATAACTTCAGAAGTCTTGCTGTATGCAATCATATCATTGAAAATCTTATCCGTAACCCCGATCACGCCAGTCTGATTCACCATATCATCTGTGCCGCCGAAAGTCTCTTTCCACTCCGGCGCATATTTGGTACGGATATGTCCATAAGAAACCATCACATCAGCCTGTCCGGAAGCCAGACGTGCAAGAGAGGTTGTATAAGAATCAGATTCTACTGCATTTGCCAGATCACTGATTCCTTTTCCAAATTTTTCGTTCAGCCATAAGCTTGGATAAATATAACCGGAAGCTGAAGTTGGTCCCATAACAGCCCAGGTAGCATCATTCAGATCATCCCAGGTAAGCTCTTCGCCGCTATTTACCTTTTCCAGCAAAGCCTGTCCCTTTTCGCTTGGACCAGCCAGAATGATAGAACGGTAATAGGTAGACATCTCATCCGTATTCTCCTCGATGGTACCGTCATTCCAGTCCTTGGGATCATCGGAATCCTTGTTGATTCCATAGCGGAGTGCAGTAAGAAGAACGTCACAGTCATCAGAGAAAAGTACGTAATTTCCGCCGGAAATAAATCCGATATCTGCGCTTCCCGCACTTAAAGCCTGGCCAACAGCGGTGTAGCTTGTACCTACTGTCATGTCCACGTTCTCCACGTCATACCCCTTGGTGAGCAATGTTTCCTTCAGCAAATCTTCCAGCGGCTCTGTAGCAGTGGTGATGGTGTCGGAATCCGCATACGGGGAAAACGCAATCTTCAGAGAATCAATCGTCTTGGTGTCCTCTGCAAAAACAGTGACAGCGCTCCCTGCGGTAAGTCCCAGGCATAATGCCATGGAAAGTGCGGATACAATGTGTTTTTTCATAGTGAAATACCTCCATGCTTTTGTTTGATCATATAATGTGTTACTGCGCATTTGAAATATGACGCAAAGCGAATCGCTGCGAATAAAACGAACAGTAACTTTATTTCTGCTGGAAGTCGACTATAACAGGAAAACTGCCAAATTTCACACCATAACATGTTTGAAAAAAGGTTTTCCCATTATTCTTATTTGCGTAAACAAAAAAATACATGCCTC
>CAKUJT010000195.1 GCA_934661765.1 uncultured Senegalimassilia sp.
TCCTGCGTGCTGAAGTCGGCGCTGCGATGGTCGTTAAGCATCTTCATCAGGTAGTCCACGTTGAAGAACTCGTGCGCGGCGGGGCTGGTGAACGCCTCTTTGATGCGCTCATAGTACAGGTCGGTCTGCAGCCACACGGTCAACGGCGTGATGAACGGCTGCTTGGGCATGTCGGCCACCTTCTGCGGGAAGCCCAGGTGGGCGGCCGCACGGCGCAGCGCGTACTTCGAATGCTCGTCGGTGACGCGGCAGTCGGTGGGCAGCTGCAGCGCCACGTCGAGCACCTTCTTGTCCAAGAAGGGGACGCGCAGCTCAAGGGAGTGCGCCATGGACATGCGGTCGGCCTTCAGGCAGATGTCGTAGGGCATGTAGGAGACCATGTCCACGTACTGGGTCTGCGTGATCACGTCGCCGCCGCCCGTTTGCACTGCGGCCTCGTCGAAATGCGGCTTGCACCATTCCCACGGCTTGCACGGGCCGTTGTAGCCCTTCAGCACGTTGGGGACCTCGTCCCACATGTAGTTCATGCACGCGCGCTGATAGCTTTTCTCCGGACCGCCCGAGCCGCGCATGGCGAAGTGACGCCCATGGAACGGCGGCAGCTTCTGAGCGACCGCGCCGCCGGCCGCGCGCAGCGCACGGGGCACCTTGAAGTACTTGGAGAACTCGTACTGGTCGTGATAGATCCAGTAGCCGCCGAACAGCTCGTCGGCGCCCTCGCCGGACTGCACCACCTTCACCTCTTTGGATGCAAGCTGGCTGACGAAGTACAGCGGGATGGCCGACGGCGCGCCGAGCGGCTCGTCCATGTGATACTGCTCGGTGGGAACGATATCCAAGAATTCCTTGGCCGTGACCTGCACGTCCTTGTTGGAAAGCCCCGCCCACTCGGCGAACTCGCGCGCGTCTTTCAGCTCGTCCAGCTTGATCTTGAAGCCGGCGTTCTCAGCCTTGTCGCGCTGCTCCTCGCTACCGGTGATGTCATAGCCCACGGAGAACGTCTTCACGCCCTCGTCGTGATGCTGGCCCATGCAGTACGCGGCCAGCGAGCTGTCGATGCCGCCGGACAGGAAGCTGCCGATCTCCACGTCGGCGATCTCGTGGGCGCGCACGCTCTCGTCGAACGTGTCCTTGATGATGTCGGCCCATTCCTCAAGGCCCTTGGAACGGTCGATCTTATAGGTGATCTTGTAGAAGCACTCGATGGTGGCTTTGCCGTCCTTGAACACCATGAAATGACCGGGCGTCATCTTATGGACGTCCTTGAACATGGTCTGCGAGTCGTTCATGTACTCGAAGCACAGGTACTGCGGCAGGGCCTCGCGGTTGAGCTCCTTCTTGAAGCGCGGGTGCGCCAAGAAGGATTTGATCTCGCTGCCCCAGATCAGACGGCTGCCCTCATGCTGGTAGTACAGCGGCTTGATGCCGAAGATATCGCGCGCCAACACCAGCTGCTTGCGCTTGTCGTCCCAAATGGCGATGGCGAACATGCCGCGCAGGCGCTCGAACACGCCCGTGCCCCACTCCTCATAGCCGTGGACGACGGTCTCGGTATCGCCGTTGGTTTTGAACTCGTAGCCCTTGCCCTGAAGCTCGGCACGCAGCTCCTGGAAGTTGTAGATCTCGCCGTTGAACGTGACAGTCACGCTGCCATCGGCGTTCTGCATGGGCTGGTGGCTTCCCTCAAGGTCGATGATGGACAGGCGGCGAAAGCCCATTGCCACATCATCGTTGACGAAAAAGCCCTCATCATCAGGGCCGCGATGGATAATACGATCCGCCATGTCCTTGACGATGGCGCGATTGGCCCGCTCATCGAAATCAACGGCGGTGAATCCCACGAATCCGCACATGCGCTGGAATGCTCCTTCTCTTACAGGTTCGCCGACCGGCGTTTTGTATTGGCCCATCATACGCCACCGGCCCGCCCTATGGGCACTTTCCACGAAACGCGCGTCACGCCTACGCGCGGTTGCCGGCGTGTGCGATAATGCAAGGCTGCATACGTTATCGGGTCTCAAAGGAGATTTCATGACCGCAAACGTCGATCCCGCACCTATCACCCGCATCGAGGATGTGGCGCGCCTGCTGCAACCGGTAGTGGTAGGCGGCGACATCCTTGCATACAGCTACGTGCGCGAGCTGCATCGCGCCTTCGGTATCGAAAGCACCATCGTGCTCGCCACGCAAAACATCAAGATGCTCTCCGAAAGCCGCTTCACCGACTATCGCCTGGAGCCGCATATCCACGAGCAGGACGGCCTGTACAACGCCCTCGAGCGCATCGCCCAGGAAGTTCATGGAGCGCATCCGGAGAAGACGCTGCTCATCCTGGGCTGCGACGACTGCCATGCCCGCATGCTCTCGCAGGGCAAGCAGCGCCTGCAAGACCTTGGCTTCGTGGTTCCCTACATCGATTTCCCCCTGCTCGACGACATCACGCAGAAGCGCCGCTTCTACGAGATCTGCGAGGAACTTGATATCCCGTTCCCGAAAACCTGGTACTTCGACTGCGGCAACGGCCCCGACGAGCTGCCCGTTAACGAGTTCCCCTACCCGCTTATCGCCAAGCCTTCCAACTCGGCCCAGTTCCAAGATGCCGAGCCCACCATCGAAGGCTGGCGAAAGATCTACGAGATCGAAAGCCCTGAAGAACTTGCGCAGGTTTGGCGCAGCATCCGCACGTCGAACTATAACAACCTGCTGGTTCTGCAGGACTTCATCCCCGGCGGCGACGACGCCATCCGCACGCTCACCACGTTCTCGGACGCTTCCGGCGACATGCGCGTAGTGGCAGGCGGCGTCGTGTGCCTGCAGGACCACGACCCCACCGCGCTTGGCAACCCGCTGTGCATCATGGGCGAGCGCGAGGAGGCCATCATCTCCTGCGCCAAGCGCTTCCTGTCGCATGTGGGCTATCGCGGCTTCGCCAACTTCGACATCAAGTACGACAGCCGCGACGGCAGCTTCCGCTTCTTCGAGGTGAACACCCGCTGTGGGCGTAACACCTACTACATGAGCCTTGGCGGGCAGAACTTCGTCGAGCTGATCGTGCGCGAGTTCGTCATGGGCCAGCCGGTGGAGTATCACGAGGCCTATAACCCGTTCTTGTACTGCTGCGTGCCTGCCTACGTGCTCAAACGCAGCATGGACAACCAAGAGCGCCTCGCTCAGGCCCTGAAGGCCCTGAAGGCTACCGACGAGCCCTACCCACTGCACTACGCTCCCGACTCCTTCAAGCACAACATGTGGGCGAAGATCATGCACCTGAACCAGATCCGCAAGTTCAAGCGCTTCTACTGGGACACGAACGGAAAGCAGCTGAAGTAGAAGGCCCTTGCCAATTCTCTTCCCATGAAGCTAAGGGGTGCAGCACGCGTGCGCGCTGCACCCCTTTACTATGCTTACTGCGGAATCGCTGTTGCCTAAGCTCCCATCGGCACGACCCATCTGCCGTACTCGCTGCGTACCAGTGTCTTGCCTGGCACTTCACAACCCACAGAAATGATTCGCGAGGAGCGCTCGCCTTTTTACAGAGGACGCCTATGGTCCGGTTCGGTGGTGAGAATCACGGGGCCGGCTTCGGTTATGGCGACCATCTTCTCGAAGTGCGCACTGGGTTTGCCGTCGCGCGTGCATACCAGCCAACCATCTTTGCCCTGAAGCACTTTGCGGGTTCCCATATTGATCATGGGCTCGATAGCCAGCACCATACCAACCTGCAGCTTCATGCCTAAATGCCTATGTCCATAGTTGGGAACGTTGGGCTCTTCGTGCATGTTTCTGCCCACGCCATGGCCGACATACTCGCGAACAACTCCGAAACCGGCATTCTCGGCAATCGATTGCACGGCGTGGCCGATATCACCTAAGTGATTCCCTGCAACAGCGCAGTCCAAGCCGGCCCACATGCACTCTTCGGTTACCTTAAGCAGCTTTCGCTTTTGGTCGGATATCTTCCCAACTGCGAACGTCCATGCATTATCCCCAACCCAGCCGTCGACCGTTGCGCCGGTATCAACGCTCAGGATATCGCCGTCTCGAAGCACAACCTTTTTCGAAGGAATACCATGAACGATTTGCTCGTTTACCGATGCGCAGATCGTTCCCGGAAATCCCCCGTAGCCTTTGAACGCCGGAATTCCGCCGTGCTCGCGGATATAGGTTTCGGTGAACTCGTCAAGCTCCAAAGTAGAGACACCGGGCTTTACCAACTCCCCTACCTTGCGCAACACCTCGGCGGAAAGCTGCCCTGCAGCCTTCATGGCCTCAATCTCACCCGGAGACTTCAAGATAACCGACATGCACCATGCTCCTAATTCGATAGCCTCTGCGCCCTGCGCCCTGCGCCCTGCGCCCTGCGCCCTGCGCCCTGCGCCCTGCGCCCTGCGCCCTGCGCCCTGCGCCCTGCGCC
>CAKUJT010000196.1 GCA_934661765.1 uncultured Senegalimassilia sp.
ATCATCTTCCGGATATTTCTTGAAGAACGAATATAATCCCAAAATGAAATTTTCTCCAATGAAGGAAGCATCAGATTTTCTCCCACAGTCATATGTTCAAACACTTCTTCTCGGCTCCCAAGCGCCCTGACAGACACTACTTTTTTTCTGGCCAGCTCGCTGCAATCTATATTGTCATATCGTTCTCCATTTAAAATATAATGAACATTTTCAACATTAATACGTCCCGACAAAATTAAAAAAAGGAGTTCCTTTTTTCTTCTGTTGAGCGTAAGCAATGTTACAACTTCTCCTCTGACAAAGTTCAGATTTTTAACATCATCTTGAAAAATTTTTAAATTTCTAATTCTGTATACAATATCTTCCTCTTTCCAGGACATCTGTGTTCGTTCTTCTATTTTTTCCCTTAGCGGCAATACGTTTTCCCCAAGAAGAAAACGTTCTAATTGTTCTTCATTTTTGATATACTCTCTGGCACATTTTTTCACAACATGTCCTCTATCAAATATAATAAATTTATCAGACAATTCCGACATAATAAAATTCGAATTACTATTCACGATTACGCCAAGCTTCCTCTGAATCAGTCTGCGTATAATTTTTCCAAATTTAATAATATCTGTCTGACTTACACCATCAAATTCATCCTCAATAATAATAATCCTCGCACCCTTACGATATGCCTTCACTACATCAACAATCCGTTTTTCCAACTCAGAAAGGTCTCTCATACGACTGGAAATATCAAAATCCAATTCCAGTTCTGCAAAGCATTCTCCTGCTTCTTCATTCAGCGCTCCTTTTCTCCAAAATGAACCTGCCCATCCCGAATCAACCAGGCAAAGATATTCTGCAACTGTCCAGTCTTCTATCACATAATTGTCCGGACACATATAATATATTTCTTTTCCAAGTACTTCCCAGTCATTCACTTTCTGTCCACCTAAATAAATTGCGCCACTTCCGTCTCCCTCCGTCAGTTCTCCTCGCAACAAACTTGTCATCAAATCTTTTCCAGAATAACTAAGCCCGAGAAATCCAATGCATTCTCCTTCCAGAATACAAAATGATACATTCTCGAGCTTTCTTGTCCGGGTATAATTATAATTCAAACGATTAATTCTCAGCAATTCTTTCTTCATGATCTTTCTCCCGGTCAGTTTTATAATTTGCCGGAATCGTGATCTCTACATCCGTTCCTTGTCCGGCAGTACTATATACATTCACACCATACTCTTCTCCAAATAAAAGTTGGATTCTCTTATGAATATTAGGAAGGGCAATTCCTGTATTTCTCTGATTACGCTCTTCTCTGTCATCCAATTCCACATTATTAGATTGAATTCTGGCATTCAATTCTTTCAGCGTATCCGCATCCATCCCTTTTCCATTATCAGAAATCATCAAAATCAAATTCTTATCTGTCACAATTATATCAATTGTAACTTTTCCGCCTTCCAACTTTTCTTCCAGACCATGAAAAATCGCATTTTCAACAACCGGCTGAATAATCAGACGCGGTATTAAAAAATCAAACGCCTCTTCATCTTCCTCATCTATTAATACTTCCATTGAGAATCTGTTATTAAAACGATATCGCTGAATTAGCATATAGTTTTCTATATTTGCCAACTCATCTCTAAGTGTCACAAGATTTCCCTTCTTGCTGATACTATAGCGAAAGAATGCGGACAACGCTTCCACCATCTTTGCAATCTCTTCATTATCATCAATCAGAGCCTGCCCTCGGATTGTCTCAAGCGTATTATATAAAAAATGTGGATTAATCTGACTCTGTAATGCTGTCAATTCCGTCTGCTTGTTTAAAATCTGGGCATTATTTTTCCTTGTCTTATAAGCGGCATAGCGATCCAGCAAACTATAAGTTTCTTTTACAAAGGGAACTCCCGCCGGTGCCATTCTAAGTTCTTCTCTCTCAAACTCTGTTTTATTAAGATGTTCCAGAATTCTGGCATAAGCCTGTAACGGATGTACAAGCACAACAATTATGTAAATTATCATAAACATCTGAAACAAAGTGCTCAATAAAATTGCCATACTCGAGCATCTGCCCGACACACTCAGCAACAAAACAATCAGACAGACTCCCATTTCTACCAAAAGAAGCCTTTCTAATTTTTTTCCAAATTTCATCAAAATTCCCCCTATGAGTGAAGCTTCCGATACAGCGCTGGTTTTACACCCACTTGCTTCGCAAATGTCTGGCTGAAATATCTAGAGTCTTTATATCCCACTCTGTCACCAATAGCTGCAATAGTTTCATTTGTATTACAAAGGAATTCCTTCGCCTTTTCCATTCGCACATTCAACAAATATGCACTAACATTAATTCCTGTCTCTTTCTTGAATAATACACTGAAATATACAGGATTCAATCCCACGATTTCCGCCAGATCCTCTAATACTATTTTTTCATTATAATGCTCTTCCATATATTTTTGCGCCTGACGAATCGGTTTTACAGATTCCGCCTCTGCAGCCTCTTTACTTTCTTCCACAAATTTTCCAAGATTATTCTTCAAAACTTTCTTTAAAGCACTAATCGTATAACAATGCTGACAATTAGAAAGCGTCTCCTTTCTCTCCCGTTCGTTTTCTTCTTGTTCCTGAACCTGGCTAAAGAAATAATTTACCAGTTCCTCTGCCATATCATAACAAACTGAACAATCCTGATCGTCTTGAATGATATAGTTACTGTACATCTGATTAATACATTGATCTAATTTATCCACAGAATAGCTTTCAATACTACCACGAATCCAGTCTTTCTCTTCTTCTGTCAAATATTCTTCTTCTCCTGTGCCCGGGTGGATTGTCTCCGCATAGATCACACGACCTACTCCCTGCTTAATACGATTGCCGACTGCACGATGGGCTTCCTTTATCGAAAAACGGATCTCAGCAAATTCTTTTCTCTCCATTCCGATTCCAATTGATACTTCGTATTGTTCAAATCCGATAAGATAGTCTTTTATCTCAATCAAAATATCATTAATACTATTCTTGATATTTTTCTTTTTACTGAAATCGTAATTAAACAGACAATATATATGTAAATTTTCCTTTTCACAAAGCAGAACTTCTTCTGTATCTACTTTCAGTATTCGTTCTACAATCTCCTCAATTCGTGTGATCGTAAGCTTATCCTGTTTTTTGTCTTTCTTGTTATAATCGACATAGTCCAGTTTTATATCCATTCCCCGGTAAATTTCTCCTTGAAATTCTACCCTGTCATCCACTTCTTCTGGTTCTTCTGTCTCTATGATATTCTTAAGGAAATCTCTTTTTATAATATGTCTGCTCTCTGATATTGTTTCCTTTAGTATCTGATGCTCTCGTTCTGACCTCCACTGTGCGGTGAGCTCATCAGAAATTTTTTTCAAAACCCGGTTTAACTCTTCTTCATTAACCGGCTTTAACAGATAGTCTTCCACACCATATTGTAATGCCTGATGAGCATACTCAAATTCTTTATATCCGCTAATGACCACAAATTTCATATTTTTATGAATCTCGCGTGTCATTGCAATTAATTCCAATCCATTAATTTTCGGCATACGGATATCCGTAATTACAACATCCGGACATCTGTCACTCTGTATGATTTCAAACGCAGTTCCTCCATTATCGACTACATCTACGCATTCCAGTGCAAACTCATCCCAATGAATCAGTTTTTTTATTAATCTGCCTATTCTAAATTCATCATCTACGATCAGCACCCGCCATTTTTTGTTTTGCATTATTCTGGTTACTCTCCTTCCTCGATAATGGTCATAGTATTATTATAGATGTTAAAAATTTATCTCGCAACCGAAAATTCGTTCCCGCTGTTTTCATCTTCCACAGAAACATAGTTAAAAGCAAAAAGACAAGAAGCTGATACTTGCCTCTTGTCCTTTTATTGACGTTTTACAAATGTACTTTACTTGCGTTCCATATCATATTTTCTAAATGCATCAACCTTCGGTTGAGAACCACAACCAGGTACAAATTCATTTGTCAGAAAAATCTGTGTGAAAAGTTCACGCTCTTTACTACCTGTTGTAAATGCTCCCATGCATGCAATATTTGCATCATTACTTAACCGTGCTCTCTCTGCAGAGTATGCATCTGTCAAAAGTGCTGCATATGCACCTTTTACTTTATTTGCCGCAATAGAAACTCCAAGTCCGGTTCCGCAAAGAAGGATTCCTCTGTCATATTCTTTCGAAGCAACTGCCTCTCCAACCTTAATTGCAACATTTGCATAGATTGGATCTGTACTTCCGAAATCTTCCACCTCACCGAGTCCTTTATCCTCGATAAATTTCATGAGTGCCTG
>CAKUJT010000197.1 GCA_934661765.1 uncultured Senegalimassilia sp.
AGCGCGCCGTCGGCGTGATGGTTGTTGGGGTTGGTGGAGTACTCCTCCTTGATGCAGTAGCCCGGGCCGCCGGTGCCAAGGCCGGCGAAGGGGTTGCCGGCAGCGGCGATGACCTGGTCGGTATCAAGGTCGCGCGTGTTGGGGCAGCCGCCCTGGATGACGAAACCCGGCACGTAGCGGTGGAACTTCAGGTTGTCGTAGAAGCCCTTGGCGGCAAGCTCGACGAAGTTGCCGACGTGGATGGGGGCGTCCTTGCCCGCCAGCTGCACGCGGATGTTGCCCTTGGAGGTTTTGATGACGGCGACTTCCTCGCCGGTGGGCTGGTACGCGGGAGTGTACAAAGCCATGGGACTTCTCCTTTTCTCAAGCCGGCCCCGACGTTTGCCGGAAGCCTTCGCGAAAACGCCCGCGCAGATGGCGGGCGTTGCTTTAAACGAATCTCGTGATGCGTAGTTTAGCAGCTTGGGACCGGGCGCGGCGAAACCTGAAAACGCCTGCGGGGAAAAACCGTAGAACGCACAAACGGGGCCGGGGCGCCGGCAAGCGGCTCGGAGGCGCTGTGCAAGCCCCGCGCCCGACTTCGCCCAACGCGCCGGCATCTAGCCGCGCACGAAGCAGCTGACCAGCTCCACGTGGTAGGTCTGCGGGAACAGGTCGACGGGCTGCACGCGCTCCAGGCGGTAGCCCTCGTCCTCGAAGCGGCGCACATCGCGCGCCCAGGTTGCGGGGTTGCAGCTGACGTAGACCACGCGCCCCGGGCGGGCGGCGGCGATGTCGGCCGGCACGCCGTCGGCAAGGCCCGCGCGCGGCGGGTCGACCACCAGCGCGTCAAGACCGCCCAGCTCGGGCAGCTCGCGGGCCGCGTCGCCGCCGATGACATCGATGTCGACGTAGTTCTCGTCGGCATTGCGGCGCAGGTCGCGCACCGAGGAGGCCGCGGATTCCACGGCGATCACGTCGGCGCCGGCGCGCGCCATGGCCACGCCGAAGGTGCCGCAGCCCGCGTACAGATCGGCGACGAGCAGCCCGTCGAGCCCCTCCGGGCCGCCCTCCCCCACGCTTCCGCCGAGCATGCGGATGGCCTGCTCCATGAGCTTCTCGGCCTGCGCGGTGTTCACCTGGAAAAACGACGGGGCATGCGCCACATAGCGCGCGCCGAGCAGCTGCTCCTGCCAACAGCCCTTGCCGTCGAGCACCTCAAGGCCCTTGATCTTGCGCGCCTTGCCCGGGTCGGCGATGACGCGCACCACGCTCGTGGCCTTGAGCGAGCTTTTCAGCATCTTGGCGGCCGCCGCGCGCGGGAAGCCCGACGGGCGCGTCCACAGCGCGATCTCGGTCTCGCGCGTTCGCACGCTCGTGCGCACGCCCACGCGGAAGATGCCAAGATCATCGGAGCCCTGCAGATAGCGAAGCGCCCCGCGCAGCGCCTTGGGCGCCTTGGCGATGGCGTCATGAGCCAGCGGGCAGGACAGCGCCTGCATCACATCAGGGCTGCCCTCCTGGTGAAATCCCAGGTTGAACGCGCCCTTCGCATCCCATTGCGCGCCTAGCTCCAACTTGTTGCGGTACCCCCACTGGCGCTTGGAGGGAAGGCACGGCGCCACCAGCTCCGCCGCCGCGTCGCCGAAGCCGCCTGTGCGGGCAAGCGCCGCCACCACGTTAGCACGCTTGGCCTCAAGCTGCGCGTCGTAGGCGATGTGCTGCCATGGGGCCGCGCCGCTTGCCGCGGGCTCGGCCCACTTCGGCATCACGCGGCACGCGCCAGGCTGCTCGAGCTTGGCGATGCGGGCGCGGGCGAACGTGGGCTTGTCCTCGACCACTTCCACGCTTGCCACATCGCCCGGGGCGCCACCCTCCACGAACACGGTCTTGCCGTCGGACAGATGCCCGACGGCTTCGGCGCCATAGCCCATGCGCTCGATGGTGATGGTTTCGATCATGTTCACACTCGTTTCTTTTTCAGGCCCATTCGGGCGACAGTAGCGTATAATAGGTAGATACGCCCTAGTAGCTCAGTTGGATAGAGCGTCTGCCTCCGGAGCAGAAGGCCACAGGTTCGAACCCTGCCTAGGGCACCATTCCGGTTTTCCTCGAACCCGTCAGGCACCAAGCCTGGCGGGTTCGTCGTTTCCAGCGTCGAAATTCGACGTCGGGCACCCCGTCATCCAGCGCACACGCCTTCAGCATCGGGCACTTCATCATCCGACGCACGCACCCGCCAGACAAAAGCCATGAGCAGGCGCGCCTTCAGGCGTAGCAACGATTACGCCTGCTGCTCCTGCGGGGCATCGCCGGCGTCCAGGAAGATCTTGCGGGTGACGAAGTTCCACACCATGACCACCGCGGTGGCGAAGATCTTGGTGATCAGATAGTGCACGCTCAGAAGCTCGACGCCCGCCCACATGCATGCGTTGTTGATGCCCAGGCCGATGACCGACAGCACCACGAAGATGATGAACTCGCGGCGGCGGGACATACCTTCTTTATGGGTGAACACGTAGCGCATCGACGCCACGTAGTTGAACACCACCGACACTGTGAACGAGATGGTGGCGCTGACCAGGTAGTTCACGCCGAACGCCTCGGTAAGCAGGGCCAGCAGGCCGTAGTCGATGACGAACGCGATCACGCCGACCACGCCGAACTTCATAAGCTGCGCGATAAGCTTCTTCACGCAGGGCTCCTCTCCATCGCAAGCGGGGGCATCCCGCATCCACCGGGCCTTCGTGCAAGGCCCGGCTCGGTACATTCCCAAATGCCGTCACGCACGCGCCGCCAACCTTGCATGCCGGAACACGGCACCGGCAGCAGGCCGAACGACCCGCGCGGCAGGCGAAAAGCGCTCTCAGCGCAACCCGTCGATTATGGCACCCCTTGCCCCATCGGCACAACAATCCCACGCCATCCGCGCATATACTGCGGAAAGCACGGCATTCACGTAGCGAAACCGCGCGGTTTCGAGTAGCATGCCTAGTAATTGTGCATTCAACTTTCACGAAGGAGCGCCCGGTGACTGAAACCGATAAGGCCGCCCTCACGGGCAAAGGCGTGGCCGTCATCATACCCTGCTACAACGAGGCCGTCACCATCGGCAAGGTGGTCGACGACTTCCGCCGCGTGCTGCCCGAGGCCGACGTGTACGTCTACGACAACAACTCCTCCGACGGCACGGGCGACATCGCGCGCGACCACGGGGCCATCGTCAAGGTGGAGCGCCGCCAGGGCAAGGGCAACGTCGTGCGCCAGATGATGCGCGACATCGACGCCGAGGCCTACCTCATGGTCGACGGCGACGACACCTACCCCGCCGAGGCCGCCCCGGCCCTGCTCGCGCCGCTTTTCGCCGACGAGGCCGACATGGTGGTGGGCGACCGCCTGTCCAACGGCACCTACGGCGAGGAGAACGACCGCGCCTTCCACGGCTTCGGCAACGACCTGGTGCGCTTCCTCATCAAGGCCATCTACGGCTTCGAGTTCTCCGACGTCATGACGGGCTACCGCGCCTACAACAAGGTGTTCGCCAAGACCATGCCCGTGCTCTCGCCGGGCTTCGAGATCGAGACCGAGCTTTCCATCCACGCGGTCGACAAGCGCTGGCGCATCGCCGAGGTGCCCATCGACTACCGCGACCGCCCCGAGGGCTCGGAGTCGAAGCTGTCCACCTTCTCCGACGGCTTCAAGGTGCTCATGATGATCATGTCGCTGTTCAAGGACTACAAGCCGCTGGCGCTGTTCTCCTGGGTGGCGCTTCTGTTCGTGGTGCTGGGCCTTGTCGCCGGCGTGCCGGTCATCGCGCAGTTCGCCGCCACGGGCCTGGTGCCGAAGCTGCCCACGGCGCTTCTGGCGGTGGGCCTGGTGTTCGTGGGCCTGCTGTGCTTCGCGTGCGGCCTGATCTTGGACACGGTGGTCAAGGGCAACCGCAAGCAGTACGAGATCGAGGTCACGGAAGCCTACGAGCGCTACGGACGCTAACGCACCGCAGCGGGCTCCCCGCTTCCTGTTCCGTCGGCAAGGGCGTCCCCATCAGCGCAGGCCAATGCACCCGATCGTTTCACGCCCTTGTCGACGACCATCAGTCTACGGGGGTTTTTGCGAAACGAGCCCATCCGGTATGTTGAAACGGAATCAGGTTGTGTAAGAAATATGCACAACCGCCCAATGGGGGCTTGCGAAACGAATTGCTTTTTGGCATACTAAACGGGCTGCTTTTCGAGACGGAAGCGCAAACCGTCCCCATAGTCTAGAGGTCAGGACGCGGCCCTTTCAAGGCTGAGACACGAGTTCGATTCTCGTTGGGGGCACCA
>CAKUJT010000198.1 GCA_934661765.1 uncultured Senegalimassilia sp.
CGGCGATCCTCAAGGCCGCCCATCATGGTGGAGACCAGCTTCATGAGCGAGGAGGCGTTCATGTTCTCCAAAGCCGAGTCGAACGCGTACTCCGCGGCCTCGGCGAACAGGGCGTCGCACAGGTCGTTGCCCTCGGACATGTTCGAGCCGCTGGACAGGTACTTCCAGTACAGGTCGTGCTGCAGCACCTTGGTGGCGTTCGTTCCGTCGATGGTGGTGCCGTCGGACAGCGTGAAGCTATCGCCCGTGGCGGCCAGGAGGTCCTGGACCATGGTCGGGGTGATGGAGATGACGCCGTCAACGGACTGCTCGGTCTTCTCCTGGTAAGCCGCCGCCCAGATGCCGGCGACGCGCGGGTAGTCGGGGTTGAAGCTGTTATCCCAGGAATACTGCGTGTACCAGGGGTAGAACAGCGCGTTCTCCTCGTCGGTGATGGCGCACTGCGCGGGCGTCTCCTCGGCCATCATGTCGTAGACCTTGGTGAAATCGCCCAGCTCGATGGCGCCGTTGTCGATGGAGACGGTGCCCATGGAACCGGGGAAGCCTCCCGAGGCGCGGATCTCGGCGGTGTTCTGCGCGGCCAGCAGGTACGTGCGGTTGCCGTTTGCGCCGAGCATGGAGCCGATGATGGGCGCGAAGGTGTTCGCCTCCTGGAAGACGTCGTTGATGCCCGTGATCTTCTCCTGGGCGGGCCCCACCAGCTTCTGCAGCTTCTCGATATGGAAGGCGGGAAGCGAGGTCAGCTCGTCGGTGCAGCGCTGCATGGCCGGCGCGCCGTTTTGGATGGCGCCGAGCAGCGTGGTGATGGCCGCGACATCCAGCTTGCCGTCGGCGTCGATGCAGGCCGACGGCGGCGTGGTGGACAGGCTGCTGGTCAGCGGCACGATGGCGTTGTCGGATGCGTCTGCCAGGGCGGAGGCGATGGTCTGCACGCCCTTCACGTCGCTGCCCACGACGGGCAGCATGGCGGCCACGTTCCAAACAGGGGAGGAAAGCTCCTCGTTCATGGCCTGTGCCGAGGATTGCAGGTTGGAGGCGTTCTTCGCCGCCGTTGCGAAGTCCTGCCCAGCGATGGCGGTCTGGATGCCGTTGACGTTGGAAAGCGCGGTCTCGGCCTGGGCTTTCACGTCCTTGGCGGACAGCGCCAGCGCCGCGCCGTAGCCGCACGTTCCCACCAGCAGGCATGCGATGACGACGATGCAGACGATCAGCTTGGTGTGCTTCTTGCGACGCTTCTTCTTCACGCGGATCATGCCGTCGTGCTCGTGATTGTTAGGAAGCGGCTGGAAGTTGAAGTCCTGCCTTCCGTACGGGTTGCCATAACCGTTTTGCGGCTGCTGCTGCCCGGGCTGCTGGGCGTAGCGCGGCTGCTGATACGGGGGGCGCTGATATGCTTGCTGGCCGTATGGCTGTTGCGGGCGCGCCGGTGCTTGCCGGCCCATGTTGGCGGGACGGTTGGCCTGTTGCCCATATGCCTGGTCCGGGCGCGAATGCTTTCCGTTGTTCTGCATAACACTCCTGACTTGCCTGAAACTACAAGGGGAAAGTGTATCACGCGCAATGTCGGCGGGGGACAATTGCACGTGAAGCCCAGATGACGGGCTTGTCGGGAAGCCATCTGCCGATGGGCCTGTCATCAACGACGGCTTTTGCGCTATATGCGAGCGTTCGCCAAGCATGCGGGTTTCGGAGGCATAACGCTCCGTCCCCAAGTGTCAGACGGGGAACGATTAGCGAACGCAAAAAGCCTGGGAATAGGCCCGGGCCTTTTGCGTGCTATGTGCGTCCTGTTTATCAGTGGTTCTCGATGACGTGCGGGATGACGCGATGCCACGCCGTTCCGGTCTCCTGATCGTAGATGACGTCGTTGGCCATCTCGTCGATGTAGAAGGAGATGTACACCCCGCTCGAGTCCTTCGTCAGGCAGGAGCATCGTCCCTGGTTCAGCATCATGTCGACCACGCCGTTGCAGAATTCGAACTTCACGGGCGCGGAAGGCTGGGGCCTGCCAAGGGCGCGTGAATCGATGAGCGAGTAATAGTCGTAGATCACCAGATCGCCCTGTGTGTGGAAGTCGATGTAGCGGGGCTCCTCGGCGTTCGGGTCGGGGCTCCAAAGGCCCACGATCATCTCGTTCGTCAGCGTGGTCTCGGGCATGGGCGCCGTCTGCCCGCTGCTGGAAGCGCTCGAGCCGCTGTTGGCGGAGCTGCCGCCGGTCGACTCGCTCGGCTTGCTCTCGGTTGCGGGCAGGCCGCTGTTGGCGGAACTGCCGCCGTTCGATCCGCTCGACTCGGATTCGGTTTCCTTGCCCGTGTTCGAGCCGCTCGAGCTGCTCGTCGAGCCGGAGCTCGAACTGCTTTCAGCGGGCTTATCCTGGGTTTTGCCCTTGCTCGTCGAGTCGGCCTGCACCTTGAGGTCTCCCGCCTCGGTTCCGCCGAACAGCTTCACCTTGACGTTGCGCTGCGATTCGATGAAGTTGGCGTCCGCTCCCACGTGCTCAAGGTATTCGGCGGAATCGTCCCCGATGTTCTTCTTCGCCGTGCTCAGACTTTTCGACAGCGTGGGGTAGTTGCCGTTCTCGTCGGGGGTCAAAAACGTGGTCAGCACGCCCTGGAGCATGGCGACGTTGTAGACGTGCGAGATCGACCCGGTGTTGCCGAACACGGCTGTCGCGCCGTTGTCCAGGAACGCGTCGGCAAGCTGGCTGTCCTCGCCCGTGCTGCAGGCGCACAGGTAGACGACCGACCCGCTCAGGCCGCGCACGTAGCGCTTGACAAAGCCGGGCGTGATCGCAAGGTGGCTGTCGGGGTCCCCGGCCACGTTGACGATCGTGGCGCGGTCGTTCTTGATCTCGATGAGCTGGGCTTTGTCGCTTAGGTCGGAATCGATTCCGGTGTCAAGGACGCTGCCGGTTTTGCGGTTGTACCCGCCGTGGCCGGCCCAAATGAGCAGTTGCTGTTTGCCGCCGAGCTCTTTGAGCCCGGCCAGCGTGATGTTGCTCGGGGTTTTTGCCGTGGAGGCGGACCATTTCGAGGAAGTCGCAGAAAACGCGCTGGTGACGGTGCTGATCGCCGCGAGCGAATCGGCTCTTCCCGTGGTCTCCACCGAGCAGACCGTGGCTTCGGAATCGGTGCTCAGGGCATCGGTTCCCTCGGGCGCGGCTATATAGAGGTACGACAGGCCGTTCTCGAACTTGAAGTACACGCTGTTGTCGTCGGCGGTGTAAGAGGACACGACCCCTTGCGCCTCGAGCTCCTTCGCGTAGGACTTTTGCGCCGCTATGGCGTTCTTGACGTCTTCCTCGGTTTGGAATCCCCCGGACGCGTACGTGGCGGCGTTCTGGTCGATTTGATCGAGGGTCTCCTCGAACTCGGCGATCTCGGCTTTGGAAAGCTCGGGGGCGGTGAATTCCTCCCAGATATCTAAGGCGAAGTTCGTTCCCGTGAGGAAGTATTGCACCGCAAGGACGACGATCGCGGCGATGACGATGAATGCCACGGTATTATCGCCGCTGCTTTTCTTGGAACCGTTCGATGAGCTTTGCGAGGGCTTGTCGGGCGTTGCCATAGCTTCTCCTTGGCGTTCGTCTACATGATGGAGCGTCGCTTCATATCATACGAGATGAACGCGCTGTTTTGGAGAGCTTTGCGCACTTGCAGACCGCGAAACGAAAAACGCCCCGGAATGGTTCCGGGGCGTTGGTTTCACGCTGGCGGTCGTCGCCCGCGTATATGGGTTGGCGTGGAGTGGAGTGGCGACCGCTTTCGTTCTTGCTGCGCAGCTGGCGCGGTGCTACTTGGAGAAGCGGCTGTAGTCGTAACCACCCTCGCCGCCGCGCTTCTTGTTGTTGGCCTTGTGCTGGTTGCCGTTCTGGGCCTTGCGCTCCTTCTTGTGCAGGCGGGATTGCGCGTTCTTGGCGTTGCGGCGGGAACGGAACTCCTCATCGGAGAGCCACTCACCGTTGCGGCCGGCGCCGCCCTTGCCGCGATAGCCGCCCTTGTTGCCGCCGCGATCGTTACGGTTGTCGCGGTCGAAGCGGCCGCCACGGCCGCCACGGTCGTTGCGGTCCTTGCGGTCGAAGCGGCCCTTGCCGCCGCGGCCGCCGCGCTCGCCGCGGGTGACCAGCGTATCGTCCTCGCGACGGCGACGGCCCTCGCCGGCGTTGGGCCTGCGGCCCTCGCGCTCGGCGCGCTCGGCATGCTTCTCGCCGGTGCGGCGGGCGCCTGCCGGCTTGTTGCCGCCGCGGCGCGTGCCGCCCTTGCGCTCGCCGCGCTTGGGCTTCTCCAACACGGAGGGGTCGGT
>CAKUJT010000199.1 GCA_934661765.1 uncultured Senegalimassilia sp.
CCATTTGTGCCTACGACCCGGTGGCAGGGAATGATAATGGAAATTTCATTATGTCCAACCGCACCGCCAACTGCCTGCGCCGACATACGGGAAGTGTTTTTTATCTCAGCCATTTTGCTAGCAATTTCTCCGTATGTAATCGTTTGTCCATAAGGAATTTGTAATAAAATCTGCCACACTGCCTGTCTGAATGTTGAGCCGGTGGGATGAAGTGGTGGAGTAACTTTGGGTTCTTCACTGGAAAAATACACATCCAGCCATTTTTTTGCCTCTGCCAGAATCTCCGTTTCCCGTAAAATATGTTCATCCGGAAGTGTATTTGCAAAATATTTCTGCCCTTCAAACCACAAACCGGTAAGCCCGATTTCATCCGCCGCCAGTAAAATATCCCCTAACGGTGATTTATATTTGCATGTATATACCATATTTATACCTCAAAAAATGCATTTGAATCCTGTGGTGCCTGTGAACGGTCTTTGTCTGTATAGGAACGGATTTCTGAGCAAACTGTGATTTTATAGCTTTCAAACAGTTTTTCTCTTCCTTCTTTCTGGCTCATACGATGCTGCATCACGTTACGCCAGCGTTCTACGGCAGCTTCATCCGTCCAGATATTCATGGAAAGCAATTTTCCTTCCTCGTTTAAACTGGAAAATCTTTCTGCACGTATAAATCCTTCAAATCCTGCAAGCATTGGTTTCAGCATAGCTGCAAGATCCAGATATTTTTGCATTCCTTCTTTTGTTGGTGTTACTTCAAACAATACTATAATATTTGCCATTTCATTTTTTCTCCTTTTTTGTTGTTTTCGGTTTATAATCTTTCATTTCGGGAATTGCTCCACCTGCTACTGCCCATAAATACAGGCTTGCTACACTGCAATAGGGGCTGAAACGCCGACGATACTTTTCAAATAGTTTGCGGTCAATATTACGGTGATGATAGACCATTCGTAATCCTCTTTGAATTGCAAGATCATCATAACTAAAAATATTGGGGCGTTGCATACAAAACAGTAAAATCATCTCCGCAGTCCAGATACCAATACCTTTCAAACTGCTCAATTCCTGGATAGCTTCCTCGTCTGTCATTTGCCAGACTGCATCCAGATTGAATGCGTCACTATGAACTTTTTCGGAAAAATCTGTAATATATTCTGCCTTTCGGAACGTCATGCCATAAGACTGCAATTTGGAAATATCCACCGATAGAATTGTTTCAGCGGTTACTTCCGTTAAATCTTTTTTCATTCGCTGCCAGATAGTTGCTTGTGCTTTTGTAGAGATCTGTTGCCCAATAATATGATGAATAACCGAAGAAAATAAATCTGTATCCGTTTCTCTTTTAATCAAACCAATTTTCTCAATTACTTCAGCAAGTTTTCTATCCTTACTTTTGAGATATAAAATTTCATTTTCTCCATATTCAAAATACATATCCCACCTCCAAACTGCTTATTGTATCTCTTTATTTTCTATGATATGATTATATCGCAAATTATCTGGTGCGATTATCAAATTATATCCAGATAGTATAATAAAATCGTCAAAATAAGCAGAGGTGCATCCATGAATCATGATAAATATATAAATTCTGTCAACCTGAACCAGAATACAAACTTTCCATATCTGGTATTAAATGTGATCAATGGAAACAGTTATCCAAGAAATCCCGGTTTTCGTGTTATGCACTGGCATGAGGATATTCAGTTTATTTACGTTCTGGATGGAAAAATTGAAGTGGTTACATTAGAAAGTCGAACGGAATTACACAAAGGAGATGGCTTTTTTATCAACAAAAATGTTGTACATTTAGTTGATAAGGTGGATGCCTGTCACTATAACAGTTTTATATTTCCCGACTATTTTTTAAGATTTTATCTGGGAAGTCCTGCTGAACAGATTGTACGTCAGATCATTGGACTGGAAGATTTTCCTATTTTTCCAATTGTAAATGTAAAGGAAAATATAGCTGTATTAAATACCTTGAGAAAATTATCCTCTCTTGAACAGAATAAAACTACTCTATATCCTTACGAGGTGTTGTCAACACTCTCTACTCTTTGGTTAGAGTTTTGTCGTGCTGTCCAAATTTCTGAGAATGAAGCCCATAAAAAAAATAGCCAGATTACAAATCGAATGGCTATTTTTCTTCAATATATCGAACTTCATTACCCGGAAGATGTTACGCTGGAATCACTCGCCAAAAGTGCAAATGTAAGTAAATCAGAATGTCTTCGTTGCTTTAAAACTACGCTTCAAACGACACCTTATAAATATTTGATAGAGTACCGTTTGTCCAAAGCAGCTGATTTACTGAAAAATACAGATAAGTTGATTGAAAATATCACCTCTGAGGTAGGATTTCATCATGTCAGCCACTTTGGAAAATGTTTTCGTGAAAAAACTGGTTTTTCGCCAAGTGAATATCGAGAGAATTTTTATTTCATGCTAAAACAATAACTAATAATATCCTCTTGTTTCCCGCCAGCCCTTCACATACCATCTGATTCCAACATACACCAGTTGTACGAATACCTGTTTACGACTGCCTCTAAAAACTTTACTCCAAGACCTGATGACGCTCCTGTAATTACTGCTATATCTGCCATAGTTCCTCCTAAATTCTTGTATACGGATTTTTATACTGCCCATGTCTGTTCGTTTTTCCATTGCCATAGCTGATTGCAAATTTCGGACATCTATGAAGACATCCAAGACACATTTCACATTCTTCCACTTTCCAGACCGGACATCCCTCTTCCATCTGTATCGCACCAACCGGACATTTTTTTGCACAGACACCACAACCGACACATGCGTCTTTGTTTACTGACAGATTTTTTGTTTTTCTCTCTGTCGCATACATATAAGCTGCGGGAATTGCAGCTACCCACTTTGGTAATTTTCTGTCTATAAAATCCCCTTTCCTTTTTAAAATTATATTGTTGATAACAAATTCCAACTGCTTTTTTCCGTCACTCAGCCACTTATCAACTCTATTCTTATCCGTAAGGTCAAATACTGGGGTCCATGTATCTGGCATAATTACACTATAATACGCATCAAACTTCTGTCCATGACAAGCTATAATGTCCTTCGCCATACTGCCTGCCTTACCTGTTGTCGTTCCATAGCTGGCAAGGAAAAATGTATATCCACAATTTTCTGTTCTAAGTTTATCCAGATATTCTGCAACAATCCGTGGAAGACGCCAGAAATAAGTCGGCACCACAATTCCAAGTATTGTTTCATCAGAAAAAACATACTTATCTTCACGGATGCAGTCTACGATAGACATGCATGTTTCGTTTGTTTTCTCTGCAATCTGTTCAGAGATATATTTTCCGTTTCCTGTTGCACTGAAATACAAAATCATTTTTTATGAGCCTCCTTTTCCACACTGCCAAGCAGAAATCGGACTGCTTGTAATGCTTCCTCTTTGCTTAGCTGTTCCTTTGTAAAAAAGCATTTTTCAAGCAGCATTTCAAGCGTAGCAGCATAGTAGTCAACCATAACATCTTCCCTCACAGGAAAATCTTTCGTTCCAGGACATCTGCTTATTACCTGCCCTATCTGTTTTTTCATAAAAGCACGCAGAGAAGCCATGCACCTTCCCTCCAGATTGTTTTTTAATAAAATCCGGTAAATCTGTGGTCTATACTGGTCAAGATATCCATATAACAGAGAAAATATCTGTTCTGTGTTTTGTTCTTCCTGAACATTCAGATATTTTTCTATGTCCATATCTTTCATAATTGTAATCCAGCAGTAATCCAACAGATCATAAATATCATCAAAATAATTATAAAACGTTGACCTTGGATAATTACACATATCGCATATTTTCTGGACAGAAATCTCATCTAACGACATATCTGCCAGCATTACAATCATTCTTTCTGAAAAGTCTGCTAATGTCCGTTTCGCAAATCTGCTTGTTTTATCTGATAATTTAAATTTCATTTCAATCACTCCAGCTGAATATTTATGTACAGATGTCCATCTACTTATAATTTACCAACCATACAATTAAAAATCAATCTTCACTTATCAGTTCTTGTCCATACATGGACATTCTTGTAAAATTGTCCATAAAAATGCCAGTGCATATTTAACGTACACCGGCATTATGATTTTACAAAATTCAATTTTCTCTAATTAAACAAACTTGAATTGAACTAAATCGCTGCGCGATGGCCTGTGAAGGCTGTGGCGCAGTTTTCTCTTTAATTAAAAAAGGCAGTAGATAATGAGTCCTAAAAGTAGTATTGTTAAATCACCACAAAATAAC
>CAKUJT010000200.1 GCA_934661765.1 uncultured Senegalimassilia sp.
GCCAAGCAGATCCGCGAGTTCCACGAGCGCCAGGTCAAGCAGAGCTGGTTCTCCGTGCGCGAGGACGGCGCCCTGGTGGGCGCGAAGGTCACGCCGCTTGAAAGCGTGGGCATCTACGTGCCCGGCGGCCGCGCGCTGTATCCGTCCACGGTGCTCATGAACGCCCTGCCCGCCGCAGTCGCCGGCGTCGAACGCATCGTGTGCGTTACGCCGCCCACCAAGGACGGCAGCATCGACCCGGTGGTGCTCGAGGCATGCCGCCTGGCAGGCGTCACCGAGATCTACACGGTTGGCGGCGCGCAGGCAGTGGCGGCGCTGGCCTACGGCACCGAGACCATCGAGCCGGTCTGCAAGATCACGGGCCCGGGCAACGCGTTCGTGGCCGCTGCGAAGAAGATCGTCTCCGGCGATGTGGGAATCGACATGATCGCCGGCCCCTCCGAGGTGTGCGTCGTGGCCGATGAGACCGCCGATCCTGCCATGGTGGCCATCGACCTCATGGCCCAGGCCGAGCATGATCCGCTGGCAAGCTGCTACCTGGTCACGTTCGATGAGGGCTACGCCGACAAGGTCGAAGCCGCCATTGAGGGCCATATGAAGGCTTCCACGCGTGCTGAGATCACCACCGCCTCGCTGGCCGATCAGGGCCTTGTGGTCATCTGCGACTCCATGGAGCAGGCCATCCAGTCCGTCAACGTCATCGCCCCCGAGCACCTGGAGCTGCACTTCGACGGCGCGTTCGAGCAGCTCGGCGCCATCCGCAACGCCGGCGCCATCTTCGTGGGCGAGTGGACCCCCGAGGCCGTGGGCGATTACGTGGCCGGCCCCAACCACACGCTTCCGACCGGCGGCACCGCGCGCTACGCTTCTCCGCTTTCCACCGACGAGTTCGTCAAGCACTCCAGCGTCATCCAGTATTCCGCGAAGTCGCTGGCCAACGATGCCGACGCCGTCATCGCCATCGCCCGTCACGAGGGCCTGTGGGCGCACGCCCGCAGCGTCGAGCTGCGCAAGGCCCTGGTGGAGACCGGCGACATCTACGGTTTGGACGGCGCCGATGAATAGCGTTCGCGCATCCGCCCCGCAGCTGGCCGACATCACGCCCTACGACCCGAAGTACCTCCCGGCGCGCGCGTATCTGTCGGCCAACGAGAACCCTTGCGACGTGGAGACCGAGGTCCGCAACGAGATCAAGCGCGAGATCAACAAGGTGGCCTTCAACCGCTACCCCGACCCCTTGGCCAACGAGCTGCGCGACATGATCGCCGAGGCCAACGGCCTTGACCGCGATTGCGTGCTCGTGGGCAACGGCGGTGACGAGCTGCTGTTCGACATAGCGCTTGCCTGGGGCGGGCCGGGGCGCAAGTTCCTCAACATGCCGCCCACGTTCTCTGTGTACCAGAACAACGCCGAGCTCACCAACACCGAGGTGGTCGACATCCCGCGCCGCGACGATTACACCATCGACGAGGAGGCGGTGCTGTCCCGCGTGGCGCGTGGTGACATCGACTACGTCATCGTCACCAGCCCGAACAACCCCACGGGCGACCTGGCCGACGAGCGATTCATCCTGCGCCTGCTCGACGCAACCGACGCGCTCGTCATGGTCGACGAGGCGTACTTCGAGTTCTCGCGCGGCACGGTGCGCCCCTACCTGGCGCAGCACAAGAACCTCGTCATCCTGCGCACGTTCTCCAAGGCGTTCTCGCTTGCCGGCGTGCGCGTGGGCTACCTGCTGGGAAATCCCGAGGTCATCCGCGAGTTCTTGAAGGTGCGCCAGCCGTACTCGGTGGACGCGGTGTCGCAGGCCATCGCACGCGTGGTGTTCCGCAACCGCGCGAAGTTCGAGCGCGGCATCATGCAGATCGTCTCCGAGCGCGGGCGCGTGTTCCGCGAGCTCTCGCAGATGCCGGGCGTCACGGCGTACCCCTCGAACGCCAACTACATCCTGTTCCGCACAGAGGGCGCGGGGGAGGTTTGGCAGCAGCTCTACGACCGCGGCATCCTCGTGCGCGACTTCAGCCGCGCGCCCATGCTGCAGGATTGCCTGCGCGTCTCCATCGGCAGCCCCCAGGAGAACGACGAGTTCCTAACCGCGCTGCGGGAGATCCTGTCGAAGTAGGGCCCGGGCATTTCGGGGATGTAGCGCTATCTGTCCGGAATCGCTGCGTACATGACGAAAGAAAGGCGAACTGCAATGAGCGAACGCGTTGCGCATATCGCGCGCACCACGAAGGAGACCGACATCGACCTGTCCGTCAGCCTTGACGGCACGGGCGCTACGGACGTGGCGACGGGCATCGGGTTTTTCGACCACATGCTCACCGCGTTCGGGCGCCATGGCCTGTTCGACCTGCAGGTTCGCTGCGATGGCGACCTTGAGGTGGATGGCCATCACTCGGTGGAGGACGCGGGCATCGTCATGGGGCAGGCGTTCGCGCAGGCTCTCGGCGACAAGCGCGGCATCCGCCGCTTCGGCGATATCGTCATGCCCATGGACGAGGCGCTCATCATGGCGGCCGTGGACATCTCGGGGCGCGGCCAGCTGTACTGGGATGCTGATGTCCCTGCGGTGATGGTGGGCTCCTTCGACGCCACGCTGGCGAAGGAGTTCTTCATCGCCTTCGCCGCCAACGCCGGCGTCACGCTGCATATCCGCCAGCTGGCGGGCGAGAACACGCATCACGTCATCGAGGGCATGTTCAAGGCGGTGGCGCGCGCCATGCGCCAGGCCTGCGAGCCCGACCCCCGCATGGGCGACGCGCTGCCCTCCACGAAGGGGATGCTGTAGCCGTCGCGTCGCCGGGCCCGGGCGCGCATCCGCCTGACGCCAGGCCGGGCCGCTCGACGTCGCGGGCGGCTGCAGCGCGCCGCCTTCGCGTTGCGCTTTGCTTGAACAGGGGACGGAGGGGTGTTCACGATTGCTTCTCCGCGTCTCGGGCGATGAGCGTGAACGCACCTCCGTCCCCCGTTCAAACTTCGTTTAGGGCACACCGCTCTCACTGATTTTTATTGGACCTGCGAGATGTAAGAGGCTCTTATGATCGCTGTTGTTGACTATAAGAAGGGCAATCTGCTCTCCGTCGAGCGCGGTTTGCGCGCGGTGGGCGCCGATGCCCGCATCACCGATGACGTCGTCGAGATAGCCGCTGCCGACGCCATCGTCTTGCCGGGCGTGGGCGCGTTCGCCGACGCGGCGGCTACCATGGACGAGCTCGGCCAGATCGAGGTCATCCGCCGCCGCATCGCGGAAGGGGTGCCGTTTCTGGGCATCTGCCTGGGCGAGCACTTGCTGTTCGAGGAGGGCGTGGAAGGCGCCGACGCCGACGGCAACCCCCGCGGTTTGGGCGTGCTGCCTGGATGCGTGGATCGCATGCCGCGCCAGGATGCCGAGGGCCGCGCGTACAAGGTCCCGCACGTGGGCTGGAACACCGTCGATTTTCCCACCGGCGTGGCGGAGAACCCGCTGTTCGCAGGCATTCCCTCGGGTACGTACTTCTACTTCACCCACAGCTACATCGCGCCTGATGGGCCGTTCGCCATCGCACACACCACGCACAGCGTGACGTTCCCGTGCGCCGTTCAGAAGGGCAACGCGTTCGGCGTTCAGTTCCACCCCGAGAAAAGCTCGGATGCCGGCGCGGCCGTGCTGCGCAACTTCGTCGAGATCGCCAAGGCGGCATCGCCCGCCTTGCAAGGTTAGGAGGCCGCCATGTACCTGCTCCCCGCAATCGATATCCTGGGCGGCAAGGCCGTTCGCCTGGCGAAGGGCGATTACAACCAGGTGACCGTGTACAACGATGACCCCGTGGCGCAGGCGCGCGTCTTCGAGCAGGCCGGCGCCCAATGGGTGCACGTGGTCGATCTGGACGGCGCGCGCAGCGGCGTCCCGGAGAACATCGCCATCGTCGAGCGCATCGTGCGCGAGACGTCGCTTTCCGTCGAGATCGGCGGCGGCATCCGCAGCCTGGAGACGCTCAAACGCTTGGCCGACGCCGGCGCGGCGCGCATGGTGCTTGGCACCGCGCTCGTCAACGACCCCGACCTTGCGCACGCGGCCATCGCCGCGGTGGGCGGCGACCGCCTGACCGCAGGCATCGACGCGAAGGGCGGGGAAGTGGCCGTTTCGGGCTGGATCGAGGGCTCGGGCGTTGCCGCCGCCGATCTGGCGCGTGCGATGGGTGCCGCCGGGTTCAAGCACATCGTCTATACCGATATCGCGCGCGACGGCATGCAGACCGGCATCGACGTGCAGGCCTACGTCGACATGGCGAACGCGTTCGGCAA
>CAKUJT010000201.1 GCA_934661765.1 uncultured Senegalimassilia sp.
GATCTGATCTGGTATCCGGCAGAAGTAAATACTTCTATAAGACCTGGATGGTTTTATCATCCAGAAGAAGATGATCAGGTGAAAAGTCTGGAAGAGCTGGTTCATATCTATATTGGGGCTGTTGGAGGAAATGCAACCTTTTTGTTAAACATTCCACCTATGCCAAACGGACTTCTTCATGAAAATGATGTTAAACGTCTGGAAGAATTTGGAAGTTGGAAAAAGAAATCTTTTGCTCATAATTTAATGAGTACAGCACATGTTTTTTCGGAAAATGAAGATCCGGCGCATCCGGCTTCCAATTTGACAGAGGATACTTTGGAAACATGGTATCAGCCTGAAAACAGTGAACTGCCAGTAGAGATAACGATTTGTCTGGATGACTCATACAATTTAGGGTATCTGGTATTAAAAGAGGCTGTCTGCTATAGTCAGAGAGTGGAAAAATATGAGGTATTTGTTAAAGAAGGGGAAATATGGAACCGTATTTACACAGGAACGGTAATTGGCTATCAGAAGATCATTCCTGTTAAGGGACAAAAAGCCCAGGAAGTGAAAATTGTTTTACATGATTTTCGTGTACTTCCGCTTCTAACGTTTATTGGGATTTATCCGGAAAATACCTAAGCGGTTGAGTATTATTTGATATTATTTCATAAATCAAATGAATAATTTTTTATAAAAATACCCTTTAGGAGTAGAAATCATCCTAAAGGGTATTTTCTCTTAAGCGATATACAGGGGAGGTGGTGATAGTTTCTACCTTAAGAGGGAAGCATGTGGCAAGTACAACACCGTATGGTTTTTGGGTACATAATACGCTTGACGTAGAAATAAGTAAAAACTATAATTGATATAACTGAAATAAACATATGATATGCCAAAAGAAAAGGAAAAATATTATGGACGTTAATTTCGAGTATTATAAGATCTTTTATTATGTGGCAAAATACCACAACTTTACCAAGGCGGCCCAGGCGTTAAACAACAGCCAGCCTAATATTACCCGGGCCATGAATTGCCTGGAACAACAGCTGAATACCACTTTATTTATCCGTACCAACCGCGGCGTACAGCTCACTCCGGAAGGAGAACGGCTTTATACCCATGTGCTAAGTGCAATGGAGCAGTTTCAGGCAGCAGAAGAGGAACTGGCAGACAGCTCCGGATTATCCCACGGAAGTGTAGCCATCGGTGCCAGTGAAACTGCCCTTAATATTTTTCTGCTGGATAAATTAAAAAGTTTTCACATGACTTATCCTGGAATCCGGCTGAAGCTTTACAACCATTCCACACCGGAAGCCATTGAATCCGTTAAAAGCGGAAAGATTGATTTTGCAGTAGTTTCCACTCCGGCAGAGGTGGATTCCCCATTGAAACAGATCATGCTCATGCCCTTTCAGGAGATCCTGGTTGGTGGCACTACTTTTACCGCCCTTGGCAGCCAGGAACTTTCCCTTCGGGAGGTAAAGAACTATCCGATGATTTCTCTTGGGCGGGAAACTATGACCTATAAATTTTACAACAGCGTATTTTTATCTCATGGTTTGGACCTTTCCCCGGATACGGAAGCTGCCACTGCGGATCAGATTCTGCCCCTGGTAAAATGCGAGCTCGGGCTTGCATTTTTGCCCCAGCCAATGGCCGCACCTTCCCTTTTAAAAAAAGAGATCGTACAGATTCCTTTAAAAGAGGAAATTCCGGAGCGCCAGATCTGCCTGGTGTATGACAGCCAGCATCCTATGGGAGCTGCGGCAAGAGAACTAAAAAATACAATTCTATTGAATTGATTACATAAAAGAGGTGAAAGCGGAATGAATCCATATGTATCAGTAATCTTGACAATAGCAGTATGCCTTTTGCTATTTGTTTTATGGATCATATATGAAAATTATAAAAATAAAAAGCGTATCTTGACTAAAATTCGAAGAAACTGGGGGAAGCCGTATACCAGACAATATGAGCCTGGTGACATTGAGCAGATTTCCCATTATTTTAGACGAAGAGAAAAAGAAGGCTTCGCAATAGACGATATTACCTGGAATGATCTGGATATGAATCGCCTTTATAAGATGGTAAATCAGACGATTTCTTCTCCTGGGGAAGATGTGCTTTATGATATGATGCGCAGACCGGTATTTTCTCAGGCTGAAATAGAAAAAAGAGATGAGCTGATAGATTTTTTTTCCCAACATGAAAAAGAACGGGAGCATATGCAGCTGCTCCTGTCACAGATTGGAAAAACGAGATTAGGTTCTTTGTCGGATACTGTATTGGCTCTTAAAAGTTCTCCTGAGGTAAAAACAGGAATCCATTGGTTTATGTTGATACTGCTGGTGTTGAATGTTGCAGTGCTTTTACCTGTGAAGCCAGTAGTTGGCTTTTTTTGCTTCATAGTCTTAATGATAACAAATATTACAATTTATTATGCAGGCAATGACCGAAAATTAATCGAAGCTTACCTGGATTGTTATGCACACTTGCTTCGAATGTTATCTGTTGCAGAAAAAATAAAGAATGTGCAATGGTCAGAAACAAGAAAGCAGATGGCTGCTATTGCAGAAGCCAGAGCGGTGTTTAAGGTTCTTAACCGGAAAGCAATTTTTTTGACCAGTAAAAATACAGATGGAGGAGATCCGGCACAGATTCTTATGGACTATATCAGAATGCTGACGCATATAGACATTCTGGTTTATAACGGTCTTTTGAAAAAAATTCAGGACAAAACGGACTCTATTCTGAAGCTTATTGATAATATTGGAGAACTGGACGCGTGTATTTCCATTGCATCTTTTCGGGAACTTCTTACGCTTTGGTGCAAACCTGAGTTTAAAAGCTGGGAAAGTGGTGTCACGCAGATTGAAATGGCTGTAGAAGATCTGTATCACCCACTGCTTCAGGAGGCAGTTGCCAATAGCTTTCAAGTAGCCGGAGGAACTTTGGTAACCGGTTCCAACGCATCCGGAAAATCTACATTCCTAAAAAATGTTGCAATGAACAGTATTCTTGCCCAGACGCTTGTTACCTGTACTTGTTCATCCTACCAGGCACCGTTTTTGAAAGTTATGACATCTATGGCATTGCGGGATGATATAGAGAGTGGAGAGAGCTATTTTATTGTAGAAATCAAGTCGCTGAAACGAATCTTGGAAGAAAGTAAGAAAAGGGAGCCGCTTTTATGTATTATTGATGAAGTGCTTCGAGGTACAAATACGGTTGAGAGGATTGCTGCTTCATCCAGAATTTTAAATGCACTTCGGCAAAAATGGGTGCTGCCTTTTGCAGCTACTCATGACATCGAACTGTCGTACATTTTGGATTCCCGGTATGAAAACTATCATTTTGAGGAAGACGTACAGGAAAAAGAGGTGGTATTTTCCTATGTCCTGAAAAAAGGAAGATCCACATCCCGAAATGCGATTCAGCTTTTGGATATGTTAGGTTATGACAAGGAAATTGTAGAGGATGCACGAAATGCGGCATTTAATTTTGAAAATAAAGGAATCTGGGATGCCTTTTAATACAAAGATAAATTGACAGAAAATAGCATTTTGAAGTATTATATAAATAACTTTTAAAATCAAATCATATTATAAAAATCGAGTGAACTACTCGGCAATAGTTATAAGAATGATATCGGGGGAGCTTCGTAAAGTTCTATATGGCAAACGTAATTACTTATGATAGTATAAAAACGAAGGAAGAAGGAGAACAGTTCGAGTATATGTATCGGCTGTTCTTTTTGCTTTTTAACGTTAAAGCGGTGATGCTTTTCTTGTGTAAAGTGGAGAAATGGAGTATAATAAATTGGGTTTTTGCATGTTTTTAAAAGATATAATAAGGAAATAATGGGGGTACCGAACCGCTGGTCATTGAACAGTGATAAAGGCCGCAGGGGGGATAGGAAATGAAAACAAAAGATATTCAGGAGCTTTATCAAATAAAATTACATAGCATGGATACGATCCTGCATCAGATATCACTTATGGATCAGGTAGAAAATGAGCAAGAGCTGTCAGAAATCATTCACTCTTTGCTGCAGGCAATTGGAACCTATACTGGGGCAGACAGGGTATATGTTTTTGACTGGGAAACCGATCAGAAGGACAGCCTGAGCAATACGTTTGAATGGTGTGCCGATGAAGTGACACCAGAGATAGATAATCTTCAGGCAATACCAGTCAGTTTGATGCCAAACTGGGTGAAACGATTTGAAAACAAGGA
>CAKUJT010000202.1 GCA_934661765.1 uncultured Senegalimassilia sp.
ATATACAGGAAAGAAAGTTGCTCGTAATGCTGATTATGATTTAGATCATGCGGTTTCTGCAAATGAAATACACAATGATCCTGGAAGAATACTGGCTGGTCTTTCAGGGGAAGAATTAGCTAACTGTGAAGAGAATTTAAAACCGACTGCAAGAAGCATAAATAGATCTATGCAGGATCAAGATATGGAAGTATATCTGAAAAAGTGGGAGGAACAAAGACCAAGTAGACAAGCTAGAATCAGAGAGCTTGAAAATAAGGGCTCTTTATCAGATAAAGAAAGAAAAGAACTTGCTAAATTAAATTCGCTTGAAGAAATTGATCCTGACAAAATGCGTGCGGAGAATAAAAAGGCGCGAGAAGCCTATGAATACAAAATTGCAAGAGATTATTATACAAGTCCGAAGTTTTTTAAAGATACAGCAAAAGCTGCTGGTTGCAGAGGCGCTGAAATGGGAATGAGACAAGCGTTGGGGTGCGTGTTTGTTGAAATATGGATGGCTGCGAAGGCGGAAATACAAGCATTGCCAGTTAATTGCGAACTAAAGGATAGCCTAGAAGCTGTAGGAAATGGTATAAAAAAGGGTGTGGAACAGGCAAAACAAAAATATAAAGAAATATTATCAAAATTTGGAGAAGGCTTTGTTTCTGGTGCATTGGCAAGTTTAACCACCACATTGGTAAATATATTTTTTACTACAGCGAAAAATTTAGTAAAAAGCATAAGGCAAATATATGCGTCTGTAGTTGAAGCTGGAAGAGTGCTACTGTTTAATCCAGATAGCCTTATGTTGGGAGATAGAATAAAAACTTCAGCAGTTATTATAGCAACTGGTTCAAGTGTATTGGTTGGAACTGCGGTTGGTGAGCTTATTAGCAAAACTCCAATTGCCGGGATACCAGGAGTGGGCTCATTTGTTGTATCGTTCTGTTCTGCTTTGGTTAGTGGTTTAATTTCCTGTACCTTATTAATTGTATTAGACAGAAGTAAGTTCATGAATAGTGTGATTAGTTTTTTAAATACAATTCCGACAGAAGTCAATAATTATAAGGAAATTGCAGATGCAATGGAAATTTATGCTGCAAAATTAGAAAAGTTTGATATTGAAAAATTAAAAATGGAAACGGAACAATATAAATCAATAGCATTGCAGATTGGCAAAACGGAGACAGAAACAGAAATGAATAGTATACTTCTCAAAGCATATGAGACATTTAACATTAAAATTCCGTGGGAGGGTGATTTTGATTCATTTATGGGAAATAGATCTAATCATTTGGTGTTTGAATAGTGTTCAGATGTAGGTGTTGTGGCGAATGTTGCCGAAACCTTAATAAATCTCCAATTTATTCTAAATTGGATAGAGGGGATGGAGTCTGTATATATTTAAACGGAAATTTATGTTCCATATATGAAAAAAGACCACTGGTATGCAGAGTGGATGAATGTTACGATGCTTATTTCAAAAAGATATGTTCAAGAGAAGAATATTATAAATTAAACTATGAGGCATGTAAGAAATTGCAAACAAAGGGAGGAGAATAATATGCCATTACCATTTTTAATTGCAGGACTAGCCGCTGTTGCTGGCGCTGTTGGTGTAGGATCTGGTATCCAAGGCGGAATAAAAATGAAGGAAGCGAATGATACGTTAGCCGCAGCAAAGAAAAAACAGGAAAATGCGGTAGAATTATTTGAAAAAAGAAAAGCTCAAACAAATGAATTGATGGATTCGGTCGGCAAACAAGAATTGAAAATTTTGAAATCTTTTGAAGAATTTTCAAATACCATTGAAAAAATTCAGGGACGCCCAGAATTTAAGAGCTATAGAACTGAAGGAATCAATTTACCAGAGTATAAAGCTGAAGAACTTAAAGAGGTTGCAACAGGAGCAGGTGTTTTATTAGGTGGTATTGGTGGTGCTGCTGCTGGAACTGCAGGAGGATTTGCGGCAGCGGGTGCTACTACATCAGCGGTTATGGCTCTTGGTACAGCTTCAACAGGAGCTGCTATTTCTTCCTTGAGTGGAGTTGCAGCCACAAATGCAACTTTAGCAGCAATTGGTGGTGGAGCAATTTCTGCTGGAGGCGGCGGTATGGCACTTGGATCTGCAATTTTGGGTGGTGCTACATTAGGTGTGGGACTATTGGTTGGCGGAGTTATATTTAATGTAACTGGCTCAAAATTATCAGATAAAGCAGATGAAGCATATGCACAGGCTAAGAGAACGGAAAAAGAAGTTGATAAGATAGTTATATATTTTGGAAATTTAAGTACTGTTGCTCGTTCTTTTAAGAAAGCTTTGGATGAAATTGAGTTACAATATCGAAAAAGGCTGGTAACACTAAACCATATTGTTAATATTTCAGGAAAAGTAAATTGGTTTGAGTTTACTGAAGATGAAAAAAAATTGACTGAAAATATAGTGTTGCTTGTTGGTATGCTTTATAAGATGTGTAAAACAAGCATTGTATTAAAGGCGGAGAACAGTGATGGATTTCAATCGCTTAACAGATATGAAGTTAATGGAGTTGTTGATGAAGCAAATAAATTAGTAAAAAAAGTAGAAAACAATGCTTAGGAGGAAATGATTATGTTTTTGAATCAGTTATCAGAAAGAGAAAAAAAGGCATTTTTGGAATTGACTGTTCATGTATCCAATTCAAATGGAGTGTTTGCGGACGAAGAAAAAGCCATGATACAGGAATACTGTAAAGAAATGGAGATTAAGGAATTTAATATGGATAATATTGTTCCTTTAGAAGAGATAATTGGTGAAATAAAAAAATCATCATTACATATTAAGAAAATTATTTTGCTAGAAATTCTAGGTCTTGTTTATGCGGATGGAACTTATGATGCTGATGAAAACAGTTTTGTTTTGAATTTTGTGAAAGAAATTGGATTATCAGATGAAACTGCAGAGGCACAAACTGTGGTGATAAAAGAATATTTAAATGTGCTTCAAAAGATTACAGAAGTTATAGAATAAATGGATGCGATTATTTCAACAGTGATGGTTTGGGAAACAACGGATACAATTTTCAATTGTATATTATAATTATGAGAAAGCAAAGGAGAACTATTCCTTTGCTTTTTTCATGTCCAAATATATCAGAGAAAGGAGCTATGCCAATGGATTTTTCATGGGAGCTGTTATTTGAACTGCTGGGTAAGGTTGCAGATACAATCGGTAATGTTCTCGGCGGCACAAAGAAAGATTGAGAAAAACGAAAACAGGAGGTGATGAAACATGGGAGAGGATGAAATTGTAAGGCTGTTCAATGCCAAGATCAAGCTGGAACGGAAGCAGTATAAGAAGCGAGTATTACAGTTAGCCCCAGAGAGGATTTACCAGAGGGCGTATCAGATCAACTGCCGGGAGAATATTGCAGAGACATTGCTGGAAAAGAGCAGTGAGATGAAATCAGAGGTCCTGCGCTGTCTTCTGGTCCTGCCAAATGTGATCCAGTTCTTTTATGCCAGGTGGATGGGAAAAGGAGATTCTTTCCAGCTGGAACTGGAAAACAGCATGGATACCGGAATCAAGGAAATTGGGCTGCTCCTGGAGCAGGAAGAAACGGAGGAAGCATGAAGAAGAGAGTCATGTGTGTACATACGGAGCTGGTAAGGGAAGGCTCCGTATTATACGAAGGGAAAGATGGAAACACAAGTATTACAACAACGGAGGAGGCTGCAGGTTTTGCAGCCTCTTTTTTCGGGAAGCAGGATAAGGAACTGCTCTATGTGTGCGCTGTGAATGGGGAACTGGAGCCTGTATTAATGGAACTGGTTGCAAAAGGCAGTAAAAATGTGTGCTATGCAGAACCGGCAGATATATTTAAGTCAGCAATCCTGGCGAATGCATACGGCATCTTCTGTTTTCATAACCACCCGGGAGGAAGAGCAAAAGCGAGTAAGGAAGATATAGACCTGACTGCAAGGCTGGAAGCCTGCGGTGTCATGCTGGGGATTCCGTTACTGGATCATATTATTATCAGCAGCCAGGGAGAAGTTTACAGCATAAAAGAACAGGACGAGGAAAAGCTTAATGAAAACATGAGCAGGATGTTTGATAAAAAGAAGCAGTAGAAAGAACGAATAAAAATCAATGGAAAAAGGAGAATGAAATTATGGCTGCAGATGTTGAAACAATGTTTTATACAAGAGAGAAACCATGGCACGGACTGGGAAC
>CAKUJT010000203.1 GCA_934661765.1 uncultured Senegalimassilia sp.
ACCGGCTCAAGATCGCGGTCGAAGGAGAACAACGTCTTGTCGTCGTTAAGCTCGATCATGGGTTTCCTTCCTATCCAGGTAAGGCCGCGGCACCGCGCCGACGGCCGTTCTTGCGTTATGCCGCAACGCCGCTTCGCCCGAACGTCGGGGGCGGAAGCTATTCGTCGCTCTCGTCATAATACTCGGGGTCGGGCAGAAGATAGGCGGCGAACAGCATAATGCCCGAGGAAACGACTAACGAGGCCACATCGGCAGGGTCGGTGAAGGCGGATGCGGAAGGAGCCCCGCAAATCGCCGCCAAAACGAACCCGGCAACCAGCACCGCCGCGCCCGCCAGCACGCCGAAGGACGCGAACAGCCGCGTGGGGCGCCAACGCAGCAAAGCGCACGCGCCCGCCGCAAGCACCCAGCTTGCCGCCATGATCCACGTGCCCGGCTCCAACAGCATGGCCGCCATCCGGTCGATTACCGCATCGCTTGCGAACGCCGCCGTCGAGAAATGCCAGGTGGCAAGCACATCCCACCCCATGAACGAGGCGCTTCCCAAGCCTGCCAGCATGAACCCGCACAGCACCTGGAACGCCGCAGTCGCCATCGCCACAAGCGGGCGCAGCGCAAAACCCGCCGCCAGCGGACCAAGCGGCCCCAGCCAGATCGCGCCGGCAAGCGGCGTCGCCAGCGCGGCGTTCGCGGTCGCATCGCCCGCGCGACCCAGATACCACCACCATACGCCGGTACCCGCCAGCAGCACGCATCCCGCAGCAGGCACGCCGCACATCACCAGCATGGCCGACAGGGAAACGAACCCCAGAAGCACGCCCAGATGAGGGCGAAGCGCACCGGCAAGCGTGATGAGCAGCAACAACCCCCAGAACAAGGGGTTTGCGAACCCTTCGGTCTGCGAGATGTTCTGCAGCGCCACAAACGCCAGCAGCGCCGATCCCACCGCGCCGCACGCGTGCGAGCCGAAGAACAACAGCTCGGGCGTGATGCGATCGCACAACGGGATGCCGGGCTCGCGAGGCTGCGGCTCAGGCTCCTCTTCCTCCTCCGGACCGGCCACGATGTCGGCCAGCTCCGCACGGCCCTTCGCCGGGTCGCCCAAAAACGGCGAGAGCTCCTCGGCAAAATCCGCCACCGACTCGTAGCGCTCCTCGCGTTCGGGGTCCAGCGCGTAGAAGATGGGGTCGTCCGCCGCCGGATCGAGGTTGTCCCAGCACAGCGACGGCAGCACCAATTCGCCGTCTTCGATAGCCTCCTGCGCTTGGAACAGGTTCGGGGCCAAGAACGGGTTCTCACCCGCCAGCATCTCGTACGTCACCGACGCCAGAGCCCATTCGTCGCACCGCGCGTCAAGGTTCTCCTGGCGCATCTGCTCAAGGGGCATGTAGCCGATGGTGCCGCCGCCGGCCACGCCGAACCCCTGCGCATCTGCCAAGGTCGCCAGACCGAAATCGGTCACCTTGACCTGGCCTGATGCGTTGATGAGGATATTGTCGGGCTTGATATCCAGATGCAGCACGCCGTTCTCGTGCGCCACCTCCAGCGCGTGAGCAACCGCGTCGAACACGGCGGCGACCACGTCGAGCGTCAGCCGATCATCGTGATCGCGTAGCAGCTCGGTGAGCGTCATGCCCTCGACGTATTCCATGATCAGGTACGCCGTGGAATCCTGAATCTCGAAGTCGTACACCGCGACGATGCTGGGATCCGACAGCATGGCCGCCGTGCGGGCCTCGTCCAATCCGGGGATGCGCGAGAGCGTGCGCACCAGCGGGCGGCTCGCGGGGTCGACCGTGCCCGTCAGGCTGACTGATTGACCGGGCAAAAGCCGGTTGGGGAACGAATCGGCGCGCGACGGGTCCGCAAAGCCGAACCCGGCTTCGCGGGCGGAAGCGCTCGCCGGCTCCGCCGGTGCATCGGAGCCGTCGGGGACCTCAGCATCCTCGACGTCCGCAAAACCCGCTTCCTCGGGCAAATCCTCCCACGGGGGAACGTCCGCCGGGTCGACGGCGGTCGCCGAAGAAGCCGCGATGCCCGCCGCATGCGCGCTCGTTGCGCCGAAGCCTTGCGAGCCGCCCGAGCTTTCGCCATGTTCATCAGGGGAAACGTCAAGCGCATCGGCCCCGGGGAGGGCAGCGCGCAACAACTCTGCCTCGGACAGGGGGATGCACTTGATGGCCACCTTGCGCTGGATGCGCGTATCCCATGCCACCTGCACCGTGCCGAAGCCGCCGGCCCCCGCCTTGGCAAGGGGCTTGTATCGATTGAGTATCAGCTGCGTTTTAGTCATGCGCACATTATATTGCAGGGCGCAGCAGGGGCGGCCGCACACCGACGAATAGGGGCTCCCCACAGCGAAACCCTCGCCCGCACGCTCGAACCCAGCGGCAAACACCCGCGGCTCCGCACTGGCGGCGGCTTCTCTTCCCCGCCCTTTCCCCGCCCGCACCGCCAACGCCTTCCCTTTCCGCGCGAAAATTTTCCGCAGATATCCTACTCGGCACCTCGGATTTACGCGGGCATGCCTATCATGGAACGGTCATCAAAGACGCGACAACGCTCGGCGAAGCCGCAACGCACCAAGTAGACGGCGCCTCCGGACGCAAAACGCAACGCAGCGCATTGCCGTCCGGGGAGCACAGCCTATTGACGCGCAGCCAAGCCCCGCTGCCGCAAACGAAAACGCAAGAAGGCACGCATGACCGAGTACAACGAACTGACACCTGAGCTGGTACTAGAGCTCAAAGCCGTTGTCGGCAAGGACAACTGCTGTTTCGCCGACGACATCAACGAGGATTTCGCGCACGACGAGATGCCCATCTACGGCACGCACATGCCCGACGCCGTGGTGATGCCCGCGGACACCGAGGAAGTGTCCGCCATCATGAAGCTGTGCAACGAGAACCGCATCCCCGTCACGGTGCGCGGCGCCGGCACCGGCCTGGTGGGCGGCAGCACGCCGGTACTCGGCGGCGTGGTCCTGTGCACCATGCGCATGGACAAGATCATCGCCTACGATATGAGCAACCTGAACGTGCGCGTCCAACCCGGCGTGCGCCTGTGCGACCTGGCCGCCGACGCCATCGGGCACGGCTTCATGTACCCGCCCGACCCCGGCGAGAAGACCGGCTCGCTCGGCGGCAACGTCAGCACCAACGCCGGCGGCATGCGCGCCGTGAAGTACGGCACCACGCGCGACTACGTGCTGGCAATGACCGTGGTCCTGCCGAGCGGCGAAGTGATGCACCTGGGTCGCCCCGTGACGAAGGCGAGCAGCGGTTACAGCCTGTTGCACCTGATCATCGGCTCGGAAGGCACGCTCGGCGTCATCACCGAGCTCACCATGAAGCTGCTTCCCAACCCGCAGGAGGACATGAGCTTCATCCTTCCGTTCGAGAACATCGAGGGCGCCATCAACACGGTGCCGAAGATCAAGCTCGCCGGTTTGAACCCGCAATCCATCGAGTTCATGGAGCGCGACATCGTGGATTCCGCCGCGAACTTCAGCGGCACGAAGATCATCCCCACCAAGGTCAACGACCGCGAAGTGGGCGCGTACATCCTGGTCACGCTCGACGGCAACGACGAGGACGAGATCTTCCAGCGCGCCGAGGTGCTGGCGGGCATCGCCGACGAGTCGGGCGCCTTCGACACGCTGGTGCTCAGCCAACCTTCCGACAAACGCGACGTTTGGGCTGTTCGCAGCGCGTTTTTGACCGCCATCGAGGCCGACACGCGCTTCCTGGACGAAATGGACGTGGTGGTGCCCGTCGACAAGATCCCGTCGTTCCTCAGCTTCGTGTTGGGCGTCGGCGAAGGGCACGGCATGCGCATCCGCTCGTTCGGCCACGCCGGCGACGGCAACCTGCACATCTACTGCTGCGGGAACGAGGACATGGACAAGGAAGCGTTCCTGGAGCAATCGGCGAAGGTGATGGAAGCTGCGTACGCCAAGTGCGCCGAGCTGGGCGGCCAGGTATCCGGCGAGCACGGCATCGGCCACGCCAAGCGCACCTACCTGCGCGAGAATCTGGGCGATACCGCCATCGACCTGATGGCCGGCATCAAGCGCGTGTTCGATCCCAACAACATCTTGAACCCGGGCAAGGTCTGCCAATAACACCAGGTCATGCTGCGATTCGGCTAGCATCGATTTCCCAGCGGCCCGCCTGCGCCACCTGTCGC
>CAKUJT010000204.1 GCA_934661765.1 uncultured Senegalimassilia sp.
TTGACGATCTGCTGCTTGTGGTCGGTGCCGAACGCCTCGATGGTGACGCGCAGCTCCACGGCGGCCTGGCGGTTCGTGGTGACGAACTGGTTGTGGTCCAGGCGGATGACGTTGCCCTTGTTGTCGGCGATGACCTGCGCTACGCGCACCAGCTCGCCGGGGCGGTCGGGCAGAAGCACCGACACGGTGAAGATGCGGTCGCGCTGGATCAGGCCGTGCTGCACCACCGAGGACATGGTGATGACGTCCATGTTGCCGCCGGAGAGGATGGAGACGACCTTCTTGCCCTGGAAGTCCAGATGGCGAAGGGCGGCCACGGTGAGCAGACCGGAGTTCTCGACGACCATCTTGTGGTTCTCGACCATGTCCAGGAACGCCGCGATCAGCTCATCGTCGTCGACGGTGATGATGCCGTCGAGGTTCTCCTGGATGTAGGGGAAGATCTTGTCGCCGGGCTCGAGCACCGCGGTGCCGTCGGCGATGGTGTTGGCGCGCGGCAGCTTCACCACGTGGCCGGCCTCAAGGGAGGCCTTCATGCATGCGGCGCCGGAGGGCTCCACGCCGATGACCTTGATGTGGGGGTTGAGCAGCTTGGCCAGCGTGGAGACGCCCGTGGCAAGCCCGCCGCCGCCGATGGGCACCAGGATGTAGTCGACCAGCGGCAGCTCCTGCACGATCTCCATGGCGATGGTGCCCTGGCCGGTGGCCACGCCCAGGTCGTTGAAGGGGTGGATGAAGGTGTAGCTGTTCTCCTCGGCAAGCTTGAGCGCATGCTCGTAGGCCTCGTCGTAGACGTTGCCGGCCAGCACCACGTCGGCGCCCAGGGCCTTGGTTCGCTCGACCTTGATGAGCGGGGTGGTGGTGGGCATGACGATGGTGGCCTTGACTCCGTAATGCTGCGCGGCGTAGGCGACGCCCTGCGCATGGTTGCCGGCGGAAGCGGTGATCAGGCCGTGTGCGCGCTCCTCGTCGGTCAGCGTGCTGATTTTATAGTAAGCGCCGCGCACCTTGTAGGCACCGGTGCGCTGCATGTTCTCGGGCTTGAAGAACACGCGGTTGCGGGAAATCTCGCTGAAGTAGGGGCTTTCAATAAGCTTCGTCTCCTGTGTAACTTCCTTGACTTTGGCTGCGGCTTCTTCGAATGCGTCCAGCGTCAGCATAGTTTCACCCCTTTTGTTTTCGGTTCGCGGCGGTTTAATGTCGGTGAACATCATAGCCGTGCGAGCGCTACAATGGTGAGGTTCCATATCAGCGCGACAAAATTCGACGCTTTGCCTAGGTTTAAGGCTTGGCGAAGGGCGCGAAAACGCTGCCCGGTTTCGGACAGATAGTGCTACGTCCCCATGTGTCAGCTGGGAGCGAAGCGCGCGACGCGCTGCCGTTCCGCGCGCTTGCGCGCGCATGTTGGGGCGCAAGCCCCGGAAAGGACGACCATCATGAAGGTCATCGCCACCCCGAACGCCCCCGCAGCAATCGGCCCCTACGTGCAGGGCCGCATCTGCGGCAACCTGCTGTTCGCCAGCGGCCAGATCGCGCTCTCCCCGGAGACCGGCGAGCTTGTGGGCACCACCATCGAGGAGCAGACGGCGCAGGTCATGAAGAACGTGGCCGCCATCCTGGCCGAGGCCGGCACCGACTTCGACCACGTGCTGAAGGCGACGTGCTTCCTAGACGATATCGACGATTTCGCCGCGTTCAACGCCGAGTACGCGAAGTCCTTCGGCGATGCCCGTCCGGCACGTTCGGCCGTGGGCGTGGCCAAGCTTCCCAAGGGCGCCCTGGTGGAGGTAGAGGTAATCGCCGAAGTGTAACTGTTTCGCCGTTCTGCCGAACGGCGAATTTACTCGACACTGCGGGCCGCTGCGGCACCCCGCCTTCGCACGAGCCTGAAGGTTTGCGTACCAAAGTACGCGGCGCCTTCACGCTCCCGCGAATTCGGGGCACCGCAGCGGCCCTCGTTGACTTTGCCGCCACCTGCGAGTGAAGTGAAGCTGGCGCTTTCGGGGAGGGGTGACGCAGTGTCGTTGCTCATGTGCTTGCTTGCTGCGAACGGCGCCGCTGGCGGGGCGAACGGCGTGCGCGCTAGAGATTGTCTGCAGCCTTGGTGCGCGCGCCGGACGCTGCCCTACCATGTACGCGATGAAAAGCCCGACCAGGCAGCTCGGCTTTGAGCGTTCGCTCCCGCCGTGCGATGCTTTCGGGCCGCAACCTACCTGTGAGGAGCAATCGCATGTGCGGAATCGTCGGTTTCACGGGCACGCGCCCGGCGCAAGGCATCCTGATCGAGGGCCTGTCGCGCCTTGAGTATCGCGGCTACGATAGCGCCGGAGTGGCCATCTATCAGGACGGCAAGCTTGAGGTGGTGCACCGCAAGGGCAAGGTTTCCAGCCTTGCGCACACGCTGGGGCACTTCAACTTCGAAGGAACCTGCGGCATCGGCCACACGCGCTGGGCGACCCACGGCCGCCCGAGCGAGGCAAACGCCCATCCGCACACCAGCTGCGACGGCCGCATCGCCGTGGTGCATAACGGCATCATCGAGAACTTCGCCGATCTGCGCGAGGAGCTGCAGGCCGCGGGGCACGTCTTCACCAGCGACACCGACACCGAGGTGGTGCCGCATCTGATCGAGCAGGCGCTGCGCGACGGCGCGCCCGACCTGCTGTCCGCCGTCCGTGCGGCAAGCGAGCGTTTGGTGGGCGCCTATGCGCTGGCCGTCGTGTCCGCCGACGAGCCGGGCACCATCGTGGCCACGCGCAAGGACTCCCCGCTGGTAGTGGGCCAGGGCGCCGAAGGCGCCTACGTCGCCAGCGACATCATCGCCATGATCGACGCCACGCGCGACGTGGTGGTCATGAACGACGGCGAGCTGGCCAAGCTCACGCCCGAGGGCGTGACGTACTACACCGCCGCCGGCCAGGTCATCGAGAACCCCAAGGTCACGCACGTGGACTGGAACCTCGACGTGGCCGAGAAGGGCGGATACCCCGACTTCATGCTCAAGGAGATCCACGAGCAGCCGCGCGTCATCCGCGACACGCTTGCGGGCCGTCTGGTGGGCGGCGCTCTTTCCATCGATGAGCTGGACCTTTCCGTGGAGGAGCTTAACCTCATCGATCGTGTCTACATCATCGCGTGCGGCACCAGCTATCATGCCGGCCTTATCGCGAAGAACCTCATCGAGGGCTGGGCGCGCATCCCCTGCGAATGCGAGGTCGCAAGCGAGTTCCGCTATCGCAACCCCATCATCACGCCCACCACGCTCGTGGTGGCGGTGTCCCAGTCCGGCGAGACGGCCGATACGCTAGCGGCCATCCGCGACGCCCGCGTGAAGGGCGCGCGCGTGTTCGGTATCACCAACGTGGTGGGAAGCCCCGTGGCGCGCGAGTCCGACGGCGTCATCTACACGAAGGCCAACAAGGAGATCGCCGTGGCCTCCACGAAGTCGTTCCTGGGCCAAGTGGTCTCGCTCACGCTGCTTGCCATGCTGTTGGCGCAGGTCAAGGGCAAGTTGAAGATGAACCAGATCCGCCTGCTGTTCCGCGAGCTCGCCGACACCGCCGAGCAGGTCGAGCGCATCCTGGCCGAGTGCGGCCCGGCGGTCGAGGAGGCGGCGCAGGCGTGCAAGGACGCCCGCAGCGCGCTGTTCGTGGGCCGCGGCATGGGCGCGGCGGTCAGCCGCGAGGGCGCCCTCAAGCTCAAGGAGATCAGCTACCTGCACGCCGAGTCCTATCCGGCCGGCGAGATGAAGCACGGCCCCATCGCGCTGATCGACGAGGGCTTCCCCGTCATCGCCGTGGCGACGAAAAGCCCCGTCTACGACAAGCTGGTGTCCAACCTGCAGGAGAGCAAGGCGCGCGGCGCCATGGTGGTGGCCATCGCCACCGAGGGCGACGAGGAGATCCGCAAGCACGCCGATCATGTCATCTACATCCCGAAGGTGCGTGACGCGTTCTCGGCCATCACGGCCAGCGTCCCGCTGCAGCTGCTGGCGCGCGCCATCGCCGTGGCCCGCGGCTGCGATGTCGATCAGCCGCGCAATCTGGCGAAAAGCGTGACGGTGGAGTAGGTTCGCGTACAATAAGGGCAACGTTGGTGCGGGCGCCGTTCGGGCGCCCGCTTGCTTTACAGGGAGGTCGCTTGTGGTCGAGGACGCGAAAGTAGCGGGCGA
>CAKUJT010000205.1 GCA_934661765.1 uncultured Senegalimassilia sp.
CAGCGCGCTGATGGCGGAAAGCACCCAGGAGGCATAGGTAAAAACCCGATACCTGCCCGCATAGCCCATCAGGCGGGAAAAGTCAGATTGTTTTTTCAATAAAATCACATCCTTACCGATAAGCGCGCCTGCGCACCCGCCTGAATCAAGCGGGTGCGCAGGCACCGTTTATTCTGCCGCAGACAAATTTTCCGTGGTGAAAAGTTCAATGACATTCTTCATGGTTGCCTGATCATAATCTTCCGCAATCGCGGCGGCATTCCAGTAGGCGTAATTGCCCTCGAACCAGCTTTGCAGATCACTTAGATCCTCTGCATAACGGAATTCCAGATGATAGGTGGTTTCCATGGTGTCGGGCGAGAAGGCGAAATAGGTAAACTGGCCGGAATTTTCATCCTCGCTCTGATAGAAGATAAAGCCGTTTTCGTTTTCCTCGTCCAGTAGCTTGTAGGTGTGGGAGAAAACCTCCTGTCCCTGCGCATCCAGACCGGTGATCGTGTGACCGTCCATCACAAACTTGTCAACGCCGCCCAGGAAATAGCAGTTAAACGCCATGCTGTCCGGGTCTGCCGCGTATTTTTCCGCCGCCTCCGGGCCGTAAGGCTCCGCCATGCACATTCCCAGCAGCATATCCGTGGTAGTCTCCGCGTTCTCAGCGCCTACCAGCGGTGTGGTGGCATCGATCCAGATATTCCGATACTCGGATTTTGACAGCTCCGGGAACAGCTCCACATACGTGCCGCTGATGGTGGTCAGATAATCATCGGTCACCGCGCTCTGGTCAGTCGGCGGCGTCTGTTCATCCGTTTTCGCCTGGCCGCAGCCGGCAGCCGACAGCAAGCACAGGACACACAAAATAAATGCAGCAAATTTCTTTTTCATAAGGTACCTCCTGTATTCTCGGTTAGTTGTCTATAACCACTGTGTACTGTATCATACTTCCGTTTTGCAGACTACTCCATTTTGGTTTCGCTGCTCTGTTTTGCTTTCTTCTTTGCGTCAGCACGATAGCGTGAGGGCGTTTTTCCGTACCGCTTTTTGAAGCTCTCTGAAAATTTGCTGGCGTTGTCATAGCCTGCTTGCTGCGCGATCTCCGTAACAGACTTCCCGCTGCGAACCAGCTCCACTGCCGCCTGCTCCAGGCGGTATTCCTTGATATATCGGTAGATCGGCACGCCATAGACCTGCTTGAAGAGCTTTTGCAGATGCGATACCGATATCTCATGCTCCGCCGCAAGGCTGGCGAGGGATATGTATCCCTCCCGGTTTGTCAGCAAGTGATCCCGGAGATGGTGCGCAAGAACCGTCTGCTCGGACGAGCAATATAACCCCGCCGTATTCTCCTGTGGAATACGCCCAAGTAGCATCAGAAGTTCCAGCGTCTTGAGCTGCAAAAAGCCGGGATCTTCATAGAACGCACTTTCGTAAAGCTCCCGGAATACATGCTCACAGCGCGGCCCCGCAGCGCCGACCATATACCATTTACAGCCCAGAAGATTTTGCTTCCATGCGGCAAAGTCCACTGAAAACGCAGGTGCGTTCTGCTTTATCCAATTTCCCGCGGCGGCCGGTTCGATCTCCAGACAGATTCCCTCGTAGTAGCCCAGCGGAAAGCAGGACGCCGAACTGCTTCCGTGAAAGCCATCGTAGCAACTGACCGCCATGTCGCCCGGCTTCAGAAGAACACGATCCCGCATGGAAAAGCTGGTTTCAAACCGTCCGTTCACGCAGAAATTGACTTCCAGCCTCCCGATCTGTGTCCGAATTTCTGTGTACGCCTCCATTTCCAGCCGCAGCAGCATGATTCCCACGCCGTCAAACAGCCGGTAGTAGTGGATTTCTCCGTTACCATCCGCATATTCAAAGCCATCTATTTGTCCGGGGAAGCCGGAAACCACGCCCGTTTTGTCATGAAAAAAGATGTCAATCATATTGTTTATACCAAAATTCTCATGATCATTTTCTCCTTAACGGTTTCTGCGGTATCCAGCCTCGTCCCGGTATTCGGGATGGTCGTTTAAGTATGGGTCTTTATCGCCACAGATGGTATAGTCACACTTGCAGCCGTCCACGCAGGTGCCCTTCCGCACCAAGCGGGCGTGAAGCAGCTCCATGGAGGCAAAGTCCACATTGCACAGGGCAGGCATAATGTCCGTCAGACCGTGCTTTACGGCAAACTCCGCCGCCGGGCAGGCGGTAAATTCGTAATAGATGGGTTTGTCCTTGTCGTAGGGTGCAACGTGCATCTCGTAATCGTGCCACCTGCCGCACTGCTTTTCGGCGTTCTGAAATGCCCAATACATCAGTCTCTTAAAAAACGGCTTGTTGCAGTCCACGAATCTGGAGAGCTTGCGGAAAGCAGGCAGGATCAGATTTTCCTCGATTTCCTCGATCTCTCGAAATGAAACAACATCCCGGCACACGGCATAACAACTCATAATGGCGATGCAGTCGTAGGTGCCGCCCGCGCCGTTGTGGAAGTTTTTGCTGCCGCCGAGGTCGGTGCGCCAGTCCGAGAGAAATTCTACATACTGCAGCTGCACCCGTTCCCAAACGGCCTCCCACTCCGTTTCCGGGTAATGCAGGGCGATTTTCGCTTGTATCTCCTTTTTACACGCCCCGGAATACAGCACATGGCAGCTGCGGTCAAATTGTAGTTTTCTGTCTTTCATACCTTTTCCTTTTGCAGGCTGCACCGATGTGCCGCCTGTCCGAATTCAAAGTATTTCAATGCTACTCCGCCTCATACTCGTTTCTTTTGGTACCCGCAGTCGCAGTAAGGGCCGCCGGAGGCAAGGGTATACTGCCGCACAAAGTTCGTCACGCCGCCTGCCTCGCTCATGGTGTAGTCCAAATGGCACATGGCGGGTGTCAGGTCATAAAGCCCCAGCTCCTGCATCAGCGTGCAGATGCCGCATTTCGTGAAGCGCCCCTCATAACCGCTGCCGTCGGGATACTCGTAAAAGTCCATATTCCACGAGTAGGGGTTGCGGTCAGCCGCCTTCCGGGCGGCAGTGGCTTTCATTCCGGCAATATCCTTGGGCGTGAACTTCGACTTGCCGCTTTGGCGGCAAAACCACTTCATCAGCGGCGTCATCTGGGCATTCTCATAGTATACCGTTAGTGCCTCTGCATCCGGTCGCTTCGGCATACAGAGGACGAACGCCCCCAGCATGGCGCAGCCAATGATGTTCATGCTGAACCGATCACCTTTTTCAAATTCGGGCAGCTTTGCGATGATCTCTTTGTACTTCAGTTTTGCGGTCTTTCGGATTGCTTTTGCGGTTTTAGTATCATAACCAAACACCTCTGTCAGTTGCTTTTCAAATGACTTTGCAAATACTGCCCACATTGCCATGGGCATTCCGTTCCGGTGCATCTCACTTCTCCCCTTTCCATTCCGCAAGAGTCCGGCACATCCGTTTCTCGATGTCTATCCGGGTCCGGCGGCATTCCTTGGGATATTTCTTTGCCGCCTGAAACGCCAACTGCACAAACAGACCGGAGCCAACCGGCAGCATGGTTTTCAGCATCCCCTCCGGAAAGACAAAGTGGGTGCCGTGAGCATAAACCATTGTTTCAATCTCGCATTCATGCGGCTTTTCCGCAAGGCGCTTTTCCATACGGCGGATATACTTTGCGGTATCCCACAGCGCATCGTCCTCCGCGCCGATCAGCAGCAGCTTTCCCCGGATGTTTTCAACAGGAATATATTCTTCCGGCTCGATCGGATGCGCCGCCTCGGAATCGTCAAACAGCTTGCGGGAGTTGACCATATCGCCGGTGCGCTTGCTCTCTGCGGCAACGCAGTGCCAATAGTCGGGATGCTGATAGCAAAACGGCATATAGGGCAGCGGCTTGCCCCGGTAGGAGAACAGCGACTCGCCTTCGACCGGCCATTCCTTGCAGCCGTCCCTTTTGCCCTGCATGAAACCCTGCCACACAAAATCGCTGGGCGTCATGGCAATGGTCAGGGTAACATCCGGGAACATGGCAGCCGCTGTCAGCGCCAGCGTTCCCGTAGTCGATGCACCGGCAATGCCAATTTTATGGTTGCCGTTGGCTTTCAGCCACGAAATGGCCATCTCCACGCGCTCCAGCGGATAATTATGATGGCCGTAATCCTTTTTCGCAGGCGACATGGTGAGCACATTTACGCCCCGCCCGC
>CAKUJT010000206.1 GCA_934661765.1 uncultured Senegalimassilia sp.
TCTGCTTCTGAATAATCTGCTTCATTATATGAAATTCCTAGATTTCTCCGGTAATTTCCACCGGATAGGTGCTTTGGCCCTGCTGTAACTCCACCGATAGCACCTGCCTATGTGGAACGCGTTCCTTGCCATCAATCAAATCCAGCACTGTTCTTGCACAAGATTCTGCCAAAAATTTAACATTTTGACAAATTGCTGTTACTTTCGGATAACAAAGCCTGCTGACATCCATTCCATCGTAAGTAACCACTTTCAGGTCTTCCGGCACCCTTTTTCCTGCCTGCATTGCAAGATGCATATAATATAATGCCGGCTGATCAGCTGCAAACACTCCGTCAGCATCCGGATATTTCTTTATTGCTTCTTTTGCAGCATCCCAGTAGGACTGATGATCAAATTTATTCCACTCCATCATAATCTCCAGAACTGCTACTCCGTGATCCTTCAGAATTTTCTCAAACACAGTATGTCTGTCATTGGCTGCAACATTTGGTGCGACACCAGTTATATGTACTACACGCTTACAGCCATTTTTGATCATGATCTCTGCAGCAAGCTTTCCTCCATATACGTGATCTGAACCGATCAAGGGAATTTCCGGTCCAAACTCCTGGTCCAATGCTACGATGGTATGCTTTCTGTTGACATACTCATTTTTGTGCAGTGTATGTGCACCGGTAATAATTCCATCTACCATATTACGATCAAGCATATTCAGATAATCGCGTTCTCGATTACTGCTTCCTACTGTATTACAGACCATCGTTTTATATCCCAGTTTGTAAAGTGCAACCTCTGTTTCCCGTGCGAACGCGGAGAAAAAAGGGTGATCCAGATCTGGAACAAGCACACCAATGATTCCTGAACGATTACGAAACAGATTTCTCGCCAGTTCATTTGGCGTATATCCCAGTTCTTCGATTGCCCGTTCAATCTTTTTACGCGTATCAGCAGATACATATCCACTGTCATTGATAACTCTCGACACAGTACCTACCCCTACTCCGGCTCTCTGTGCCACATCTTTCATACTTGCCATTCTTACTTAACCTTTCATACTGCCTGCTACTGTTCACTCCATTCGCAGTAACTATTGCTGTCAATATTTCCAATTTTCTTCCTTCGCACGGTTGAAATCGCATTATAGATTTTAATATCGTATAAGAGAGTATAACACAACCAAATTTTCTTTACAATTAACATAATGCGCTATATATGGAGCCATTTTCGTTTTTTCGTCAAAAAAGAGAATCACTATATAATAGCAATTCTCTTTTTAACTCTATTTATGACCTTTGGAACCCTGATATCATTTTAATTCTTTTGTTACACGGAGTCGGGTCATGGCTCTTGCAAGCGCAGCCTGACTTCTGTGATATTCTACAATACTCTGCTGCTGACGGAGCTGCTCTTCGGCACGATCACGAGCCTCTTCAGCTCTTCGGATGTCGATTTCCTCCGGACGTTCTACCGTCAGACAGAACAGTTTTGCACGGTTGTTGATCATCTCAACAAACCCTGAACTTACTGCTACTACTTCCCAATTTCCTTCCGCATCCTGAAAGCGAAGCTCTCCCGGAACAATGGCACAGATCATATTCGCATGATGAGCAAGAAATTCTTTCTGTCCATCTTCCGCCGGTATGATCAGTGACTGCGCTCTTCCGGAAAAGAACTGTCTGTTTGCAGCGTATATCTCAAGACCGAATGTATTCTGCATAAGCCTCACTCCTTACTGTTCCAGAGTTTTTGCTTTTTCAACTACTTCGTCTATAGTTCCTACATTGAAGAATGCGTTTTCCGGATATTCATCCATCTCACCATCGATGATCATCTTGAATCCACGGATTGTTTCTTTAAGCGGAACATATTTTCCAGGAATACCTGTGAAGTTCTCAGCTACATGGAACGGCTGAGAAAGGAATTTCTGGATCTTTCTTGCACGAAATACAGTATTTTTATCTTCGTCAGAGAGCTCTTCCATACCAAGAATTGCAATGATGTCCTGCAGCTCTTTGTATTTCTGAAGGATTTCCTGTACACGGCGTGCTACTTCGTAATGCTCTTCACCTACAACATCTGCTTCAAGAATACGGGATGTAGATTCCAGTGGATCTACGGCCGGGTAAATACCCTGCTCAACGATCTTACGGGAAAGAACTGTCGTTGCATCCAGATGTGCGAATGTTGTTGCCGGTGCCGGGTCAGTCAGGTCATCGGCCGGTACATAAACTGCCTGTACAGAAGTAACGGATCCGGATGTTGTGGATGCGATACGCTCCTGCAGTTCACCCATCTCTGTAGCCAGAGTCGGCTGGTAACCTACTGCGGAAGGCATACGTCCAAGAAGTGCGGATACCTCGGAACCTGCCTGTACAAAACGGAAAATATTATCAATGAAAAGAAGGACATCTCTATGTTCTGTATCACGGAAATATTCTGCCATAGTAAGACCTGTTTCCGCAACACGCATACGGGATCCCGGCGGCTCGTTCATCTGTCCGAACACTAAGGCTGTTTTCTTAAGTACGCCGGATTCTTTCATTTCACTCCAAAGGTCATTACCCTCACGGGAACGTTCACCAACACCAGTGAAAATAGAATATCCACCATGCTCGGTAGCGATATTCTGGATAAGCTCCTGAATCAGGACTGTCTTACCAACACCGGCACCACCAAACAGACCGATCTTACCACCCTTTGCGTAAGGAGCAAGAAGGTCGATGACTTTGATTCCTGTTTCCAGGATCTCAACTGCCGGTTTCTGTTCTTCAAAACTCGGCGGATCTCTGTGGATTACCCAATGCTCTGCATCATCCAGAGATTCTCCACCATCTACTGTCTCTCCGAGAACGTTGAACAGTCTTCCCAGAGTACAGTCACCTACAGGAACTTTGATTCCACTTCCTGTAGCAATTACTTCTCTGTCTCTCTGAAGTCCCTCGCTGGCACTCAGCATGATGCATCGAACCACATCATTTCCCAGATGCTGAGAAACTTCCATAACACATTTTTTACCGTTGTTTTCAACTTCAAGAGCATCTTTGATATCCGGCAGATCTCCATCTTCAAAAACAACATCTACAACAGGTCCCATGACCTGTACGATCTTACCTTTACTCATTCTCGTCACTTCCTTTTCTGGGCCTTTGCACCGCTACAAACCTCTGTGATCTCCTGTGTGATCGCTGCCTGACGTGCCCGGTTATACTGAATCGACAGATCCTGAAGCATTTTCTTTGCACTGTCCGTAGATGACTGCATAGCGGTCATTCTGGCATTGTGCTCACTGGCATATGCTTCAACCAGACATCCATAGATCACACCTGTCAGATAGTTTGGAATCATGATATCCAGCACGCCATCTGCGGAAGGAAACATTTCAATTTCTTCCTGATGAACTTCTGCCGGCATCTCAAGCGGTGAAAAGCTGGTCTTTTTTAAAGGAAGAAGCTGCATATTTACCGGTTCCATCACAACTGCATTCTGCATCTGTGTATAGATGATATGCACCTCGTCCACTTCTCTTTCCAGAAAGCCTCTTATAACTTCCTCACTGATCATTCTTGCCCTGTGCATGGTTGGCTTCTGTACAGTATAACGGAAGCTTCCATCCATATCGACATCTTTTTTACTGAAATACTGTCTTCCTACAACACCAAGGACATACAGTTTATGGTGGCCAGGAGTATTGGCCATAAATTCCTCTGTCATCTTGGTAATATTGTGGTTATAGGCACCTGCCATACCCTTATCACCTGTTACCACGATCGTCGCAATCTTACGTTCCTCTGTAGGAATCAGGTGGCGGACACTGAAAAACGGATGCTGTATATCCGGGATATGTCGGAGGATACGTGCGATCGCACTCTGCATATTGTAGAAATACGGCTCGGTATCCGACAGTATCTTTTTGGCTTTTTTCATTTTGGAAGAGGAAATCATATACATGGCATTGGTAATTTTCATTGTGTCCTGGACACTGCTTATCCTGCTCTTTATTTCTCTTGCATTTGCCATAAATTCCTCCTGCCGGTTACTGTCTCTGACAAACTTGTCATTTCACAGTAATCGCATTCTTTACAAATAATTTATTTGGTAGCTGCACGATCCCTGAACTCATCTGCAACCTGAAGGATCTTTTCTCCCAGTTCATC
>CAKUJT010000207.1 GCA_934661765.1 uncultured Senegalimassilia sp.
GGAAACGACAGTACGGTATCTGATCGATAATCAGAAGCTGTCAGATGAAATGTTTCTGCATGACCGGCATATCCGGTCCATTAATGAATTTCGTGCAGCAAATAAAGGAATCAAACAATGGTGCAAGACGCAGAGCGAGGCAAAAAAAATGGTCCAGGGAAAGCTGGGACGTATGGAGGACAAGTTTTTCAGACTGATTCCGAAAGCACTGGCATTTAAACCGATTGATGACATGAAAGACTTTGTATATTCCTATGTGCTGGACGAAAAAGAAGTCAACATAGATATCCTCCGGGAAAATGTGCGTACTTATCAGGATCTGGAGCGTACACTGGAATCTGTCAAAAAACGGATGAGCAAGCTGGAGCGGATTGAGAAACATCATGATGAGGTACTCAGCTGTAAAAAGAAAGATCAGATGTATGAATTCTTTTTGCAGCAGGCACAGTTGGATATCACAAAAGAAACGATGCAGGAACTGCAGTCACAGATCCGATCGGAAGAGTATCGTCTGCAACAGATTCAGGATTCTCTGGAACAGATCAGTGCAGAATGTAAAAATAAACGGGAGATGGAGACGAATCTCCGTGTGGAATTAAAACAGAATAAAGATTTTCTGGCACTGGAAGAACAGGAGAAAGAAAAAGAACGTCTGGAAGCAGAGGTACAGAGTTGCAGGAACGATAAGAATGAGTTGATGCGTAGTGTGCGGAAGGCAGTAGACAATGCGAAAAAGCTACTGGGTGTGTCGGATGCAGATCCCTGTATTCGAAGATACAGTGAAGCTTTGAAACAGATAGAACACTGTCAGGATATTGCAGAAATAAAGGAACTGACTTCAGAGGTCATTGAATACAAACAGTCTATGTCTGAGAAAATACACCGTAAGATGGCAGAAATCCAGGTGGAGATTCAGAAATATCAGACAGAACGCAATGAAGCAACGAAAAGAATTGAAAAACTGGAAAAGAAAAAACTGACTTATCCTGGTAGTGTAGAGCGTCTGATTTCTGCTATAAAAGAGGAATTTATGCAGATCGGACGGAAATCAGAGCCACATGTACTGTGTGAGCTTCTGGAAATAGAAGATGAAACCTGGAGAAATGCAGCAGAAGGATATTTGAATACACAGAGATTTTATATTCTGGTAGAGCCAGAGAGTTTTGATATTGCATTGGGGATTTATGACAGACTGCGCAGAGAGAAAAAAGCTTTTGGAGTAGGTCTGATCAATACACAGAATATGGAACAATACGAAGAAGTCCCGGAGGGGACGCTGGCATCAGTGGTTACTTCTAAGAACAGATATGCCCGCAGATATATCAATATGGTTCTGGGGAAAGTAATGCTGTGTGATCGATATGAAGATCTCAAAAAATATCCGGTATCTATCACCAGAGAGTGTATGCGGTACCAGAATCGTGTGGCAAGTGCGATCAAACCGGAAATTTTTAGTGTTCCCTTTATTGGAAAACAGGCATTGAAAGTACAGCTGGAACTGGAAAAGAAGAAATGTGACCAGCTAAGTAAAATAATTTCGGAACTGGAAACTCGCAGGAAGGCAATGGAATCTGTAATTGTCCCGCTAAATACAGAAACAGATGTAGACATAAAATATCGCCTGGATGTAATTACACGTTTACATATGCTGCAGGTGGGAATTAAAAAATGTGAAGATAATATCAGGACTTTGAAGAAAAACGCAACGCTGATCCAAAAACAGATACAGTTGGAAACACTGCAGGAACTGCTCAGAGAACTGCAGGAAAAAATTAATAAAAGTAATCAGGAACTTGGAACAGTCAGAAGGATAAAGGATGAAAAGAAGACAAAGATAGAACAACTTAGCGGACAGCAGGTGCTACTTCAGAAAGAGGTGAAGAATCTCCTGGAATCGGCAGGTGATGTGCAGAGTTTCTGGATGAAAGAATATGAAACCCAGACTACGCAGAAAAGTTATGAGCAGTTCCGGGATAATTTTGACAGACGTAGAAAAGCGAATGAAACAATCTGTAAAAATGCAGAAAAACAGATGATAGACGTTATGATTGTCTATAAGACGGAACATGATTTTGGAGCGGCTCCAAGTATGGAGGGGTACCCGGAATATGCTTCCGTGTATGAGCGGCTGAGGACATCAGAACTTCTGGAGTATGAAGAAAAGGTACAGTCTGCCCGTGTTTCCGCAGAGGAAGAGTTCAGAGAACAGTTCCTTGCAAAACTGCAGGAAAATATGAAGCAGGCACAGAGTGAATTCAGGGAATTAAACAAAGCATTGAAAGATATTACATTCAGTAATGAAAGATATGAATTTATCTATATGCCAAGCGGACATTACAGAAATTATTATGACATGATCATGGATGATTTTAATGTGATCCAGGGAGAATCTATTTTCAGCGGTATCTTTCATGAAACTCATAAAGAAGTGATTGATGAGTTGTTTGAACGTCTGGCATTAAATAATGAAAGCAGTTCAAAAACGCTGGCAGAATTTACCGATTATCGGACCTATATGGATTATGATATAAAAATTATCCATTCAGATGGAACTTTTTCTTACTATTCCAAAGTCTGTGAAGAAAAGAGCGGTGGTGAGACACAGACTCCGTTCTATGTGACAGTTGCGGCATCTTTTGTACAGCTTTATACCAATAATATTGGAGGAGAAGCGACAGGACTGGTGATGTTTGATGAGGCATTTAACAATATGGACGATGAGCGGATCAGTGGTGTACTGGAGTTTATGAATCGCCTGCCATTACAGCTTATTATTGCCGCACCACCAGATAAAATTCAATATATTGGTCCTTCTATGGAAGAAACGCTGTTGATAATGACAGATGAAAAAGTGAGTTTTGTGGAGAAATACTGCCATGAGATATGAAGAACGAATTTTACAAACCTTACTGGATTCTTATGAAAGAAGCAGGTTATCCAGAGGAGAAAATGAAGTAGCTGTTCATATCGCTTTTCCGATAACTCCCAAAACCATGCCGATATACTTTGATGAAAATTCACTGGCTTATGAAGAAATTCATGGGACAGCAGGACATCTGGAAGAAATGGGATATACTTGTTCCGTATGGAAAGGGGGAAAGAAAAATCATATTCTGCAGAAAATAGTATTGTGCGATGAAAAAGTGGATGAAATCTATCGCCATCTGGGACGGGTTCCGGAAAAACAGATGCAGCAGGCGCAGCTGGCGGTGTTACAGGAACTGAAAACGGAATGTAGCACACCGGTTGCGAGAAACTTTATCTGTTGGCTGATGAAGCGACTGGAACAGGGAAAAACGGTGAAGGAATATCTAAATCTGGATGATACAGAAGGAAGCCGGCGGTTAATCAGAGCCATTCACAGAATAGAAACGAATCAGAAAGAAATTTATATCCGTGAATTTTCAGTACAATGTTTTGGGGACAGTAAGGAACTGGAAAAGAAATCCGGTCTGATCGGAAAAATTTTCCGCAGATTTTCCGATGATATGGAAGATATGGATAATGATGTTATTCTGGCAGAATATGGTATTTATCGTACCCCCAATTACGTGTATGTAAAGGGAAGTGGAAGGTTGCGGATTGGAACACCGGAGGCATACGACATAGATCTCAGAAGTCTTCGTCAGGGAATCGGATTGTCAGGGGAAGATCTGGACGGTCTGGAATGGAAGGTGGATGTTTCAGTAAAAAGGATTATCACGATAGAAAATCTGACGACATTTTTTCGCTGGGAAGAACCGGACAGTGTTTTGATTTATCTTGGCGGTTATCATAATGCAGTAAGAAGAAAATTCTTACAAAAATTGTATCAGGTATTTCCGGAGGCGGAGTATTTTCATTTTGGAGATATCGATGTAGGCGGATTTGAGATTTACGAAGATCTTTGTCGACGTACGGGAATACCTTTTACTACTTATAAGATGGGAATTTCAGAACTGGAACAATATGAACAATATACGAGAGAACTGACGGAGAATGACAGGAAAAGAATGGACAGTTTGCTGAACAATGAGGCGTATGAGAACGTATGGCCGATTTTGAGGTACATGAAAGAACATAGGAAAAAGCTGGAGCAGGAAAGTATCCTGTGATGTTTTCGGCTATGTATGAGAAAAACAGGCAATGTAAAACAATTTTGACACGA
>CAKUJT010000208.1 GCA_934661765.1 uncultured Senegalimassilia sp.
CACCGCATGCACCACGGCCAACATGGAATCGGTGTTCTCCACCGTGTTCCCCCATTTGTCGACGCCCTGCACGCCCGGTTCCTGCTCGAACGCGGCAAGATATGGATCCATGGGCGTATGGCAAATGGCGTTGCAAAAGCTGGGCTGCTCATGCCAAACCCAAAAGCCCCCGCCGGCAACTGCCGCGACCACCGCCACCACAGCCACGGTGATCGGCCACTTGCGGTTTATCCTGCGAGGCTCGCCGGTCCCGTTTTGCTCGCTCATGTGTTTCAACCCCCCTTTCTGGAAATGAATCGGAATATGCTAGCGGTTACCCCCGAGCGCGCAGCTCGCTTTTGCTCGGGAGCTTCGGAGAGAATGTCGCCTACGCTTTATCCGAGCATGGACAATGCCTGGTCGGCCGCCGCTTCGGCCTTATCCAGGGTTTCGAACGTCAAATCGGGGTTGTGAGCGCCCTCGCTGTTCTCGACCATCACGAAATCCCAGTAGAACTGCGCGTTGCGCTGCAGTTTCCACAGGGCGGCAAGCTCATCGGAAGGAGCCTGCTTGTTGCCGGCGTCCTTGGCGGCCTTGATCGAGGCGATCTCGTCAGCGTACTTGCCGGCGATCTTGTTCGTCATATCCTCGATCTTCTCGCTGATCGAGGTGACGCGCTGCTCTTCCTTAGCCTGCGTAGCCGCAACCTCGCTCTTCAGGTCGGCATGGCAGTTGTTGCAGTCGTTTGCCAGCATATCCTCGTTCTCAAGCGGGCTGATCCAATCATGAGACGTGTATGCGGTGCCGTCCTCGGCGACTTCGGTCCCCATATGGCAGTCGGAGCAGGTGTATCCGATGCGCGCCATGGTGGTGGATTCCCCGCCGTAGATGGTTTCGAACTCCGGATGCTGCACCTTGATCATAGGCGCCATGGTGTCGGCATGATTCCAGTCGGAGAAGTTCATGTCATCGTAATAAGCAAGGATGGCATCGGGCGTCATCTGGTCGGTGCCGGTGTAGGGGTTCGTCGTCGCCTTCGTGGTCGGATCGAAATAATACTCGTTGTGGCACTGACCGCACGTTTGGCTGGCCAGCGGCGCCTTCTTCTCGTTGCTCACGTCATCGCCGAGCGCCGTCACGAAGAATTTGTTGCCCACGACCAATTGGGTGGGGTCGTTCTCATGGCAGTTATAGCAGCTGATGGGCTCGTCGAACTGATCGATCATGTCCTTGAATTTGCCTTGATAGGCCATATCGCCCTCCGCATTCACCAACGCGGTATATTGCGGGGTCTTGCACGAGATGCAGTTGGCGAGCTGCTCCTTTTTCTGCGTACGCGGCGTTTCCTTCACCGTATCGAGCGAGTGCGTATGGCCGTGCGCCTCGTCGTAGCCAAGCGCAAAAGCGTATCCCTTGTACATGGTGTTCAGCGCAGGATACAGCTGCAGGTAATCGTGCTTGTCCTCGGTGCCGTTAGCGTCGTTTTGCTTATAGGTTTGGTACTGATATGGGTAGTCGCCAGCCCATTGATCGGCATGCACCACGCCATATTCATCGGCATCGGGCGTCTGCTCGACTTGCTGCGCGACCGGCTTGTCGGTTGCCTTCTGATCGGCACGTCCAGCCTTGTCGGCGTTCGGCGCACAAGCCGAAAGGCCCACAACCAGTCCGAATGCGCACAAAGCGGTAGTCCAAACGATCGCCTTGCTCCCGTTTGCCTTCATCATCTTCATCTTCCTCCCTTCTTGCAGGCGCTTCTCTCCGCATCCAACGGTACACGCATCGCGCATGCCCATGCGCTTGACGCGCGCACGGTAGCGAACCCTCCCCCAAACAGACGGGCAAAACCCTATGATTTCGTCGGCGCCGCTTACAACCTGCTATTGTTACTAGGTTGTCTCTGCGCGGAACACGCAGAAGCGTTTAAGATGCTTTTGGTCATGGAAGGGGGCATCATGGGGGCATCGAACTTCGACCAGGCAACGATTTCGGGGAAGAACGCCGCGTTCCAGCAAGCGGTCGACGCGCTGCGCGAACGCTTCCGCTTCGACTTCGCGTCCATGGGCATCACCGCGTTTCTAGGGGCTCCGCTAAAATGGATCTACAGCGCAGGCGAAACCAGCAATCGACACCGTCGCATCTCGCTAGCGCCCGGGCACGGCATCGGCGGCATCGTGCTGAAAACCGGCAAACCCATGCTGTTCACCGACATCGACTCGGAAATGGACCCTCGCGAATACTCGTCCTATCCCATCGTGTTCGCCGAGGACCTGCGCAGCTTTTGCGCTTTGCCCCTCAAACGCGCAGACCATGTGGTAGCCGTGCTGCTATGCGCTTTCCGCAACGTCGATCCGTCGCACGCGGAAACGTTCCGTGCGCTTATAACCGATGAACTGCGTGGAACGTTTTGCGGGCTCGAGGTGGTTTCCGAAGGGTTCATGGGACTTGGAGAAGCCGACGACCGGAGTGAAGCCACGCTTATCGACATCTCAGGCGATACCTCTTTCGCCGGCGTGCGCGACACCGACGAGACGGGCGCGCCGAAGCTGTTGCGCGGCGATTTGGCTCGTGTCATAGGCGCGCAAGAGGAAGAACGGCGGCGCATTTCGCGCGAGCTGCACGATGGCGTGGCACAGGAGCTTCTGACCGTCACGTTCACGTTGCAACGCCTTACGGACCACGTCGACGCAGAAGGCGCTGACATCCTGGAAGAGGCACGCAGCGGCATCAACGGCGTGCTCGATGAGCTGCATAACATTTCTGTGATGCTGCGCCCCAGCTCGCTTGATCATTTGGGGTTCGTGCCCGCTCTGCGCAGCCAAGCTTTGCTGCTAGAGAAAACCTATGGCTCCGCCATCCGCTTCGAAGGCCAGCTCTCCCTGCCCCGCTTCGATCGCGCATTGGAAACGCAAGCCTATCGTATTTGCCAGGAAGCCATGACGAACGCCTGCAAGTACTCCGGATCGGATGCCGTGACCGTGAGCGTTGAGGCTGCCGGCAACTGGCTTCACATCAGCATAGTCGATGAAGGCTGCGGCTTTGACGTGGCGCATCCCGCCATCAAGGGCAGCGGCTGCGGGTTGCTCGGCATGCAAGAGCGCGCCAACCAGGTAGGCGCCACGCTTTCCATCGAATCAAACGAACACGGCACGTGCGTCACCTTGGTCACGCCCATGCGTTCGACGGAGGAGGGCGATGCGCGATGATCAGCGTAGTGCTCGCCGATGACCATGTAGTGGTACGTACCGGCATAAAAATGCTGCTCGACGCCGATCCCGATATCGAGGTTGTGGCCGAAGCCGCCGAGGGAACGGAGGCATATTCCCTGGTGACCCGTTACAAACCCGACGTGCTGCTGTTGGATATATCCATGCCGCCCGGACAAAGCGGGCTTATCGCGTGCGAAAAGACGGCAAAGGATTTCCCGGATACCAAAGTGGTTATCCTCACCATGTTCGCAGAGCCGGAATACCTGCTGTACACGCTGCGCGGAGGAGCGGCAGGATACGTGTTGAAGAACTCCACGCCTGAGCAACTGCGCCAGGCCGTGCACGACGTTGCCAACGGCGGCAGCTATATCCACCCAACCATGGTCGAGCTGTTGGCAAAACACGCAACGAGCGGCTCAAGCGACCCGTCAATCCAACAACTGTCCAGCCGTGAACTGGAGATCTTGCAGCTGATAGCCCGCGGGCACACCAACAAGGAGATCAGCAAGATGATGTTCCTGTCCGTGAAAACAGTCGAGGCGCATCGTAGCAAGATATACAAGAAGCTTCATCTGAAAACACGCGCCGATGCCGTCGATTACGCGCTGCGCCACAAGCTGCTCGACCTGTGACGCACCGCACTACGCGATTTCGCCCCAAATAGCCAGGGGAAAGCGCATTCTCGCACCTTGCCCCCGAAAAGTGCCGCGATATCGCCATGGCCGGGCACGTGGTGATGGCCGACCTGCAGCAACGCGAGGAAGCCGAGCGTCTGAGCACCCTCACGCAGCTGCGCCCCATCGAACGATAGCGCAGCGCCGATCAGGCGCGCTTGCCCGCGGAGAGGTCTTCGGCCAGAACGTCCACATTGCTTTGCAGCCCATCGATGCCGATCAGGTCGAACAGCTCCTCACGCGAATGGATATCGAACTTCTGATACACGTG
>CAKUJT010000209.1 GCA_934661765.1 uncultured Senegalimassilia sp.
GTGTTGCCCTCCTGCCGCGAGCTGCCGTTGACCAGCAAAACCTTGCTCATAGGAATATCCTCTCGTCTGGATGACCCGGTAGATGTCAGATCCATTGTACAAGCGCCAACCGCCGCCAACCAAAGAAGCACACACCCCGGACACTTCGGGGAGGTGGCACTATATACCCGACATTCGCACGCTCGCTTGTGCGATGGCGATCACCGGGATGCGGCAGGGGTAGAGTTCTGTACGGTTTTGCAGAAAACCGGGCCAGATTTTGACATGAGTCTGGAGTTCTGGGCGGTTTTTCGCCAGCTTCTCTGATTACCGATGCAGCCGACCTGGGCAAACGCCGAGCCTCGAAGGCCTTTCAAGCAGATTCGGCCTGCAAAACCGCCCAGAAGATCGGGCGCGCACGAACCAACGCGCAATTCCTTGCTGCACCTCTCGCAACCGTCCCCCACCCCGAGCTCGCCTTATAATGAAGAGCAACATCACGCCGTCGCCCGAAAGGCATCGCCATGAACCACCCAACTGCCAGCAACACCAGCATCGCGCCTGCTAGCCCTACGCATATCGAGGTGCGCGGGGCGCGCGTGCATAACCTGCGGAACGTGAACGTCGACATCCCGTTGGGCCAGCTAGTGGGCGTGTGCGGCGTATCGGGCAGCGGGAAAAGCTCGCTTGCCCTGGGCGTTTTGTACGCGGAAGGCTCGCGACGCTATCTGGAGGCGCTGTCCACGTACACGCGCCGCCGCATGGGGCAAGCCGCCCGCGCCGATGTCGACGAGGTGCGCTACGTCCCCGCCGCGCTTGCGCTGCACCAGCGCCCGAGCGTCCCCGGCGTGCGCAGCACCTTCGGCACCATGTCCGAGCTGCTGAACAGCCTGCGCCTGCTGTTCAGCCGCGTGGGCAGCCACCCGTGCCCGCACTGCGGCACTTTCGCCCCACCTTCCATGTCGGTGGCAGCCGAACAGCCAATCACGTGCGCGACCTGCGGAAAGACCTTCTTCGGCCCCGGCGCCGAAGAACTCGCCTTCAACAGCGGCGGTGCCTGCCCCACCTGCGGCGGCACCGGCACCGTGCGGCGCGTGAACGAGGCCGCGCTGGTCCCCGACGAGAGCAAAACCATCAACGAGGGCGCGGTGCTTCCCTGGGGAAGCCTGATGTGGGACCTTATGAAGCAGGTGTGCGGCGAGATGGGTGTGCGCCTTGACGTGCCGTTTTCCCAGCTCACGCCCGAGGAACGCGACATCGTCTTCCATGGCCCCGCCGAGAAAAAGCACATCCTGTACAAGGCGAAGAAGGGCGACAACTTCGCCGAGCTCGACTTCACCTACTACAACGCCGTCTACACCGTGGAGAACGCGCTGGCGAAGGCGAAGGACGAGAAGGGCCTGGCGCGCGTGGCCCGCTTCCTGACCGAAGGGCCGTGCCCCGATTGCGGGGGCACGCGGCTGTCGGCGGCGGCGCGCGGCCCGCTCGTGCGCGGGATAAACCTGGCGAAAGCGTGCGAGATGACGCTTGACGAGGCGGTGACCTGGGTAGACGGCGTCCCGGAGACGCTGGCGGCGGACTTGCGTCCCATGGCAGTCTCCATCTGCGAGTCGTTCCAGCATACGGCGCGGCAACTGCTTGAGCTGGGGCTGGGCTACCTGTCGCTCGACCGCGCGGGCTCCACGCTGTCCACTGGCGAACGCCAGCGCGTGCAGCTGGCGCGCGCGGTGCGCAACCGCACCACCGGCGTGCTCTACGTGCTAGACGAGCCCTCGATCGGCCTACACCCGGCCAACATAGACGGCCTGTTGGGCGTCATGCGCGACCTGCTGGCCGACGGCAACTCGGTGGTGATGGTCGATCACGACACGCGCATCCTGGCCGCGGCCGACTACCTGGTGGAAATGGGCCCGGAAGCCGGAGCCGGCGGCGGCCACGTGGTGGCGTGCAGAACGCCGACGGAGCTGCGAGCCGACGACCACTCGCTAATCGGGCGGTACTTGCCGGCGGAAGGTGAAACGGGGAACGCCGCGTCCGCGGCGGCGCGTGCCCATAAGTTCGAGTCGCATTCGCAAGCGGAAACAGGGGTGACCAACGCGACGGGAGAAACGCAACCGCAGACCGAGGCGCTCGCGTGCACCACATCCGACCCCATGGCGAACGTGCGCCCTCGCTGCCCGGAGGGGCAGTTGTTCGAGCGCGGCACCATCCACTTGGAAACCAACGCGCTGCACACCGTGCACGCGCTGTCGGTCGACCTGCCTGTCAACCGGTTGACAGCGGTCACCGGCGTATCGGGAAGCGGCAAGACCACGCTCGTGCTCGAGGAGCTGATTCCCGCCTTGAACAGCGCAAACGCAGGCGAAACGCTGCCCGCAAGCGTGCGCGGGATCGACCCCGCCGGCATCGTCCGCGCGCAGCTCATCGACGCAACGCCCATCGGCGCGAACGTGCGCTCGACCGTTGCCACCTACTGCGGGGTGCTCGACGACCTACGCCGCGCATTCGCGCGCACCGACACGGCGAAGGCCGCGGGCCTAAAGGCCAGCGCGTTCTCCTACAACACCGGCAAGCTGCGCTGCCCCACCTGCGACGGCACCGGCCAGGTGTCGCTTGACGTGCAGTTCCTTCCCGACGTGGACGTCCCCTGCCCCGACTGCCGCGGCCGCCGCTACGGCGGCGATGCCGACGCCATCACTTGGAACGGGCACACGCTCGCGCAGCTTATGGCCATGAGCATCGACGAAGCCCTTAAAGCGTGCGCCAGCCTGAAGAAGGCGCACACCATGCTGCAAACGCTCCATGACCTGGGGCTTGGGTACCTCACGCTCGGCGAGGCCACGCCGGCGCTCTCCGGCGGCGAGGCGCAGCGCCTGAAGCTGGCCAGCGAAATGGGCAAAGCGCAGGACGGGGCGCTGTTCGTGTTCGACGAGCCTACCATCGGCCTGCACCCGCGCGACGTGCGCACGCTGCTGAACGTGTTCCAGCACCTGGTCGAGCAAGGCGCCACGGTGGTGGTGATCGAGCACGACCTGGACTTCATCCGCAACGCCGACTTCGTGGTGGACATGGGTCCAGGCGGCGGCGAGGCGGGCGGTCGCATCGTGGCCTGCGGCACACCCGAGCAGATAGCGGCCAACCCCGACAGCGTGACGGGAAGGTATCTGTGATCGCACCTCTTTGCGCCTAAAGGAAATCCGACGTTTTGCCTTGAGGTTTGAGCGCAAAGTCGCGCAAGGCCCCTGCACGCGTTCCTTGGCTAAATCGGCAGCATCGCAGCCGTCAAGGGCAGCTACCCCACTTCCTCGAGCAGCTGCTTCTCTTCATTCAAAAAGGCGCCGGTCAGCTTGATCACCCCGCGATAGAACCTCGTCGCGACCATCGAAAGCGCCAAGTCAAGGAAATCGTTCACCCACGGCGTAACCTGCTTTTCCAGAAACGTGCGCTGGAGTGAAACTATACGCATTGCCTCAGACTCGTCCGAGGCATCCACGCACAGCTTTGCGCGCTCGCACAGCTTCGCCATGAATTCGAACATGAACGAAAGGTGATCGTCGGGCATGTCGATGCCCTGCGCAACCCGGATGCATTCGCTCTTGAACGCATGGTACGCCTCCGAACATGCTTCTCCCATGATCTGATTGCCATCATGCATGAACAGCGAAGCATATGGTTGGGCCGTTTTCCCATCATGGGTTGAAGCTCCATAAAACACAGCGGTGAAATCAGCCGCCAAATCATCTACCGTGCCGGTATTCATGCGTCGCAATGCGCGATATATGTCGTTGCAAGCATCCGCTGCCGCAGAACCATCTTCGGCAAGCGATTTCCAGTCTTGCTCGGACAAAGCATTGACCTGCTCGGAGGAAAGGGGGCGAAAATACAACTGCGCCAAAACCTTGTACATCTCCGCTCGTTGCGAAAGCAGCTCGATGCTGTACAGGGGCGACAGCCCCTTCGTTTTCTCGTCCATACCTTGCTCCTCAAACTTGCACGACGGCTCCGATCGCTTACGCCAACCTGATCGAAGCGCCGCGCGCACTACAACCTTTTCGCTTTCCCGCAACCCCATCACATTGCCGCGAAAGCTACGAGGCCCATTTGCTGCGACCCCGATACGCCAACCGCAAACTTGTTCTATTTGCGG
>CAKUJT010000210.1 GCA_934661765.1 uncultured Senegalimassilia sp.
AAGGTTGTAACGATCAGCGGCAGGGATTTGATCAGGGAAATGATACCACCTGTTGCGATGGCACCTGCGCCGATATATTTAACATAAGTAGACCAGATCGCTGCTGCTCCGCCGTTTGCGTAAAGCTGGGAAATAGTTGTTCCCTCTGCTGCCGGATACATCCATGTGTCAGGTCCGAACAGGCAGATCAGCGGAATGATGACCATCCAGCCGATAATAGAACCTGTAAACATATAGGATGCGATCTTCGGTCCTACGATATAACCAACACCGAGAAGTGCCGGATAAACCTCCATACCGATCTCACCCTTGAAGGATTTAAATGCTGCAGAAACATCTGCCGGAAGAAGCTTCAGTCCGTCAACGATAAATTTGAAGACAGCTGCAAGTCCCATACCGGAGAATACTGTGGAAGCATTTGCTCCGCCTTCCTCACCGGCAAGAAGAACGTCTGCGCAGGCAGTTCCTTCCGGATAGAGAAGAGTTGCATGCTCTTTAACAATGAGGGCATTACGAAGGGGTACCATGAAAAGTACACCAAGGATACCACCGCAAAGTGCGATCAGAGTGATCTCAACGATGCCTGGCTTGCTTGTAAGTCCTTCCTCTGCCCAGAGGAACAGTGCAGGCATGGTGAAGATAGCACCTGCCGCAAGAGACTCACCGGCTGAACCGATGGTCTGGACCATATTACTCTCCAGAATGGAGTTTCTGCGAAGAATCACGCGGATAACACCCATGGAGATAACTGCCGCCGGAATGGAGGCAGATACTGTCATACCAACACGAAGGCCAAGGTAAGCATTGGCTGCGCCGAAGATGACAGCAAGAATACATCCCATGATCACAGATGTAACTGTGAGCTCCGGAGTGACTTTCTCCGCAGGAATGTAAGGTTTGAACTCTGTGTTTTTGTTCATATTTCCTCTCCCTTTATCTAGTAAATTAGTAACGTTATATAGTATAGCAAATTTCGCAGTATTTTGCAAGGAATTATACCTGAGATATTATATATTATTTACAATTTTATGTATAATTATAAGCAAAAAATTAGTCACTATGCGGCTTTTATGCTAACATAGTGACTATATTTCTTTTAATTGAATATTATACATTCCAAAAACAATGCTGTTTTTTTTCAGTTGTCCGCTTCCAGCTGTTTTGTCAGATATCGCCCTACGATCTTTGAGAAATTTCCAATATCCCGGATATAGGCAAAATCCTTACCAAATATCTTCTTCTCAGCGGCAAGATCTTTCTCTTCCCCGGCAAATACTCCCAGAACACTGACGCCCTGGCTGCGAAGACGCCGCACCTCTGTTGCAGTATCCGAAATGGCATATTTTCCCTGGTAAGGTGCCGGATTTTTTGCGTTTGGGCGGTTTATGATCACATCGTAGGGACGTCCATCGCTTAAGATGATCAGGATCTTCTTTTCCTCTTCTCTCTGCAAAAGGCCATATCCCACTGCCTTTACTGCAAGTCCGTCCCGGTTATTGGAGGAAGTCACATAATTGAAAATATCCTCATCTGCCGAAACCGGATCATCATATTCCCGGAACCTGTGCAGGATCGTATGATCCCAGAATGTACAGTAGCTCATAACCCGATGCGGGATATCCACATTGCTCAGGGCAGAGCTGATCATATAGGCCTGCAGTGCCACATCTCCCTGCCGGCTCATCTGTGAACCGCTGGCATCGATCAGCACATCTACCGCAAAATCCGTATTATCTCCACGAAGGATCCTCTTGAAAAGATCCGCCTCACTGCTTCTGCCTACACGCCACAGCCTGGAAGGAACGATGATCCCCCGGTCTGATAGGACTTCCTGATTTTCACTTCGGATCACCAGTGCTTTTTTCAGAAGTTCTGTCAACAGAGCGATATTTCGTTTTGCAATTCTGTGCTTGTCATGATAGACCCATATGTTCTTATTACGCAGACGCTTTGCATACTGGTACTGATAATTATCACGAACCGGATTTTTCAGGATCCCTTCTGTAAAATACAGGCTGCAGTCTCCGTGTATCCCACGGCACATCAGATGGTTCATTCTTTTCTCTTCCGCAGGTGTGAGATAGGTTTTTCCAAAATTCAGTTCCACATAGGTGTGGGCCTTACGAAGAGCCTCTTCGGAAACTACCGTGATCTTGTTTTTCACCTTGCGTTTTTCTTCCATATCCTGTGTCAGCGAGGAATCTTCGATATCTGTCATCCGGTCTGTGAGCTTCTCCACATAATTTTCCAGAGCTTCCTCATACATCTCTTCATTAAGATAGTCTTCCCATCCAAATTCCGTCAGTTCTTCCAGCGTCACCGCCATTACCCGTTCAAGAGAACCGTTTTTCTTCTCAAAATCCGGATCGATGACCGTATTATAGAGGCTGTCGATGATCCGGATCAGCTCCATGGTGTCTCCGCTTTCTGCGCAGGCATAGATCTGATCCCGGAATGCAGACAGTTTTTTCTCCAGAAGCTGTACGCTTCCTGCAAGTACATCACGAAATACTGCGATCTTCAGCCGGTCTAACAGCTTATCATAGGAAGGCAAGGTTTCATATTCCTGATCCAGGATATCTTCCAGAGCCTTTTTCCTCATGCGGCGAACTCCCGGGCGTTCTTCGCAGATCCGCTCTCCCACCGCAGCTTCGATGCAGAGCTGTGTCAGCCCGGTCAGCTCTGTCTCAGATGCATCCAGATAGATTTTTTTTACAAGATAAAGACCAAGCAGATTTTTGTCAAAATATCTGGCAAAAGCCCCCTGTTTGATCCCATCGTAAAGAGCGATCTCTTTTGAGCGGAGAAACAGCGATACATCCGGCTTCACATCCAGGGTATAATCGCCGCTTACCGTCCAGAGGAGATTCCGGATCCGGTTTTCCAGCTCCATTTTGTAATCTTCTATAGAAAGTTCTTCTTTCAGGTCTTTATGCATAGACATCGTCCTTTGTCCACTCTTCCGGGATCCTTGTACGGACTACATCGTCCACGATCTCCTTTTCAAAAATATCGAAGGTTTTGTTCACCACTCCCATCTGCACTGCTGCCAGGGGAGAAAGTCCTGTGCGGACGATCTTCATAGCAGCCAGAAGCCCTCGAAGATCCAGCGCTTTTGTGGAGATCTCGCTGTTTACGGATTTCTTCTGAAGATCCATAAATACACCGATAAACTGTTCCACTGCCTTTTCCTTTGCCTCCGGGAACATTTTGCGGAAAATAAATCCCAGGGTTTCTTCTGTCTGCGCCGGCATATCGATCACCAGGAAACGGGAAACAAGAGCTTCGTTCAGCTCCTTTGTTCCTGCATATCCGTAGTTCATAGTTCCGATAAAACGTGCTGCCGGATGGAGATCGATCCGGTCATACCCAGGTACATCAATGGAACGGCGGTAGTCCAGCGTTGCATGAAGAACAGAGACAGCATCATTCTTCGCCATGTTGATCTCATCCAGGATTCCGAAGCCGCCATACTCGGCACACTGATAGATACTGCCCTTTCGTAGGCAGACTTCATTGTTTATAAAAGTATCTGTTCCGATCAGGTCACCACTGTTCGTATTGACATGAAAGGATACATTATAGATTGGGCGGCCAAAAGCATAGGCCAGATTTTCTGCAAGGATATTTTTTCCGGTAGCCTTCGGGCCTGCAAGAAGAAGATTTTCACCTTCCAGAAGTCCTGCAATGGACATTTCCAGTATTTCTTTTCCGTAGAACGGAATGGACGGTCTGGTGATCCTGGCTGCAGCTGCTTCATCAACACCATATTTTTTTCGAAATTCTTCGATGCCGTGGATCAGGTCTTCGGAAACGTTCTGTTCTTTTAAAAATTCTAATTCTATCATATATACTTACTCCTGAATCTGATTGAATGCCGCAGATATCCTCATCCGCAGTTATTATATGATCCTATGGCGGATAACCGCTTACAGCTTCTTTCTCCGCCAGGTAAAAAACGGGACAGATCTTACATCCGTCCCGTCATTTGGTCTCAAAGATGCCTCTGCACCCAGGGAACATCTCTTATTTTCTGTATTTTATTTAACCGATCATACCTCAAAGATCAGATCGCCGTAGGATGGCATCGGCCACATATCTTTATCTACG
>CAKUJT010000211.1 GCA_934661765.1 uncultured Senegalimassilia sp.
ATATCCGAACGCTGTCCTTTATACATCAGTGTATAAGCACCATCCCTGGCAAAAGCGATTGTTGCTTTTTTCAGCTCACCTGGCAGAAGCTGCCGGGAAAGATAGCCGATTCTGGATGGCCCACATGTATGAGAACTTGAAGGGCCAGTCATAACCGGTCCAACAATATCATTAAAAATACTTGGATTCTGTCTTTTCATTTTTATCATTACCATTTTATTTGTTATAAAAGTTCAGCTTTAGCGCATTCTAACAGCTCGTCAACTTTTTTAAGCAGCTCCGGATCGATCTCGATTGGCTCGTCCCTGGCAAGCAGCTCTTCCGCGCGTTTTCCGGCACGTTCAACCAGATCTGGTGTTCCCTGGCGTTCCCACTCAGCCCATACACTGTCGAATCCGATAGACTGTGTAAACACCTCAGAACGGATATGCTCGATAGTATGCTCCTGCTCCATGAATGTTTCGTCGTTTTCGATAACATCACAAAGAGCTTCATATCCAAGTTCTTCTTCATCCTCAGCTTCAAGCGGTTTGTTGGCTTTCTTGATCATAGCCATGATCTCATCGTCAATAACCAGCTGGTTCAAAGAGCAGCTCATCAGGCTGGCTGTACTTCCGAATCCTGTAATGATTGTTCCACCGCCAAGCGCCGGCAGTAAACCGTTGATCATCTTCTCATAACCCAGCTGTGCATCTGATGCGCAGCTTGTACAAGCGATACCGTAGACATCTGTCATCATGCCGATATGGCAGGCAAGCTGAGATGCCAGAGAACTTCCGATACCTGTTTCCGGAAGACCCAGAAGGTTCTGTGCAGATTTCATATTTACGAAGAACGGTCTTGCACCGTGGATCAGTACACATTCCGGATTGAATAAATAAGCCACACATGCAAAAGCAAGCACTTCCGCATGGGACTGGGCAACTGTACCGGCAACAGAAAGCGGTCCTGTAAGTCCTGCCATCGGTGCTGCATGTAATGCTGTCGGAATACCTGCCTCAACCAGCATACGTGTACAATCTGTAATATTTTTTGCCAGACACAGCGGAGAGTCAGCAGCTACTGCTGTCATACCGATCGGATTGTGTGCAACGTCTTCTCCACCAAACAACTTGAACAGCTTTACAATGTATTTTACATTACTCGGTGCGGAAATGCCCGGTGTGTAAATCGGCTTTTTACAATGTTGCAGCATAAGTGCTGTCTGTTTTAACTGTGTGATCTCCGGTTCATAATCACTCGGATATACCAGTGCACACGGAATATCCAGGTTCGGTAACTGGTTCATCACATGAAGAGCTTCGATCAGATCCTTCTCTGTAGGATTACGTTTCTCTCCTGTTCTGTGATCAACGATCCACGGAATACCTCCGGTACTGTGTGAATATGTTCCTCCAAGCTCAACCTTCAACTTCTCGCCTGTTGTTGCACATGTAAATGTAACTTCCTGCTTCAGAGATTTGATCATCTCAGCAACTAATTCCGGAGAAAAGAATACGCGTTCTCCTTCTTCTCTGCATCCGTGCTCGCAAAGCATTGCACGTACCTCCGGATCCTCGATGCGTACACCAACAGTCTGAATGATTTTAACAGAATACTGATGTAACAGCTCAAGCTGCTTTTCACTTACAGAGTAAAGTTTCGGATAACCTTTCATAATTGATATTTCCTTCCTGTTTTATTTTTTAGGAATTGATTATGTTGTTAAATCAAACATAATTCATTTTTTTATAAATGTCAATAGTTTATTTATAAAATACTGAATTAATTCATAGTTTTTTAGACTATATGGTAAGCTTTTGCAAAATTACATATCTTATTTTAGCAATAAATTATAAAATTACCATTTCATAATTTTTTTAATTTCGTTTTGAACATTTCATTTTTTTGTTATAAAGTAGTAAAATTGCAAATACTTTACAATCAATTGTGAAATCGCATAAAAAACAGCTTCTTTTTTTAGTGATATAGTAAAAAATTTTCAATATTTAATAATTTACTTGTATTTATTTATATTATATGTTTTGATATAGGCATAAGGAAATTGATTATGTAAAAACAAAACAGAATGAAACGAAGGGAGAAATTCTTTATCATGAAAGAACAAAACACTCCAGCTAAAAAAGGCGGAAAATTAAAAAAGAACATTGCAACGCTTGTTATCCTGACAATTGCAGGCGCAATGGTATACTCCTTACCATACTTCAGGAACTACTATTATGATGCATTTATCGAGAGCTTCCAGATTACTCACATACAGATGGGTATGTTAGGATCTGTCTTCGGCGGCTTCAGTATCATTGCTTTCTTCTTGGGCGGTTTCTGTGCAGACCGATGGCCGGCTAAAAAGCTGCTTCCGTTATCACTGTTTGCAACCGGTGGTATGGGCTTACTGTTACTGCTCAAACCTCCGTTCTGGGCTGTATTCCTGATTCATGCTCTTTGGGGTATCACATCTATCCTTACTTTCTGGAGTGCACTGGTCAAAGCACTCCGTTCCATCGCTGATGAAAATGAGCAAGGTAGGGTATTTGGTCTGTTCGAAGGTGGTCGTGGTATCACAAACATGGTTCAGTCTGCACTGATTCTGGCTATGTTCGGTTTTCTTTCTTCCAAGATTAATACAAATTTTGCATTAATGACAGTTATCGTTGTGTATTCAGCTATCAATATCCTTCTCGGTATCCTTGTTATCATCTTCTACAAAGAAGAACACTTTGAACGTCAGACAACTGCACTGATCAACGTTCCGGCTATGAAAAAGTTATTAAAAATGCCGACCACATGGCTTCATGTACTGATCATCTTCTGTTCCTATGCTATCTGCTGCAGCTACTTTTACATCACACCATACGCAACAAGCGTATTTGGTGCAACAGCTGTTATAGGTGCTGCTATGGGTTATTTCTCACAGTACTGCCGTCCACTCGGATGTTTCATATCCGGTTTCATGGCTGACAAGATCGGTTCTTCCAAGGTTTGTGCTATCTCCTTTGGTATTCTGATTTTGGGACTTCTGGGCGTTATCTTTACACCGGGACAGTCGTCCATGATCTTCATGCTTCTGGTCTTCTGTGCTGCTGTTTACGCTTCTATGTACGGCTGCCAGTCCATGCACTTTGCCATCATGGAGGAGGGCGATTATCCGATGGAAACCACCGGTACAGCAAACGCCATCCTGACACCACTCGGATACAGCGTTGAACTGTTCGCCCCGATGGTAGCTGGTCTTTGTCTGAATCGCTGGGCAGGTGCTACAGGATACAAAGTATTCTTCTCTATCCTTACCGGTTTGGCAGTTATCGGTCTGATTTCCACTCTTCTGTGGATGGTAAAAACCAAAGACAGACGTATGGAAATCGCTGCTGCCAAAAAGGCTAAAGCCGGTAAATAATTCATTATAGCATGTGTAGCCGCATACTAGTAATAAATAAACATAGAATAAAGGTTTCCACCACCGGAATGGTGGTTTCCTAAAAAACGGATTTATGGTTTCCTGTCACCGGACAGCAGGGACGCGGGCACCGGATTATTCAGTATCATAACAGAAAAACTCCCCATAGGACGGATTGTCTATATCACGTCCTATAAGGGAGTTACTATACTTTTATTTTTTATGCTTCGCCCTGTTCTGCAAGATACAAAATATACAGCACTTCATTATCATCCATGCCATATTGCTCTCTCTCAAAAATAAGTACGGAGCTCATTTCGATAATATGACTCTTAAAGTTATTCTTACCACCGAATAGTTTTTACCACCCACTGATTTCCACTGATATAACATCTTGCACTGTGTTTTGTTATATTTCCTACATAAGTCAATCGATTTTTTCTTGATGTCTTAATGGTTTTCAGCACTTTTTTTCCGCTTCCATTGGCGTTACGACGTATGATCTGCATGGTGTAACTGTTTACAGAAGATGCATAGTAGATTTTGCCACCGATAAATTTGATATCGCAGCCCCTGCCAAGTCTGGTGATTTTTCCGGAAGAAAGGTTCATCATACACAGTGAAGATGGTGATGGATCTCCTGCCAGAGTCAGATATCCTACTGCATATTTTCCACTATGTGA
>CAKUJT010000212.1 GCA_934661765.1 uncultured Senegalimassilia sp.
ATGTTGCGCGCCTCGAAGGTGCCCTCGCCGCTGGCCGACCCGTCGTAGAGCCAGAACGGCACGTACACGCCCTGCACATGGGCGATGCGGTTTTGCGCGGCGAATTCCTTCGCAAGGAACTTCTTGCCCTTGTAGTAGTCGGTAAGCGCCTGCTCGGCAGCCGCTTTGTCCAACTTGAACGGGATGACCAGGTCGGGCTTGGCAGTGTCCACGAACGAACCGGGCGCCATAGCCTGGTTACCGCAGTAGGGGCATTCCTGGATGGCGGTGGTGGCGTCGGACGTCAACTGCGCGCCGCACGACGAGCACAGGTAGGTGCGCATGCCGGCGCGCTCCTCCTCGTTCCAGCTGGCGCGCGAGAGATACGATGCGATGGAGCTATCGGCTTGAGCACCGACCGCCACGACGGCGTCGATGACGTCCTCGGTGACCACCGACGACGCCCCGGCGGCCTCATCGGCCATGCGCTCGAAGCTTGATTGCTCGCCGGCTTCGGCGCGCGCGGCCGCGGCCTCGGCCTTCTCGTCGGCCTCTTGCTGTTTGGCCGCGTACGCCTCCTCGACCTGGGCCGGCGTGAAAGTCGATTCGCAGAATTCGCACTCGAGCATGCCGCTATCGCCCTTGTAGCGCAGCGGCCCCATGCAGTTCGGACATTGATAGTTCACCGATTCTTGGGCCATGGCTTTTTCCCTTTCCCGAATGCGTATGTGGAGAAAACCTCTGCTAACAGCTTACCAAAGCCAGGCGTTCCAAGAGCGCCATGCTGTCCCATTTTCAGCCGCATTTCAGCAACCCGCGGCCCGACTTTGCGATCCGGGGAACAATGGCCGACCGAGCGCGTACAATGAGCCGAAACGAGCAAAGGGAAGGGGAAGGCGGCCATGGACATCGACCGCAAACATGTGCTGATCGCATGCGCCATCGCGGGCGCCGTGCTGGGCGTGGTGCTCGCCGTGCTGCAGGCCGTGGGCCCCTTCGCCACGCCGAACCTGCACGGCATGCCCACCGGCGCATCGCGCTCGACGGGCTTCATGCTGGCCATGGCCCCCTTGCTGGCTGCCTGGGGGTTCACCATCCACCTGCGCTGCTCGGACGCGCTGATCGCGCGCTACCTGAAGGCGAACGCCGCCCTGTGCGTGGCCTGGCTGCTCATCGTCACGCTGAAATACCAAACCGGCAACGACCACCTGGTTTCCATCATGTGGTATCTCTATTACGTGCCCATGCTGCTGACCGGCACGTTCAGCCTGTTCAGCGCCATGCGCGCCTCGGCGCTCGACCGCATGCCCGTCACAAGTTACGCGAAACGGACCGTGCTGGCCATCGACGCGGCGCTCATCGTGCTCGTGCTCACGAACAACCTGCATCACGTGGTGTTCCGCTTCTCGTTCGACGATCCGCTGTGGTCGGGCAGCTACACGTACGGCCCGGGGTACTGGGTGGTGCTCGGTTGGATGATCACGCAGATCGCGCTCTTCTTCGCCTGCTCCTTCGCCGCGGCGCGCAAACAGCTGCGCAGCGCGTTCGCCCCGATGGCCCTTATCGTGGGCGTGCTGGGGGCATACACGGTGCTCTACATCCTGCGGTTCCTGATCGGCTCCAACCTTGCGCTTGTGTACAGCATTCTGCTGATATCCTGCCTTGAGATAGCGCTTGACCTGGGAATACTTCCTTCGTATTACTGGCGCGAGTCCATGTTTTCCGCGCTGCCGTTCAATCTGCGCATCCTTTCGCGCACCGGCGAGGTGGCGCTGCACACCGCGCAGTTCCACCCAAGCGACAGCGACGAGGCGCTGCACTCCATGTTCCTGCAGTCCAACCTTCCCCGCCGAAGCATCTCCAGCTTCCGCACCACGGCGGTCCCCCATACGCTGTTCCGAGGCTACAACGTCACCGGCGGGTCGGCGCTGCTGGCCGAGGATGTCACCGCCATCGACGATCGGCGCGAGGTGCTCGAGCAGCAGCAGGACAGCCTGCGGGCGCACAACGAGCTGCTGAAGCATCGCCACGCCATCGACAGCGTGTTGTACCGCACCCAGCAGGAGCGCGCGCTGGTCGACGAGATCGAGCAGACGCTTGCGGCGAAGACCCGCCGCATCGACGAGCTTCTGTCCGACCTCCCCCGCGGCAACGACCCGCAAAGCTTGGCGAAGCGGCGCGAGCGGCTCACCGAGGTCAAGCTGCTCATCGCGTATTGCAAGCGCAAAGGCGGCCTTGTGCTTGCCGGGAAAAGCGACCCGGCGTTCAACCGCGAGCGCCTTCAGCTGGTATTCAACGAAACCGCCGCCGACCTGCGCACCTTGGGAATCGACTGCGCCGCGCTCGTGGACGTCAAGCGCGTGCTGCCCGCCTCCACGGTAAGCGTGCTCTACGACTGCCTATACGATTTCGCGGCGGCGGCGTTCGCGGCGAGCAACCCCATCCTCATGCTGTTCGTCAGCGATAAGGCCGAAGGCGGCGAAGGGCCGGGCGACGGAGCGGCCGCGAGTCGGCAGCGCCGCGTCGTGGAACTGCGCGCCGCCTTGGAGGCCGAGGAGTCGACGCAGACCGAGGGCTACACGCGATCCTTTGAGGAGCTACGCCGGATCCTCGAGCGCCGCGATGTCCGCTTCACCCTTAACGTCGCGCCCGATGGCGCGACGCTTGCCGTGCAAGTAAGCGAAGGCGAAGGGGTTGCATAATGGAAGAGCTGCTGTTCACCAAGATCCCCGTGGTCGCAACGCTTACGGCAGCGTTCTTCCTGCTTACCGCCGCGCAGACGTTGCACGCGCTGTTCTTGGCCGCGCGCAAAAACGCCCGCCCGGTATCGGCTGCCACCGTCTACGAGGCGCTGTTGGTGGTGCATCTGTATCTGGCAACCGCCACCATGCTGTCGGCATACGCCAACCACGGCACCCTGCTGCTGCACCTGCGCGTAACGGCACTGCCCCTAAGCGCGCTACTCTGGTTTAACCTGGCCTTGGCGGTCATGGGGCTGGCGCTCGCCATCCGATACCGCAAACCGGTGATGACCTGGGAGATCGTGTTGTTCGCCCTGTGTTCGCCACCCGTCATCGACGCTGCCGGCACCTTCGCTCCGTACCTGTTCATAGCCGACGCCGCGTTCCTGACGTTCCGCGTCAGCGCCGGGCTGATCTTGGACATCCGCCGGTTCCGCAACAGCATCACGCAGCTTTCGGCCATCGAGGCCATCGACCGCCTGCCTGAGGGCCTGGCCATGGCCGATCGGGGCGGACGCGTGCTGTACATGAACGACGCCATGCGGTGGTGCCTCATGGAGCTCGGCTTCGCCACCGACCTGTCCGACGTCAGCATGCTGTGGGAGAACCTGTGCGAGATCGCGAAACGCGGCGCGGCGCCCATAAATGACGTGCTGCCCGAAGGCGTGCGCATCCAGGTCGGCGAGGGCAACGTGCGCCTGTTCAAGCGCGACCGCGCCGAGGTCAACGGCAAGACCTACCGCCGCCTTGCGGCCATCGACGTCACGGAGGAGGAGCGCCTCAATACCTCTATCGCGCGCACGAACGACCTGCTTGAGCAGGCGAATCGCGAATTGGAGGAATCGCTTGCGGGCGTTCGCGAGGTCGCGCGCAACGAAGCCATGCTGCACATGAAGGCGCGCGTGCATGACACCATCGGCCAGCGTCTTTCCATCCTGCATCGCTACCTTGAGGACGGCAGCAGCAACCCCGAGGCGCTCGATCAGGTCACGGACCTGGTGCGCAGCATGATGGAGGACCTCGCGCGCGCCGATGACGAGCAATCGCCCACCGAGCTGGCATCCATCGTGCGCGCCTTCGAGCTGGTGGGGGTGCGCCTCGAGCAGATCGGCCGCCTACCCGAGGCGCCCGCCGTTGCCGAGGCGTTCGTCACCATCTGCCGCGAGGCCGCCACCAACGCCGTCAAGCACGGCCAGGCCCACAACGTGCGGATCGCCTTCGAGGAAAGCGACAGCTCGTATACGCTGCGTGTAACCAACGATGGCTTAGCGGGTCCCAGCGATTTCCGCGAGGGAACGGGGCTTCCCAGCATGCGCGAGGCCGTTGGCGCGGTCGGCGGCACCTG
>CAKUJT010000213.1 GCA_934661765.1 uncultured Senegalimassilia sp.
GCGTTGGATCGCGTCGAGCCCCTTTTGCGTGGTGCGTAGGTTATGCCGTCGGTGTCTGCGGCGGGTTGCCGGAGCCGTTTTGCGGAGCGTCGGGCGCCGTTGCGGCGGGTTGTTGGGGAGCAGGCGCGGGCGCAGGCGCTGCCGGTGCAGGCGCTGCAGCAGGTTGCGTCTGAGCGGCGGCAGTCGAGACGGGGTTGCCCGTCTGCGGCGTCGGCGCGTCTTCGTTGCGGTTCGTCAGTCCCAGGAACGTGTTCTGGATGAGGTAGCCTAGGGCGAACATGAAGCAGGCGGCAGCCAGCGGCTTGCCGATGAAGGGCAGCGCGCATGCCGCGCCCAGGATGGCGCCCATGGCAAGCGTCGCGGGGAAGCGTCCAAGGTTCTTGAAGACCAGCTTGCCCAGCGCCGCGGCGGTGAAGCCGCCCGAGACGATGGTGAGCGCGATCAGGGCGAACGTTGCGGCGCCGGCGATGGGCAGCGTGATGACCAGGCAGCACAGGATAATCACCGCCACGGGCGCTGCGATGGCGCCGATGATCCCGGAGGCGACCAGGTAGCCGGTGCGCGTTTTTGCCAGCTTGGCGGCGTTTGCGGTGTGCTTGCGCGCCAGCCATTCGGCTGCCGCCGCGGTCACCAGGCACGCGAGGGCGCCATAGGCCACCCCCAGCAGGGTGCCGGCAGTGTTGAATGCGGGCTCGGTCTTATCGTCTTCCGTGTTGATGGAAAGCTCCAGCGTGCCGTGCTGTGCGCCGGAGGCTATTTCGGGCTGATCGCCGGCAGAGCCGCGCACGGCACCTTCGATGCGGGCGTTTGGACCAAGCTGCACGGAATCGGCGTTGATCACGACGTCGCCGTGGACGGTTCCGTCGATGATGGCGTGCTCGGCGCAAATGTAGAGCGCATCGCATTCGCCGGAGAAGCTTGCATCGCCGGCGGCGATGGCCACCGCCTGCGCCGTGGTGTCGCTCACCGTGGCGTCTTTTGCGGCAAGGGTGATGCTGTGGGCGACGTCGGCGCCCCTGATGGCGATGTCCTCGGCTGCTGCGCGGATGCTGCCTGACACGCTGCACGAGCTTACGGCGATGGACTGGCCCGCGGCAAGGATGTCATTGGGCGCGGTCGTCTTCGTGAACAGCTTGCTTTGGCCGAACCAGACGATGTCGTCTCCCAACATGCCGCTCGGATCGTCGGCGATCTCGTCGGCTGACCAGGCGTGGTCGTCGTCTGCGTGATGTGACTCGTCCGCTGCGAACGCCGGCATCGCCGGGGCGATGGCGAGCGTGCCGGCGGTTGCGATGGCCACGGCGGCGCACGCGATCGCGCCCGGTGTGCCCGCGCCGGTTTTCCGGACGTTGCGAGCCCATGCGGCAATGCCCGCGCCTGCAAGTACGATGAGCGCGAGCGTTGCAAGAAGCGTTATGGCGGTCATGATGTCCTCCTCCATTTGCGTTTGCGCGACGCAACGGCGGCCCGGCGTCGCGTGAAAGCCCCTTCGCGCAGCGGCTTTCCCCTTTCCGCCAGTATACTTGCTCGCGCGTGCCAGCGGGTAGGGACTGGGTAAGCGAAATGGCGAATCCAAGTTGCAGCATGCTTGGCTGCTGGCGTATTCGTTGGACGCTCGCAACGGCACGGGCGGAAGGAGGGCGGGGCGGAGCGGTCCCGCTGCATCGGCGTGGTTGCCGGATGGGCGCAAGCCGTCTCTGAGCGGGTCGCCGGTATCATCCCGGTCGGTCTGTTTTGCGGGGCTTGGGAAGATTCGGCCGGGGCGTGCTTGGCGCGGTCGAATCGCCGCGCTCGACTTCCCGCATGTGGGCGTTTGGGGGTTGGTGCGGGCCGTGACGTATACTTGGCTTTCGAAGGTTTCTCTTTTCGCCGGAAGGGTTGGCATGAAGATCACGCTGCAGCAGATGCGCTATATGTTGAAGATCGCCGAGACGGGGTCGATGGTGGCGGCGTCGCGCGTGCTGTCGGTTTCGCAGCCCAGCCTGTCCGAGGCGGTGTCGGTCGTGGAGCGCGAACTGGGGTTTTCCCTGTTCACTCGCGGCAACACCGGCGCTACGCCCACGAAGGAGGGCATGGAGTTCCTGGGCCGGGCGCGGCAGGTGGTGCTGCAGATGGACAACCTCGAGCGCCGCTATGGCGGCAACCAGCCCGAGGGCATGCGCTTCGCGGTGTCCTCGCATCACTTCACGTTCGTGGAGCGGGCGTTTTTGGACGTTGCCCAGCAGGTGGGTTCGGGCAGGTTCGACCTGGTGCTCAATGAGACGCAGACGCAGCAGATCATCGACGACGTGGCACGATGCGACAGCGACCTGGGCGTGATGTACCTGTCGCGCGCCAACGAGGGGGCGGTGGGGCGCGTGCTCGACCGCAACAAGCTGGAGTTCTACGAGCTGTTCGAAGCGGTGCCGCACGTGTTTCTGCGTATCGGGCACCCGTTGGCGGGGCGGGAGAGCGTTTCGCTTGACGACTTGTACCCGTATCCGCAGCTGTCGTTCGTGCAGGGGGCTTACGAGTCGTCGGCGTTTTCCGAGGAGCCGCTGTGGGCGCCCTCGGCGAAGACGGTGAAGGTCAGCGACCGCGGTTTCGCCACCAGCTTCATGCTGCATTCCGATGCCTATACCGTGACCAGCGGCGTGTACCCGGAGTTTTTGCAGCGCGGCGCCATCACGGCGGTGCCCATCCGCTCGGGCGAGCGCATGCATATCGGCTACGTGATGCCGCGCGGGCTGACGCTCGACGCGATAGGCGAGGCGTTCGTGGCGGCCATGAAGCTGTACGCGAAGGTGGAGGGATAAGCGTTCTACAGCTTCATGCTAGCGGGGACGATGCAGTCGTAGCGCACGGCTTTGCCGTCGATGGAGTAGCTGGGTTTGATGCCGGCCAGGTACGGGCCCTTCGCCGGGCGTTTGATGACCACCTTGCGCGGGCCGCAGGCTATCGCGGCGCGCAGCAGCCCTTCCTCGTCGGTGCAGGGCGCTTCCAGGTGGTGAAGCAGCTGGAACTTTTTCTTGACCGCGGCGCTTTTCTGCCGGGCGGGGAACATCGGGTCGAGGTAGACCACGTCGGGTTTGGCCACGTCCATGGATGCGCGTGCGGTAAGTGCCTGCACACTGTCGCCGCAGGTCAGGCGCATGCGTTCCACGATGGGCGAAAGCTGCGGGTCGGCGGCGGCGCGTGCCAAGCCGTCGGCAAGCAGGGCAGCGATGACGGGGTCGTGCTCGAAGAGCTGCACATGGAAGCCGGCCGCGGCCAGCAGCAGCGCGTCTTCCCCGAACCCGGCGGTGGCGTCGATGGCGCGGGGCTGATCGACGCCTTTGACGCGCGCGGCGCGGACGAGCAGCTCGTGGGAGAGCCTGCCGGGCTTGATGCGCGGCAGCATGCCCGCAAGATCGCAGCGCAGCTCCATGCCTTCGCCCACCAGCGCCAGGCCGCGCTCGTCGCGCACCAAGCTGACGGCGGGGTCGTCGATGGTGGGAAGCATGTTGTCGTCGAAGGTCATTGGGAAGCGTCCGATCGTCGTGTTCTAGGGGGATTTGGGGCTGCGGCTTGCTAGCCTTGGCGTTCGAGCATGGCGATGACGAGCGCGGCGCTGTTGCGGGCCGCCTGCGCCTCGAACGTGGGGTAGTCCATGGACGAGGAGCCGTCGGCCTTGTCGGAGATGGCGCGCACGATGGCGCACGGCACGCCGTTGGCCCATGCGACCTGCGCGATGGCCGCGCCTTCCATCTCGCAGCACTTCGCGCCGAACGTTTCGACGATGCGCTGCTTTTCGAAGTTGTCGCACACGAAGCGGTCGCCCGAGGCAACGCGACCGGTGTGCGTGGTGGCGCCTATCGCCGATGCCGCGGCCACGGCAGATTTCGACAGCGCCGGGCTGCAGGGGAACGCGAGCGTGTCCAGACCCGGCGTCTGACCTGCGGCGTAGCCCAGATTGCGCACGTCCATGATGTGGTTGACCGCATCATCGGCCACCACGATGTCGCCGATGTTGATGGATGCGTCCAGCGAGCCGGCGATGCCGGTGTTGAGCAGCGCGCTCACGC
>CAKUJT010000214.1 GCA_934661765.1 uncultured Senegalimassilia sp.
CATCCCGCCCGCTATCTTCGGATGCGTTGTGAAAACGCAAGGGCTGAGCGCAACACGTCGGCGGCAATGCGGGCGAAGTCGCTTGATGCTCGGGGGAAGCGCCCGAGGGAGCGTTTTCCTCCCCGCGATGCGATGCCGCTGCAGCGTGTTCGCGGGAGCAAGAGGACGAGAGAAGGAGGAGAGCATGGGCAAGCTGAATATGACGCGTCGCGCGTTCACGAAGCTGGCGGCCGCCACCGCGGCCGCCGCTGCCGTGGTTGCGCCTACGGGTGCCGCGCTGGCCGAGTCGAGCAGCGCCACCCAAAGCAAGGCGGGCGAGACCAAGCGCGTGCGTTCCTGCTGCCGCGGCTGCGGCAAGATGGAATGCGGCGTGTGGGTCGTCGTCGAGAACGGCCGCGCCATCCGCACGGAAGGCGACGAGAGCGCATTCCATTCCATGGGCAACCATTGCGGCAAGGGCCAGGCGTCGCTGCAGGCGGCGTACCACCCCGACCGCCTGTACCATCCCATGAAGCGCACGAACGCACGCGGTGAAGACGATCCCGGTTGGGTGCGCATCAGCTGGGACGAGGCGATGAGCACCATCGCCGAGAAGCTGCAGGAGACGATGGACCGCTACGGCGGAGAGTCCATTTTCGGCATGTCGGGCACCAGCCGTATTTGGGGTATGTTCGCATACGGCGCGCTCGGTCAGCTGGTCGGCAGCCCGAACATGTGCATCCCGTGGCAGGTGTGCAAGGGCCCGCGCTTCTTCGCCACCGCGCTGAACTCCATGATGCAGGCATCATGGATGGAGACGGTCGGCCGCCCGAAGGTCTACACGTCCTGGGGTACCGGTCCGGAGCTTTCGAACTACGACGACGCCTGCCGTACCGTGGTCGACGTCGCCGAGAAAGCCGACACGCACATCGTGGTGGACCCGCGCATGACCAACTTGGGCAAGGAGGCCGATATCTGGCTGAACCTGCGTCCCGGCACCGACGGCGCCATGGCCATGGGCTGGTTGAACGTGCTGATCAACAACGATCTGTACGACGACCTGTTCGCCAAGAAGTGGACCGACGCGCCGTTCTTGGTTTGCAACGACGTGGAGCCCTCCGGCTACGAGGTCTACCGCTTCACCAGCGGCAAGTGCCAGATGAAGACGCGCTTGCTCAAGGAAAGCGACTTGAAGGAAGACGGCGACCCGCACAAGTTCATGGTGTGGGACAACCTGAACAACCGCATGACCTACTTCGATGCCGACAGCGGCCTGTGGGAAGGCGAGACGTGGAGCAAACCCACGGCCGGCCACGAAGGCATGCAGGAGCATCTGGTGCCCGGCGTGAGCCAGGGTTGGGTTCCCGATCCGACCCCGTTCGACCCGGCCATCGATCCGGCGCTGTACGGCGAGTTCGAGGTGGAGCTGAAGGACGGCCGCAAGTCCAAGGTCAAGCCCGTGTGGGAGTACTTCACCGCACGTGTGGCTGAGTACACGCCCGAGAAGGTCTCCGAGATCACCGGCGTGCCGGCGGAGTCCATCGAGCGCGCTGCGAAGATCCACGCCACGCGCATCGATCCGTCCACCGGCTACGGCAACGGCGGCGTGCAATATCAGCTGGCCATCGAGCACAGCTGCAACGCCATCGCCATGTGCCGCGCCATGGACACCTACATCGGCTTGTCAGGTAACTGGGACGTTCCCGCAGGTCATCGTGGTGGTACCCAGGGCGAGTTCATCTTCAAGGCCGGTCTTGGCGCCGTTGCCCCCGGCATCCCGAACATCTCGGCCGAGGAGTTCAACAAGACGCTCGGCATCGAGGATTACCCGCTTTTGGGCTGGTGGCAGGGCTGGGCGGACGACGCCAGCGTGTGGAAGGCCATCGAGACGGGCGACCCGTACCCGGTGAAGGCCGGCTGGTGCTCCACGGGCGACTTCATGTGCATGTCGAACTCCCTGCAGAAGTGGAAGGCGTTCCCCAACCTGGACTTCTTCGTGTGCGAGGACCTGTGGAAGACGCCGACCGCCGGCATGGCCGACATCTTGCTGCCCGCGCAGCACTGGCTTGAGACCGACTGCCCGCGTATGTCGCAGGGTCCGTCCGGCGCTCAGGGTGCAACGTGCCGTGCTATCGAGCCTCCCGCTGACACCCTGCATGACATCGAGATCGCCACGATGATCTACAAGTACATGGGCAAGCAGTGGGGTCCCGACGAGAACAAGTGGCCCAGCCGCATCGAGAACCTTGACATCATGCTCAACACCGGCCGCCAGGGCGATCCCATCACGTGGGAGGAGTACAAGGAAGACTTCCAGAAGAACGGCTGGAAGGACGCCAAGGTGGTCGCGCCCGACACGTGGGGCACGTATCGCCGCTATGAGACGGGCATGATGCCGCTGAAGGCATACGGCGACAAGAACGCGCTCGAGGAGTTCGCCAAGCCCGGCTTCGGCACGCCGACCCGCAAGATGGAGATCTGGAACACGCTCATCGAGACGTTCATGCCCGAGGATGAGGAAGACTTCCTGCCCACGTACAAGGAGCCGCCGCTGAGCCCGATTTCCGATCCTGAGATGAACGAGAAGTATCCGTTCACCGCCACGACCGGCCGCCGTATCCCGGTGTACTTCCACTCCGAGCATCGCCAGCTGCCCTGGTGCCGCGAGATGTGGCCGGCGCCGCGCATCGAGATTAACCCGCAGGATGCCGCGCGCCTGGGCATCGAGCAGGGCGACTGGGTGTGGATCGAGAACGACAACGGCAAGATCCGCCAGGTGGCCGACCTGTACCACGGCATCGCGCCCGGCACGGTGAACCTGGAGCATCAGTGGTGGTTCCCCGAGCTCGACCAGGCCGACAAGGGCTATGACCTGTGCGGTTGCAACTGCCTGGTCACCACGGGCAAGGGCTATCAGGACCGCATCTCCGGCACCAGCTACCTGCGCGCGTACCCCGTGAACATCTACAAGGCAACGGCGGAGAACTCGCCGTTCGGCAATCCCGTACCGTGCGATCACAACGGCAATGAGATCATCCACGACGCCTCCGACCCGCGTCTGAAGGAATGGCTGCCGAACTACGACGTTCGCGATGAAGCGTAAAGGAGGTGCGTGAAGATGACCCATTATGCGATTGCGACGGACCTGAACCGTTGCGTGGGCTGCCTGGCATGCAGCGTGGCGTGCAAGGCCATGAACAGCGTGCCGGTGGGCGATTACTGGAACAAGACGTTGCGCATCGGCCCGAATCCGAAGGCGGACGGTTGCGGTACGTGGCCTGATGTGGAGATGTACTTCCTGACCGTGCAGTGCCAGCACTGCAAGGACCCGGAGTGCGTGAAGGTGTGCCCGACCGAGGCAAGCCATATCGCCGAGGACGGCACCGTGCAGATCGATAAGTCGAAGTGCATCGGCTGCCAGTTCTGCGCTATGAGCTGCCCCTATGGCGTGCGTTACCTCAACACCGAGGAGCGCGTGGTTGAGAAGTGCACCTTGTGCGAACAGCGTATCGCGCAAGGCGAGCTGCCTGCTTGCGTGGCGCAATGCGGTGGCCGCGCGCGCTTCTTCGGCGACCTGGACAAGGGCATCGATTCGTTCGAGGCGCCGTGGGTGGTCGACGTGACCGAGGGCGACCCGAGTTACGACAAGACCGAGCACACGCGCATCACGTTGAAGGAGTGCGTGCAGGAGTACAAGCAGTCCGACGTGCATCATCTGCCGGACGTGGGCAACGGCCCCGGCTTCGTGTACATCCTGCGCGACCGCGATTGGCAAGGGGAGGAGTAAATCATGGAACTGCAATGGCCTCTGATTTTGTTCACCACCCTTACCGCTTGGGGCTGCGGCGTGCTCGGCGGAGCCGGCGCGCTGGCGCTCAAGGGCGCCGGCAAGAAGTCCCAGCAGCTGCTGGCGATCCTGTCCTGCGTGCTCCTGGCCGTGGGCGGCATCTGCGTGTTCTTCCACCTGCAGCACTGGGAGCGCATCTTCAACGGCTTCGGCCACATCACCTCCGGCATCACGCAGGAGC
>CAKUJT010000215.1 GCA_934661765.1 uncultured Senegalimassilia sp.
AATCTCCCTTCCAGATCCTGTTTTTGGATCGGGGTAATATCCTCGGTTACGTGGCAGTGGAAGCTGTTGCTTACATACGGACGGTCGGATACGCCGCGCACGATACCGTACATTTTGCGGAACTGTTCTACCTGAAGACCGCACAGGCTCTCTGCCGGTGTTCCGTAGATCGCATACAGGATCTGATCTTCTTTTTTGTATACATTAATCTTATCATTAATATAACGAAGCACTTCCAGTGCAAATTCTCCGTCCTCGGCAATGGATTTGCCATTGTACAGTTCCTGCAGCTCGTTCAGTGCTGTGATACCGAAGGATGCTGTCATCGGGCGAAGCAGCGGACGGATCTTATCGGATGGTTTCAGATGACCGCCATAGAAACCGCCCTCACAATACGCCAGCGGGTTTGTGGAGGCACGCATCTCACCAAGATAATCATATGTTCTCTTATGCAGTCCACGGATCATCTCCAGATAGAAATCCAGAACTTCATAAAAATCTGTATTCTCTGCACGGGCTTTTGCCAGGATCATCGGAAGATGCAGGCTGACCGCACCGATGTTGAAACGGCCGACAAAGACAGGTACATCGTTTTCATCTGCCGGTTCCATACCGCCACGCTCATACCACGGACTTAAGAATGCACGGCACCCCATCGGGCTGATTACTTTTTTGTATTTTTTGTACATACTGGAAATATATCCCTGGCCACTCATGGACAGCCAGTCCGGATACATGGTTTTTGCAGAGCAGGCAACACCTGTCTCAAAGACATCTTCACATTCTTTTCCATCTCCATGGATCTCTTCGTCATACAGGAACACAATCTTCGGGAACAGTACCGGTTTTTTATGTCCGGCTTTTCCCTGTCCGCCCATATGGACCTTCAGCAGAGATTTTGAGATCATTTTTTCAAATCTTCCCGTTCCCAGTCCCAGTGTCACAGTAACAAACGGATAGTCGCCACGGGAGGAACCAACGGTATTTAACTTATATTCGATACCCTGCCATCCCTGATCGCAGTCACGGCAGACTTTTTCCCAGGCATATACGCGACCCTTTTCTTCTCTTCCTTCCCAGGACGGATCGGAATATTTCAGAAATTCTTCGTAATATTTGTTATAGCTTTTCTGTGCATACGGAGACAGGATCTTGTCTACTTCCGGCACGGTAAATCCGCCGTACTGCTGTGCTGCGGTACTGAGGATGATATCACCCATAACATCAAATGCGGTGTCCAGGGTCTTCGGCTCGTTGTACCAGACATTTCCCATCTCAAATCCACCACGCAGAACAGATCCCACATCAAACAGACAGCAGTTCATTGTATCCAAACGCGCAGACTGATCGTGGATGTAAATATAACCATCTTTGCATGCCTGCAGTTCGTTCCGGTTCATAAAGAATTTTCTGTATAATTCTTTGTTCAGCTCGTTAAAGATCAGACTTCGTTTTGTTGCTACCAGTGCACTGTCGGTGTTGGCGTTGCTCTTATCTCCGATATAACGGATGGACTGGCTTTTCGTGTAGACTTCGTCCATCATATGAATAAAGTCTACTTTATAATTCCGGTAATCACGATAGCTTTTTGCTACTGCCGGGTTCACCTGTTCCAGAGCGCCCTCCACGATGTTGTGCATATCCTGGATCATGATCTTTCCGCCCTTGCGTTCTCTGGACATGGCTTCTGCACGGTCGGTCGCATATTTACAGATAAAATTGATCTCGTCATCGGTAAAACGATACATGACACGACCTGCCGATTTGTTGACCGCACGCTTGATCTTATTGGCATCGAACTCTTCTTTTGTGCCGTCCTTCTTGATAATATATACCATTGTTCCCACTCCTCGCTACTATATATAGTGTTTTTTCTGATTTTCAAAACAATATTTTGTAGACAACAGTATAGCACGGTTATCTGCAAAAGGAAAGAGAAGAACCCTGAAAATTCTTCTCTTTTTTTGTTTTATTTTTTATGCAATTTTCCGAACGCCTGTCTTACCGTTTCACATATCCAGTGGAAAAGTCAATGATATTGTGAAGGGCTTCGCCTTTTTCGTAACGTTCCAGGTTCTCAATCGAAAGATTCAGAATCTTCTCGAGTGTCTCCGGCAGTGCATATCCACCGGACACATGTGGGGTAATGATACAGTGCGGAGCATCCCACAGCGGGTGATCTTCCGGAAGTGGTTCCGGATCGGTGACGTCCAGACCTGCGCCGTAAATGCTTCGCCCCTGCAGTGCTTTCGCAAGTGCCAGACTGTCGATAGCGGTTCCGCGACCTACATTTAACAAAATTGCGTTCGATTTCATCAACTGTAATTCTTTTTCTCCAATCACACCTTTGGTATCGCTGTATCCCGGAAGGCTCATTGCCACGATATCTGCCTGCGGCAACAGTTCCGGCAGGGCTTCCATTGTGTATTGTGCATCCACGTACTCCGGTTTTGGTTTCTGGCTCCTTCTGATGCCGGTCACATGTGCACCCAGTACTTTCATTTTTCTTGCAAATGTCGTTCCGATATCTCCAAGGCCGATCACCAGAACATGGCTTCCCTCTGTGACCATCATATGGGTCTGTTTTTCCCAGCGGTGGTCTGTTTGCTGGTCATGGTAAATGTCCAGGCGTTTCTGCAGAGCAAACAGCATCGCGATCAGATGCTCGGAGATCGCCATTCCGTAGGCTCCGGTTGCATTTGTCAGCTGTGCCTGTTTTGGCAGAACACCCGGCTCGCAGAAGCCTTCGGTTCCGGCATTATTTAACTGTATCCAGCGCAGATTCGGGGAATCTTTTAAGAATTCCGGTTTTACGTTGCCGATAATAATATTTGCATCCTGCACCTGCTCTTTCGTCACCTCTGCTTCCAGGCAGTAGGTTACTTTCGCATCCGGTGCGGTGTTTCTGATTCGATCTTTCTGTTCTTCTCTCACCGGAAGAACCACTAATATTTTTTCCTGTTCCATCCCGTTTTTCGACCTTTCCAAACATACTCTGCATATTACACTAGCACAATTGCGGGTAAGTTACAAGGCAGAATTGATTCTGTGCATCGCGAAGCGTATTGCCGTGCACCTCGTGCCCGGCAACAATTAGTTGTTGTATTCGGGTGGTTTTCTGCTATAATATTACCATAATACCAGGGTAAACGGGTAAAGAGTTGTTGGTGTCTGCCGGGATTCTTAGCTGGATGCCTTTCAAAATTTGAGGAGGATTGTTATGGAACATTTTATTATTCCGGAAAATTATCAACCTGCATTATCGCTTCATGATACTCAGGTTGGTATCAAAACAGTGAAAGATTTTTTTCAGAAAACCCTTTCTGACCGACTGAATCTGCTGCGTGTGTCCGCACCGCTTTTTGTAGATCCGTCATCCGGTCTGAATGATAATCTGAACGGCGTAGAACGCCCGGTTACCTTCGACATCAAGGAGTCGCCGGAGCAGGATGCTGAGATCGTACATTCTCTTGCAAAATGGAAACGTTATGCGCTGAAAAAATATGGTTTTGCACACGGCGAAGGTCTGTATACCGATATGGTTGCGATCCGTCGTGATGAGGATACCGATAATATTCACTCAATCTATGTGGATCAGTGGGACTGGGAAAAGATTATCACACGCGAAGAGCGTAATGTGGATACGTTAAAGGATGTTGTCCGCACGGTTTATTCTGCTCTGAAGAAGACAGAAAAATACATGGCGATTCAGTATGATTATATCGAAGAGATTCTTCCGAAGGATATTTTCTTTATCACTTCTCAGGAACTTGAGGATATGTATCCGGGTCTTTCTCCTAAGGATCGGGAGTATAAGATCGTAAAGGAAAAGGGTGCTGTGTTTATCATGCAGATCGGTAAAATGCTGGCATCCGGCGAACCACACGACGGCCGTGCACCGGACTATGATGACTGGGAGTTAAACGGTGATATCATCGTTTATTATCCGGTTCTGGATATCGCTCTGGAGCTTTCTTCCATGGGTATCCGTGTGGATGC
>CAKUJT010000216.1 GCA_934661765.1 uncultured Senegalimassilia sp.
AAAATAGTAGTGTTTTATGGATCAAATTCATGGGCATATACCAGACTGGGGAAAATGAATATTCCAGAAAGTGATGTAACAGAACTTTTGTCAAGTGGGAATATTACTTTGAAAATAGCAATTGAAAAATAGTGATTATATCAAAGTAAGATCATTACAATCAATAACGCCGGTGAGGGATTTTGATATCCAGTACCGGCGTTATTGATTCCACCTGCTTATTCTTGTAGTAACCAATCGGCTATATCGTGAATTTCGATACCTTCATAGCTATATAGGGGGATGTTTGGTTGCTTTCGTGATTGTTTTCATATAGTCACCCTCTTTCAATACTTGCATTAAATAGTCAGGTTTTGTTTCCATTTCAAAATAACAGGATGGAAAAGGTGCCATGAAACCGAGAAGCCGCTATAACAGAAGACATTCGTTTAAAGAATGGTAGTCTGGATACCAAAACGGATATATGAAAATAATTGAATATCAATAGAAAGTGCATTTAATGCACAATCTGATTCGGGAGTGGTCTTTAAATATTAACTCTTGCGTTCGATATGCGAATCGCTTGTGATTATTAAGAGAATCAGATATAATATATTCTATAAAACTTTGACGGGAGGAATTTGCATGGGCAGTTATCTGAATCCGGGAAATTTTTCGTTTAAAGGAAGTCTTCGCTCAAAAATATATGTAGATAAAAGCAAATTAATTGCAAAAACAAATGAAGCCTTATGTACAGAGCAAAAGTATATCTGTTTGAGCCGTCCAAGAAGATTTGGAAAATCTATGGCAGCAAATATGCTTGCAGCATATTATGACCGAAGTGAAAATACAGAAGAATTATTTCAGAATCTTGCAATTAGCAAAGAGGATTCATATAAAGAAAATCTGAACCAATATGATGTTATTAAAATTAATATGCAGGAATTTTTGAGCATGGCAGGAACGATGGAAGAAATGCTCGGAATGCTTAAAAACTATCTGGTTTCAGATTTTGAGGAAACATATCCAGAGGTACGTTTTCGAGATGAAAAGAACCTGATTCAGGTGATGAAAGACGTATTTTCTTATACCAGATGTCCTTTTGTAATTCTGATTGATGAATGGGATTGCCTGTTCAGAGAATACAAACAAGATAAAGAAGCACAAAGAAAATATCTGGATTTCTTGCGTGTATGGCTCAAAGATAAAGACTATGTTGCAATGGCTTATATGACTGGTATTCTGCCAATTAAAAAATATGGTTCACATTCCGCCTTGAATATGTTTACTGAATATTCTATGACAGATCCAGGTGATTTTGCAGAATATTTTGGTTTTACAGAGCAGGAAGTACTTAAACTTTGCGAAAAGTATGGTATGAGTTTTGAGGAATCTAAAATCTGGTATGACGGGTATCAATTGGTTGTACATCAGAAAGAAAAAGATGAGTGCTATTCTATGTACAGTCCGAAATCTGTTGTAGAAGCTATGTTGCGTCACAAATTTGGAACTTATTGGAATCAGACGGAAACATATGAAGCATTAAAAATTTATATTCAGATGGATATGGATGGATTAAAAGATTCTGTGGTTCGGATGCTTGCGGGTGAGTCTGTTTCAATCAATATAGGAACATTCAGCAATGATATGACTACGTTTGCAACAAAAGATGATGTATTGACACTACTGGTGCATCTGGGTTATTTGACCTACAATATTATAGATGGGACAGTAAGGATTCCGAATAAAGAGGTTGCACAGGAATATGTCAACGCAATCAGTACAATGAACTGGTATGGAGTGATGGAATCTCTGGAAGCTTCTCGCAAATTACTGGAAGCATTGTGGGCAATGGATGAAGCTGCTGTTGCAGCTGGAATAGAAAAAGCACATGATGAGATTTCTATTCTTCAGTATAACGATGAAAATTCGCTTAGCTGCACGATCAATCTTGCGTTTTATTTTGCACGCGAATATTACACGATAGTGCGAGAAATGCCGACTGGAAAAGGATTTGCGGACATATGTATGATTCCAAGAAAAAAACATTTGGATAAGCCGGCAGTAGTAATTGAATTGAAATGGGACAAGAGTACAGTTGGTGCTTTGAAGCAAATCCGAGAAAAGAATTATGGAAGTGCATTAAAAGACTATCAAGGAAAGCTTCTACTGGTTGGTATTAATTATAATAAGAAAACGAAGAAGCATGAATGTGCGATAGAGGTTATGGAAAAATAGAAAATTAGAATGATAAGCTGATGCCGTGAAATTTGCATCAGCTTATTTTGTCATTATTAGTGAAAGATAAATCGGAATTTGTGGAGAGATTTCCTGAACTTTCCTTATTTTACAGGCGTTTCAGCCCCTTAGATAGTGAAATGATATGTATTTTCCCTGATTTTTGCCCTTATGCAGAATCCGCAAGGGAAATAAAGGAATTTTTTATCCTTTTCTAACAAGAAGACTCCGACCTCTAAGGGATGTCACTGAAAAAGTCCTTTTTACGTGTAAATCAATACAAAATAAAGTATGTTTGTTGATTTCACAATACTATATATTGCATGTAAAATTAGTTTTTCAGTGGCGTCCTAAGGTGGGGAGAATGTCACATAATCTGCATTTTCTTCATAGTTTTTCTGAATAATATAGCTGCAATCAGAATAGACAATACATCGGCAACAGGCTGCGCCCATACAAGTCCAGTCATTCCTACAACAGCTTGCAAAATAAATAATGCAGGAATGAAGATGATTCCCTGACGACTCATACTGATGAGTAACGCAGGCGTTGCAGCTCCCATTGCCTGAAGTGCATTGACCAATACATAAAATACACCGAAAAGAAAGCTGGTGGAAAGAAGTATTCTTGCAAACTGAACTGCATAGGAAAAAGCAGTCTGATCTGTAAGAAAAGCACTGACAATCTGATTGGTAAATACATAGCAGATAGCTGCAAGGACTGTTCCTAAAATAAGTGCAAAAATAATAGTAAATTTAAAAACTTCTTTAAAGCGTTTCCATGTTTTTGCACCTACACAATAACCGAGAATCGGTTGTACGCCCTGACCTAAGCCCATACAGATCATACCAGTAATTGTGATAACTTTCATTGCAACACCCATTCCGGCAACAGCCATATCTCCATAATGTGCCATCTGGCTGTTGCTGATAATATGAGATACACTCATCAATGCATCACCTAAAGCAGCGGGAACACCGATAGCCAGAACACTGGCACCAATTAAATTCAGAATCGGATCAATAAATATAAGAATAAATGCTAACAACAGAATACCTACGAATACACATCCCCAAAAACAAAACGCACAGGATTTTCTTGCTTTTTCTTTCTTGCCTTCCCCTAATGCTCTGGAAATTACAGAAGTCCCGCCTATTCCAAACAAAGTTCCGATGGACATAAAAATCAGATATACTGGTGTCGCAAGAGATACTGCGGCAACCAGTAAAGCGTTATGTGTCTGACCGATAAAAAAGGTATCGGCGAGATTATATACAAGTACCATCAGCATAGCTGCCATAGCAGGCAGCGCATTTTTCATTACCGCTTTGGGAACCGGCATACTGCTGAATACCTCCAGGTTTTCGCTTATCACCATGAAAAATATGATGGCTCGGGATATCCGGATGGTTTAAAAGAAAATGTAATTCCTATTTGTGCACAGGTGGGAGGAATTCCATGGGGACATAACAAAATAATACTTGATAGCCTGCCTTATATTGTATTAGAACATTACATAAAAATACGCATATACACATAAACTAGGAATGAATATTGAAACGTATTTTGTTTTGTAATAGGATATCATTACTAAAAAGAGTGCAGATGCACAAAAATGAGGAGTATAGCGATGGAGATTAAAAGAGACGATTACCTACAGCAGTTGATTGAGCGAAAAGATAATGGAATGATAAAGGTAATCACCGGCATTCGTAGATGCGGAAAATCCTTTTTGCTGTTTACCATATTTAAGAGATACTTACT
>CAKUJT010000217.1 GCA_934661765.1 uncultured Senegalimassilia sp.
AGACAATTAACTTATCTATTGCATGCGTACCACTATCTGGTGGGGATATACTACTCCGCATGGTAATATATGTCAAGCATTTGGAGCAACTCTCTGTCATTTTTTTCCTTTTGGTGATATTTGCAGAATTTTATCCTCTAATCCTAGCGATAGCAGAGCAAATCCATGAAGTGAGTTATTACGTCACACTGATTTCATCCTCGTACTCCCTCGCAGCGAGGCTCACAGGATGAAAACGTGTTAAAAGAGTACTCAGCGAGGGATTTTCAGAGGCTTCCTTCGATGACTGCTTCAGGATTTCATCCTACAATGCCAGGCTCATTGTGATGAAGGATGAAAGCCTTTAAAATATTTCCATTCAAGTGCACCATTCTGTTTGTAAAACAGACAACACACTGCCCTTTCATCCTGCCATCCCTATATCTGAGGGACTTGGGGATGAAATCAGCGTGATAAAAGTTATAGAAGAATCCAATTGTCCTGACCCCAAGAAATTTGGGGAAACCCTAAGAAACTTTGATTAGCCTAATTTTTAGGGTTGTAGGGGGATAGGGATGATGAATCCATAGCTTGGCGTTGCCGGCACGGGGATGAAAATTTACCAAAATTTAGGCAGATTTTCATCCATATTAGCCGGCACCGCAAGTTTAAAGATGAAGGGTCTTAAAGCACAGGTCGATTTCACCCGGTTTCATCCTTATTTCCAGAATTAAGCCCGTTAAGGATGAAGCGACCGTCGAAGTAGCTCCAATCAGGTCACTCCTGCAGCCCGAGATCTCCAGAATCCCGAGTGTAGCAAAACAGGAGATCTGATGATGACGGCTGCATTCAGCTCATCTCTTCAAATCTCCTGTTCGCATTATCTTATATTTAATTTACTAGATTTACTTATCTGCTTTTATACAGCTTTCTGCCGCAAAACGCGATCCCTGCTGCCGCAGCCAGCATCAGCACTGCCAGCATGCCGATCGGCATTGCATCGCCGGTCTTTGAACCGTTAGCATAACCGTCTTGCGATACCGTTGTCGGTGGAGCTGTCTTTTCTTTGACTACCACATTGATCGACTTCTCCACTGAGGCTCCGTCTTTATCCGTTACTTCATATGTCACGCTATAAAGGCCAGCCTTGGATGTATCTACGGTGTTTTTCACGATCTCGATCTGATCCGTCAGATCTCCATCTTCCTTATCAGTAGCTGTTACGCCATCCATTGGGTTAAATTTGTCTCCCACCGTCAAAGTCTTGTCTTCTGCATTGATGACAGGGACTTCATTCAAAGCGACCCATTTCATGTGGACTTTCAGCGTTACGTTAATACCTTCGATCGTATTATAGTTGTCTGTATCAGCAGGTGTATATCTTACGGTGAACGTATTGGTTCCCGGGTTGCCTACAGAAGTAGTTGTAGGCTGTTCCCAAGTAAAGCCTTCCGGCAGCTTCACTTTTGCCAGAGTCTGACCTTCGAAAGCTTCCAGATTCTGTGGCACATCATAATTCGGATTTGCTTTCGCAATGGTAAATTCCTTATAACCGGATTCCGCACTTGCGTTATCCGCATCTTCGTCGAGTATTGCTTTCACGCGATAAGTTCCAGCCTTGGTTGGAACATCATCAACCTTGATCCACTTATCTCCATCCTTCTGCTCATAAACGAAGGTGATGTCGCCACGACTCCCTGTTACATCGCAGCTGTCTTTTGATAAAGCTACTGCAGGATAGCCATATGTTCTATCTAACTCTAAGTTGTTTTTCAAAGCAATCGTGCTAGGCTTCTTTTTTAACCATTTCGCATAATAGGTCTGACCTGCCGTTGGAGCAGTGCTTACAGCAGTACCATCGCAACCTTTATTATCATACCACCCATCGAACTTGTTATTTTTCTTGATTGGCGTTGCAAGGGTATCCGCTGTGAAATCTGTATTTTTAGCGAACGTACCTCCGTTAGTCACAGCGTAAACCGCATTTCTTGTACGATCTGCCTTGTCGCTAGGATCAACAGCAGTATAGATGGAGCTGGTTCCTACCGGCAAGTACGGCACAACTGTATCATCAGGAAGATAGAACGTGCGCGCGATTTCCCGATAGTTAGTATGATCCCAATACTGGCTAAAGCACCATTTTCCAAATACACTTGTGTTTAAATTCTTTGTGTCCCATCCGCTTAAATCATAAGTAATCTTTTTATTCGTCGGTTCCGCGTTAAAGAAAAATGCCTGCTGGCCTACTGTCACACCGGAGGGAATGTAAAAGTACGGTACTTCAGAATTTACGAATGCACCGCCGCCAATAGTCGTCAGCTTGGAATTTGGTGAAATATCAACTTTGGTTAAATTACTGCACCCGTCAAACGCAGAGGATCCAATCTCGGTTACGGCATCTGGAATCACAATTCCCGTTAAAGCCGTGCAGCCTGCAAACGCACTCCGTCCTAATGTTTTGAGCGCAGTAGCCTTTTCCAGATGAACTGCAGCCAGACTTGTGCATCCATTAAACGCATGATTTCCGATTGATGTTAACCCCTCGGATAATTCGATGGATTTCAGCGAGGTACATTCTTTAAATGTATTGTCTGCAATTGATGTTACTCCTTTGCCAAGGGATACTGTTTCCAGCACTTCAAATCCTGACAGCAATCCGTTCGGGACATTGGTCACACCGTCGCCCAGCACAACGTTTTTCAGAGTCGTTTTCGAGCCACTTAAACTGAAATCCGATAAATCACCATTTTCGACTGTAAAGCTTGTCAACTTCGCGCCATCATTATCGAAACCATGGGTGCTGTTATTCCAGCTTCCATTGAACAGGCTCCCCGGAAGTTTTAAATCTTTAGTACCTTCGATGTTCACGGTCGTCAAGGCTGAGCAGCCCTGGAATACGTTATTGTCCAAAGTTTCAACAGCACCTAGTTCTACACTGGTCAAACCAGTCTGAATAAAAGCAGAATTTCTAAGGTTTTTCAATGCGTCCGGGAATGTAAAGCTTGCTAATTTACCGCATTGAGCAAATGCATTTCTGTCGATCGTTTCCAGCTTTGAATCAGCTTTATCCGCCTGCACCTCAGCAAGTTTGGAACATTGGGAAAACATTCTGTAAGGAATGATCGTCACGGAGTCATCCAGCGTTACTTTCTCCAAAGCTGCACAGCCTTGAAATGCGGAGGACTGCAGGTCACCGTTCTGTTGATAGAATTCCACCTTGCCCGGAACTGTAAGCTCCGTCAAGTTTGGCATATAAGAAAACACATATGCGCCAGCGCGGGTCAGGTTGCTACTTTCAAAGTCGATCGAGCTGAAACCCGTTCCTCTGAATGCAGCTGTCATAACACCTGTGATATTTTCAGGAAATACTAATTTTTCAGCAGGATAAGTCGTTGCTCCGTTTTTACACTGATCCAGTTTTTCGCAATAGTCAAACATACCGAACGGTACGAAAGAACCGGTCGCCGTCTGTTCAGTTACGTATCCGTCAGAAATGTTCTTCGGGTTAAAACCAGCCCAGTCAACTACTTCGACTTTGGAACAGTGGGAATACAGATTATCGCCGTAATCCGTCACATTTTTTTCAAATCCAATAGCCGCAATCTCAGTATATGCAAACGCATAGTCTCCTAATCCAGTGACCTTGTCGCCAATCTCGATATTGGTGATCGGGAACAGTTTGGTCGCAGCGTCAGCGCTCAGAGTCTGATACCACGGTGCTGCCAGGGTAACGTCTCCGTTGGGGTTCTTATAATCCGCCATCGCTCCGCTTCCGTCAATCGTCAGCGTATACGTTGGATTGGCAGCGCCACTATTATTCTGTGTCAGCTTCCACGTCACATGATCATTCCCTGTCGCTCCGCAGTCCCCGGACATCGCAGTACTTGGCGTACCGCTCGCCGCACTGCTTCCAGTGCCGCTTGTCTCATCCGCGAAACTAAACGACGGGATCATGGTCACCAGCATCATCAGACTCAGCATCAGTGCCAGTACTAATT
>CAKUJT010000218.1 GCA_934661765.1 uncultured Senegalimassilia sp.
ATGTCTCTGTCCGACATGAAACTCGATGCGTTCCAGTACATCGTAACCGGTTCGATAAGCTATTTTGTTTACGGCGCGCTCCTGTTCGCCGCAGGCAGAGTCATAAGCATGCTGCAGAAAGCGCAGGCCTCCGGCATTTGCAAAACACCCGCAGATGGTGCAGATGTATATGAGGACATCGAGTCTGAGGATTTTCATGTAAAGGATGCAGGTGCTGAGGCGGCAGACGATCAGGAGCACGTCGATGATGACGTTGAAGCCGTATCAGGCGCAGCTGACGGATCGGAAGAAGCCGAAGAAACCGAAAAAGCCGAAAAAGCCGATGAACAGCAGGCAGCTGCGGATCCGGACGATGACAGAGATGATGAGAGATAGGCAGCCGCATAGCGATCCCGTCTTTCACAGACGCCGCAGAAAGACAGGTCTGCCGGCGGAACTGCCGGGCTGACCCGGCATGCGAAGCGCTGCGATTTTCATAAAAATAACATGACTACATCTCTGCAGCGGGCAGATACTATAAGTATGAGTATTATAGTGTTTTTTACGGGAGCCGCAGGATATTCGATGGTCGAATATATGTTCAGAGGGTACACTCACTGGTCGATGGCATTGACCGGAGGAGCGTGCCTGCTGACATTTTATTACTATCTCAAAGAGAACGACAGAGCTCCCACGCTGGTGAAAGCCGCGGCGGGAGCCTGTATTTTTACGGTATTCGAATTTTTTGTCGGCATCATAGTGAATATATGGTTCAAATGGCACGTCTGGGATTATTCGGATCAGCCGGGCAATATAATGGGACAGGTCTGCCCGCTGTTTTCGCTTGCCTGGTTTGCCCTGAGCCTGGTCATGCTGCTTGTCACAGGCAGCATGCATCGCGCGCACCTGCGCTTTGCACATGAGAACAATGTCGAAAAAAGAAAATAAATCCTTTTATGTGTCTTCGGCTTAGACTATAATAAATATAGCGGCTGCGAACGCGGCCGGTCATTAGCAGAAAAACATATTTATTAGGAGACAAGCAAATGAAGAATTATAAAAAACTGCAGAACGGAAGCGACATAAGAGGGATCGCGATAACAGGAGTACCGGGGGAGCTGCCGAACCTGACTCCGGATGTCGCGGAGGATATAGCGCGCGGGTTCGTGGTTTGGCTCAGTGATAGATCAGGGAAAAAACCGGAGGAGCTGACCGTTGCAGTCGGACGCGATCCGAGAGTTTCGGGCAAGCGTCTGATGCTGGGCATGATGAACGGCTTCGGTCCTTATGGTGTAAAGGTGTACGACTGCGGGCTCGCATCGACGCCGGCGATGTTCATGACGACGGTGTTCCCGGAGTTTATGTGCGATGCGGGCATCATGGTGACTGCCAGTCATCTGCCGTATAATAGAAACGGGTTCAAGTTTTTTACGTCTGAAGGCGGGCTGAACAAGAGAGATATCGCACAGATCCTGGAATATGCTGCCGATGAGGAGGCTTGTCGTGCAAAACTCGGAGAGCCCGGCAATCACGACGCCAGAGTCAGAGATTTCGGCAAGCTGGTCTACCCGATGGTGGAGGGCGATGTGATGACGGTGTACTGCGATCACCTGAAAAACCTCATCGTGAAAGGTGCTGACAACGGAGACAGACCTCTCGAAGGAATGAAGATCGTAGTGGATGCAGGAAACGGCAGCGGCGGCTTTTATGCAAAGCGCGTGCTGAAGCCTCTCGGCGCTGACGTGTCGGCAAGCCAGTTCCTGGAACCTGACGGCATGTTCCTCAACCATGCGCCGAACCCTGAGGATCGCGATGCGATGAATTCTATCATGACAAAGGTGATCTCGTCGGGTGCGGATTTTGGACTCATATTCGATACCGACGTGGACAGATCGGCGGCAGTAGACGGAAAAGGCAGAGAGATCGCGAGGAACGGCATCGTTGCGATGGCGGCTGCGCTCGTTGCGGAAGAACATCCGGGGACGACGGTCGTGACCGACAGCATCACGAGCAGGCAGCTGACTGATTTCATAGAAAACAGACTTGGACTCAGACACCTGAGATTCAAGAGAGGATACAAGAACGTGATAAACAAGGCGCAGGAGCTAAATGCGGAGGGCATCGACTGCCAGCTGGCGATAGAGACTTCCGGGCATGCCGCGCTCAAAGAAAATTATTTCCTCGATGACGGCGCATACCTGGCGACGAAGATAGTGATAAAGGCGGCGCAGCTCAGGAAGGAAGGAAAGACACTCGACAGCGTGATCAAAGATCTGCAGGATCCTGCTGATGAAAAGGAAGTGCGCATACCGATCGTAAGTGCGGATTTTGCAGGGTACGGAGACAAAGTCCTGGCGGATCTCAAATCTTTCGCGGAGGCGTCGGACGAGCTTTCTCTGGAAGAGCCTAACTACGAAGGCGTGAGGATAAACTTTGCGGACGGCTGGTGCCTTCTCAGGAAGTCGCTGCACGATCCGATTCTTCCGCTCAATATGGCATCGGACAGCGCAGGAGGCTGCAGAGTGATCGCAGATGTGATGAGAGAGTTCCTTGCCGGATATGACGGACTCGATATGAGTGTGATAGAGTAGTCGTCATGGGTAGAGAACATTTTGTGACATGCGGTCAGATGAAGATACTCGAAAGAAGAGCTGACGAGGACGGACTGTCATATTATCAGATGATGGAAAACGCAGGCACACGTGCAGCAGAAGTGATAATGGAAACTGTGGACTACAGGAGCATCATAACGCGTGCGGGTTCTGCCGGGGATACGGGTGTTGCGGGCAAGACCGCAGCCGCAAGTGGTTTAGGTAAAGGCGCGGGCGGTTCCGGCAAGCCTGACATCCCGATGACGGCCGCCGGTGATGATTCCGGCATTCCTGATGCAAAGGTCGCAGAAACTGCACCTGCAGGTACTTTGCTCGAGAAGGTTATCGGTGACGCAGGTGCTGCAGGCGCTATGAAAGATAAACCGGTCTACATCATGACAAAGGGCAGCAACGGATTCGTGAGCAGAGTCGATAAACGCAGTCTTCAGAAGAAAGTGCTGATTTTCTGCGGCAAGGGAAACAACGGCGGAGACGGCTTCGTCGTTGCAAGGCTTCTGCACGATGAGGGCTATGCCGTGAAGGTCGTGCTGGTGGACGGGCCGCCACAGACTCCCGACAGCATCACCAACTTTGAGCTGCTCAAGGAGCGCGACATAAGCATCGTCGATATGGCGGAGAACGACCGCGCCCTGCTGGAACTTAAAGAGATCCCGGATGTGATAGTAGATGCGATCTACGGGACCGGGTTCCGCGGGAAACTCAGCGGCAACGGCCTCAGGGCGGCGATCTATATAAACAGTTTTTCGGTAAATTCCGGGAATCTGCCGGCTCATAGTGATACGATGGTCGTGGCCCTCGACATACCGTCTGGACTTGGCGGCGACCTTACCGATGAGAAGGAGCTCGAAACCAGAAGCGTTTCAGTACACTGCACAGTGACCTTTCATGCGAAGAAACCGGTGCATCTTCAGAAGTTCGCAGCTCCGTACTGCGGCAGGATAGTGGTCGCTGATATCGGTATAGACGAGGAACGTTTGTGGAAAGTCGAAGTGTGGTAAAGCTACTCTTCGGCTTTTTCCTTTTTCTTGATCTCCTGCCACAGCGCAAGGCTTTCCTCGGGTGAGCTGACTTTTACATCGCCGAATACGTGAGGGTGTCGGCGCACCATTTTTTCGGAAACGCCCTGGATAACATCGTTTATCGTGAAGCGGCCTTCTTCGGCTGCGATCTGTGCGTGCATGACTACCTGGAGGAGCACGTCGCCGAGTTCCTCGCAAAGGTTCGCATCGTCTTTGTTGTCGATCGCGTCGATGACTTCGCCGGACTCTTCGATCAGGCATTTTTTGAGCGATTCGTGGGTCTGCCTGATATCCCACGGGCATCCGCCCGGAGCGCGCAGCTGCGCGATGATCTCGATGAAATCGTCAAAACTGTATTTTCTG
>CAKUJT010000219.1 GCA_934661765.1 uncultured Senegalimassilia sp.
GTTTTCTCACAACACAATGCATTCGCATACCTTTACGAATTTCAAATTTTTCTACTTTTAATCCTGCTTTTTTGCAAGCTGATGTACCATATAATTCAATGCTTGAAAAAGAATCTGATGATTTTAATTCTCCATTCTTATCAAGTCTGGACTTCAATATAGTTTCTGCAACCTCATAAGCATTTTTCATAGATTTTTCCTTTATATCATATTGCAAATGTCAATTTGGGTAATCGATCAGTCTCCATTATCGTTTCCAACATTCTGGCAAACCCTTCCGGGTCGCGGATCTGATACTGCATATGGTTAAATCCCTCAAAAACCGGAAAGTTACCATATATATAAGTCTGCATCACTGCACTCCTGTATTTGAAATGTTCTTCTTTACTTCCGAATTCCCAGAACGTATGTTTTTGTAATTCTTCCGGCAATTTGGGAAACGGTTTATCTTCCAGACTGTCTGTCATCTGCCTTCTCAGATTTCTATAGGTCAGGTTCTTTCCTGCCTTTATAAAGTAAGGCTTAATCTTGTCATCGTCACACCACATAATTTTCTTCAGCGTTTTTCCATTTGACCAGTACAGGCTTTTCATTGCCACATATAAGAATGGAACCATAATCCTGCGTGTCACCTTTCCAATCTGTGCAAACTGTCCGCCATCAAAAAATATATGCTTAACCGGTATTTTGGCATTCGTCACAAATGCCATGGCAAGATCTGCACCGATAGAAGATGCCACTACAAGTTCTATCTCTTTGATTTCTTGTTTCTCCAGAAATCGTACCACTTGCTGTACCTCATCTCTTTTGCTGCAGTACCTCTGTCCGGAGCAATACACTGTTGAGGTTGGCATAATACAATAGAATTTTCCCGCCAATTTGTCAGCAACCGGCATGCTGCTTTCCCCAGTCACTCCCATTGCATGAAAGAAAAGAACAACTGGTTCTGATTTGTTTCCTGTTGTTTTAAAAACCATATTTCCACCTTCTGTCCATTTTTTATTTTTTATCCGTCTTTTTTTCTACTCTTCCATTCTGCAACAGCATTTCTCACCCGCTGATCGATATCCAGACGCGTACTACGGCATTCTTTCGGATGTTTTCTTGCTGCCTGAAATGCCAGTTTCATGAAAACTCCAGAACCAACTGGCAACATCGTCTTTAACATACTCTCTGGAAAAACGAAATGGGTTCCATGCTCATAAATAACATACTCCAACCTGCATGTGTGTGGATGTTCTTTCATACGCTGCTTCATACGGCGGATATATTTTGCTGTATCCCATAACACATCATCTTCAGCACCAATCAGCAATAATATTCCATTGATTTTTTCAATCTTGATCATCTCGTCTTCTGTGATTGGGTGAGCCTTTTCCGAATCATCAAACAGTTTTCTCGAATTAATCATATCACCGGTTCGCTTTGTTTCTTTCTCAATCACATGCCAGTAATCCGGATGTTTGTAACAAAATGGCATATACGGAAGCGGTTCTCCTTTGTAAGAAAAAAGAGATTCTCCCTCAATCGGCCATTCTTTACATCCATCTTTTTTGCCCTGCATAAATCCCTGCCAGATAAAGTCACTCGGTGTCAGACCAATCGTCAATGTAATATCTTCAAAATAAGAAGCTGCAGTTAAGGCAAGTGTTCCTGTAGTAGATGCCCCGACAATTCCTATCTTCTGATTACCATGTGCTTTTAACCAATCAATTGCTTTTTCTATACGCTCCAGCGGATAATTATGATGTCCATAATCCTTTTTTCCAGGTGACATTGTCATCACATTCACACCGAGTTTATGTAACCATTTCACAGATGTACGCGCTAGATAATCCTCTGAATCATCTCCGATCATGGCAATCATTGCACAGTCTGAATCTGATTTACATTTCCAGTATGCAGCATAAAATCCATCTGTTCCCACATCAAAATGTCTTTTCTTCATCTGTATCATCTCCTGCTCGTATAATATCATCCATGTTTTTCCATAACTATTATTTTGTTCGAGATATTTCGAACAGTTGGAATTTTACCTATCACATGATAAATCGGCATAAGTTCTTTCATCCCTTCGACCAGACTGACTTCCTGCTGAACAGAAAATTCCGATATGATTCTTTGCAGCTCTTTTCCATTCTTAACTCCCCATGTGAATTTTGCATTGCTTCCCTCTATGGATTTTTCTTTCACATGTTTTACAACAAAAGGTGACATGGTTTCGACCATTACGGTTACTTCCTGAAATGATTTTTCAATAATAGAAAACATCTTTCTGATATCTTTTTCACACAAATACATTGTAAGTCCTTCGATTATTACCAGAACATTCTCACAGTGATAATCTATATCATCTATATAGGAATCATCCATTGCAGACTTTGCAATCTGATATATCGGACCTGTTTCTGTAAGAAACTGTTTCCTTATCTTCATCGTTTCCGGCAGATCCACATTGTACCAACGCAGATATTTTCCTTCCATTCGATAACATCTGGTATCCAGTCCACATGCAATATTTACAACAACTGTATTTGCATGCTTCTCCAAATATTGCTCAACCATCCGGTCTAATACAATTGTTCTCGCAATCACACCATAAGTCATGGCGTTATCTTTATCTGCCTTGGAAAAGTCATAATCAAGCTTTTTCACAAGTTCTACTGCAATTTCGTCATTTATTTTGGCATTTTTCTTTCTTGTTTCTTTTGCTCTTGCATACAAAGTCTGTACCATTGTTTCCGGCACACCTGTCACATTCACTTTTTCTTTCATTGTCTGTCGCCTTCCACTGCTTTTTTCACTTCTTCCACCCACTCTGCACTATGACAGCAAAACAGTTCTTCATGCTGCATGTTATGTCTTCGGATGTCCGGATTTTTGAAATAAGTACAATATCTCTTTTCGTATTTTTTACCCATCTTTGTCGCGTAAAACACGTGGATTGTTGTTCCCGGCACATCAATTCCATGTTGGACTTTCGTAACCAGATCAGAATAGAACTGATTATAAATACTCTGTTTCGTAATCCACGGACTTCCTCCCTGGTCAATACCGAACATATTTAAAAATCCAGCAACCAGTTCTTTCTTTGATTTATCTGCTTCATTTATTTTCTTTTGCATAAATTTAGGTAATTTACCTGTGTGAACCATTCTATACATAATCGGCACAACTATCGATGACTGGATTCTTGCCATAAATGAACCCGCTTCGTCCATATCACTACTCCCAATGATGCCATGATCTATATGAATTCTTTTCCGCTGAATCAAAAGGGATACAAAACTTCCTCCAAGGGAACACCCATATGCTGCTTTAATTCTGCCACCATACTTTTTCCTGATTTCCTGCTCAATTTTTTCACATTCATCTTCCATTGAACAAAATTCTGTTTTCTCATTTGGATCAAATCCATCATAAGAAACTGCTACCGTATAAAAATAAGAATGTAACCCATCCAGTATATGGTCAAAGCTGCTATACAGGCAACAGGTACCCGGAAATAAAAAAATCACTGGTTTACGATTGTCTCCACTTTCATAAAATTTCATAGCTGGTCTCCTTTAGGCTTTTCTCACAACACAATGCATTCGCATACCTTTACGAATTTCAAATTTTTCTACTTTTAATCCTGCTTTTTTGCAACATTTTATGACCACATCTCTTGTTGGCACCTGGACATCTCCATGTCCGCATATATTTGCCAACGGCATTTCCAATGTATTCATTAGCCATACCAATACTTTATTGTCACTGGTCACATCTCTCAGTATCAATCTTCCATTTGGGCGAAGACATCTTTTCACACTGTCAAAAAATGCCTGTGGATCCGGATAATGATGGAAGCTCATAGAACAAATAATTGCATCAAATGAATCCTTTTCAAAAGGAAAGTTCTCACAGTCTCCCACAACAAATGTTGTATTTGGAATATTTTTCTTTTTTGCCTGTTCAAT
>CAKUJT010000220.1 GCA_934661765.1 uncultured Senegalimassilia sp.
TCGCGCTGCAGCTCGTCGAGGGCCTTCGCCAGGTCGGCGATCTTGAACGGCTTGCCCACGTGCGCGTTCATGCCCGAGTCCAGCGCCTTCTTCACGTCGTCCGCGTAGGCGTTGGCGGTCAGCGCCACGATGGGCGTGGTCTGCGCGTCGGGGCGCGGCAGCTTGCGGATGGCGCGCGTGGCCTCGTAGCCGTCCATCACGGGCATCATGGCGTCCATGAGCACGGCGTCGAAGTGCTGCGGCTCGCTTTCGGCGAACAGTTCCACGGCCTCCTTGCCGTTCTGAGCCTGCTCGAGGGTTGCTCCGCGCTCGGCGAGCATCTCGGCCAGGATGATGCGGTTGATCTGGTTGTCCTCCGCTACCAGGTAGCGTCGGCCCTTGAACACCTCGGTATAGGAGGGGCGCTTCTCGTCCGCATCGCCCTTCGCGCGTTCGCGCTCGGTGTCCTTGCCCGCTCGCTTGCCCTTGCCGGGGTCGTCCTCGGCGGCCTTGCACGGGCACGGTTTCGCGCCTTCGCCCTCGCCCAGCTTGAACTTCAGCTTCACGGTGAACGTGGTGCCGTGGCCCTCCTTGCTCTCCACGTCGATGGTGCCGCCCATGGCGTCTACCAGGGCCTTCGTGATGGTCATGCCCAGGCCGGTGCCTTGGATGCCCTGCATTTGCCTACCTTCGGCGCGCTCGAACGGGGCGAAGACGTGGTCGATGAACTCGGGCGGCATGCCCATGCCGTTGTCGCGCACGATGAAGCTCAGGCGTACGAAATTCGGGCTGGTCTGCTCGTGCTCCTCCACGTGCAGGGCAACCATGCCGCCGTCGGGCGTGTACTTCACCGCGTTCGACAGCAGGTTCAGCAGGATCTGGCGCACGCGCAGTTGGTCGGCGGCGAAGCTGCGATGCTGCACGTTCACCGCGTCGAGCGTGAGCAGCTGCCCCTTCGCCGCGGTTTGCGGCCGCATGATGGCGTCCACGTCGCGCAGCAGCGTGTCCAGGTCGCAGCATTCCTCCTGCAGCTCGATGGCGCCGCTTTCGATCTTGGACATGTCGAGCACGTCGTTGATTAAACTGAGCAGGTGCTGCGACGAGGCCTGGATGGTGGCCAGGCATTCGTCGGTCTTCTCCCAGTCGCCGGCGTTGTCGCGCGCTATCTGCGTCATGCCCATGATGGCGTTGATGGGGGTGCGGATGTCGTGGGACATCTTCGCCAGAAACGTGCTTTTCGACTGGTTCGACTGCTTGGCTATGGCAAGCGCCTGCTGCAGGCGTTCGCGGCTTTCGGTCTCCTTTGTGCGATCGAACAGCACGTACACCAGCTTCTCCGTGTCGCCCACCTTCGCGCGGAACAGCGTCTCGTGGTACCAGCGCAGCTCGCCGGTCTCTTGATGGCGTCGCGTGCTGTCGCCATCGCGATGGTCGTTGCTGGGAAGCGTGTGCATGTTGGATTCAAGCAGGCCCTCTGAGCCCGGCTCCAGCGAGCGGTCGATGTTGCGCACGTCCTTGGCGATGTCGGCGGCTGGGATGCCCAGGATGCGCTGCGTGTTCGGGCTGACGTAGTCCACCGAGCCGTCGTCGGGGCTGAACATGATGAAGATGTTGTCGGTGCTGCCCGACAGCGCGCTGAACAGCTGCTCGCGGTATTTCACCTCCCGGACCTGCTGGTCGAGCACGCGGCGTCCGTGCTGCACCAGGATGACCACCACGAGCGCGGCAAGCGCGAACAGCACCACCGACACGGTGGCGATGGTGAGCAGCTGGACCTCCGACATGCTGGCGTTGACCACGTTGCTAGGGACCACGCCCACCATCACCCAGTCCTGGAACCCGACGGGCATGTAGGTGAGATAGTACTGGTTGGTTGCGGTGGAGAACTGCGTGGTGCCGCTCTGACCTGCATCGATGTCGGAGTGGATGGCGTCGATGCCGCCGTCTGCGCCGAACGAGGCTATCTGGCCGAGCCAGTCGAGCAGGTTCGACGACTGCGAATATTGGTCGGTGGCGGAGAACAGCAGGTTGCCGGCCGGCGTGATCACGAAGCAGCTGGACTGCCCGTCGAAGGCGTTCACGTCAAGGGCCGCCTCCATGTCGTGGTTGTTGTAGCTTATGGCGATGGCCGAGTATTCGAACCCGTCGAACGAGGCGGGCGTCACGGGCGTGGCGAACACCGTAAGGCCCGTGCCGCTGGTGGGGACGGTGTCCGCTACGATGCTGCTCCCGCCGTTCAGCTGATCGAGCTGTTGACCCAGGTTCAGGGTGCCGCGCTCGCCGTCGGGGGTGGCGTAGGCGCCCTGCGAGTTGATGAAGTAGAAATCGGTGAAGCCCCATTTTGCCTGTTCGCCGCCTATGAACTCGCGCGCCTGCTCGGCGTCGTCTCCGGATACGGAGCCGTCGGGCGAGTGGGCGGCGGATTCCTCGAACATGGTGTTCCACGTGCTCAGGTGGTTCCAGTTGTCGGATACCAGCATGGAGAACGTGTTGTTGACCTGGGAATAGATCTCCTTCAGGTGGTCGGCGCTCTCGTCGTGCACCTTCTCTTGGATGAAATGGACGTACAAGCCGCACACGCAGGCAAGCGTCACGATGACGATGCCGATGGCGGCGGCGAGGGATCGTCGTTTCATGGGACCTCGTTTCGGGCAAGCGCGGGCGATGCCCGCGCGGGGCGTATGGAAGGTTTCGGCGGCGGGCGCCGGCGTATGCGCGCCGGGCCCGTCGCGCATACGAGCCTGGCGCGCATGCGTTGGGCGAGCCGCCGTCCGCACCATCATATGCGCTCCGGGCGCGGCGTGCGGCGGCGCGGGCGAACGTGTGCCGAACCGTGCCGCGTCCGTTGCCGGCCCGTTACGGGCAGGCGTGGATTCTGCCTTGAGGTTGTCGGCGGCGCGTCGTTGCCGGCCGCGCATGTGCGTATACTGGGTAGTTACGGTTTTATGCAAGCGGACAAGGGGAGCTCATGAAGGAAAACGGCCAGAAGCGCGCAGGCGGGCAGGGCGGGAAGCGCCCGCGGCAGGCGGCGCGGCCCCAAGCCGGTCCTCAGCGCCGACAGGAGCGCAGGCAGGAGGGGAGCGTGGTGGCAAACGGCCTGCCGCAGTGCCCGGTTGCGCGCCAGTGCGGCGCCTGCCAGCACGTCAACCAGCCTTACGACCAACAGCTTGCGGCGAAGGACGAGCGCGTGGCTCAGCTGTTTTCCCAGGTGGCGGTCCCTGAGGCGCTGCGTCCCATCCTGGGCATGCAGGACCCGTACGCCTATCGCAACAAGGTGATGTCCCCGTTCGCTCCCGGCGCGCCGCGCAAGGCCGCGCCCGGCAAGCGTAGCGGCGGCAAGCGCCCCAGCCGCCCTGCCTCCCCGCAGCGCGACATTCTGTGCGGCATGTATGCCGCCGGCACGCACCGCATCATCGACACGGGGGAGTGCCTGATCGAGAACGCCCAGGCCAAGCAGGTCATCCGCGCGGTCCGCAGCCTTATGCTGAAGTTCGGCATCCCGCCCTACGACGAGGACCGCGGCACCGGCTTCATGCGCCATGCCGTGGTGCGCGTGGGCCACACCACCGGCGAGGTGCTGGTCACGCTGGTCACCAACGGCCAGCAGTTCCCCGGCGCGAAGAGCTTCTGCCGCGAGCTGGTGCGCCGCTGCCCGTTCATCACTACGGTGGTGCAGAACATCAACGAGCGCCAGACCAATGTGGTGCTCGGTCAGCGCGAGCAGGTGCTCTACGGCCCCGGCTTCATCTTGGATAAGCTGTGCGGCTTGAGCTTCCGCATCTCGTCGCAGTCGTTCTACCAGGTGAACAGCGTGCAGACCGAGGTGCTGTACCGCCAGGCCATTGAGCTTGCGGGCTTCACCGGCGCCGAGCACGCCATCGACGCATACTGCGGCACGGGCACCATCGGCCTGGTGGCGGCCTCCATGGGCGCGGCGCAGGTCACGGGCGTGGACTGCGTGGA
>CAKUJT010000221.1 GCA_934661765.1 uncultured Senegalimassilia sp.
GCTCCTTCGACCGGCTCCGCCACCACGGGGCCGGTCGTGGTTGAGCGCCCCTCCGAGGAAAAGAAAAGGCGCAAGCCGTACCAGGGCGTGGTGAGCTGGTGGAACAGCCTGACGTACACCACGCGTATGACCATGGCATTCGCCCTGATCGCCGCCATGACCGCCATGGTGGCCATCGGCGTGCTGTCGTTCGTGTGGCAGCAGCACTTCCACACTTACACGCAGGAGAACATGGAGTCGCTCGCCGAAAGCACGGCGACGCGCATCGAGGAGGTGTACAACACCTCCCATACCCTGCACGACCCGCAGGTCGAGGCCGTGGCGAAGTATGCCGAAAGTCTGAACAGCGGCGTGGGCGTGGCCGTCATCGACAACACCACGGGCAAGGCCGTGTACGATTCCTCGGCCGTCGCCATCGACGACGGCACGGGGTCGTCCCGAAGCGAATCGGGCGCGGGCATGTCGCCGAGCTCGGACAGCGGGCGCACCCTGGCGCCGCCGGCAAGCGCCAGCCAGCAGTTCGCCAGCGCGCCCATCGAGTACGGCGGCGCGGCCGTGGGGTCCGTGCGCATCTGGGTGTACGGAAGCGAAACCCTGCTCACGCAGGCAGACGAGCAGTTCTCCAACAACTCCTACCAGGCAATGGTGTTTGCCACGGTGCTGGCCATCGTGCTGGCGTCGTGCATCGGCTTCCTGTTCGCGCGCACCCTGGTGCGCCCCGTCAACACCATGGCGCAGACCGCCCGCGCCATCAAGGAAGGCGACCTGTCGGCGCGCACGGGCATCCGCGGCGAGGACGAGATCGCGCGCCTGGGCATGACCTTCGACGAGATGGCCGACTCCATCGAGCGCGACCGCAAGCTCGAACGCCGCCTCACCACCGACGTCGCGCACGAGCTGCGCACGCCGCTCATGGCCATCCAGGCAACGGTCGAGGCCATGGTCGACGGCGTGTTCGAAGCCGACGAGGAGCGCCTTGAAACGGTGAACGGCGAGGTCAAGCGCCTAAGCCGTCTGGTCGACGCCATTCTGAAGCTTTCGCGCCTTGAAAACCGCAGCACGCCCATGAAGAAGGAAGTGCTCGAGGTGGGCGACCTCATCAGCAGCATCATCTCCACGCATGAGGCCTACGTGTCCGATTCGGGCCTCAAGCTCATCTACGAGGTGGAGCGCGGCGTGCGCGTGCGCGGCGACGCGGATATGATCCGCCAGGCCACGGCCAACCTCATCTCCAACGCGGTGCGCTACACGCCCGAGGGCGGCACCATCACCGTCAGCGTGTCCAGCCACGAGGGCATGTGCGCCATCGCCGTGCGCGACACGGGCATCGGCCTTTCGCCCGACGAGGCGAAGATGGTGTTCTCCCGCTTCTGGCGCGCGGACGCCGGCCGTACGCGCGAAAGCGGCGGCCTGGGCATCGGCCTTTCCGTGGTGAAGGAGATCGTCGACCGCCACAACGGCTACGTGGACGTCGAGGGCGAGAAGGGCGTGGGCGCCTGCTTCACCATCAACCTGCCGTTGTACTATGAGGGCGACGAGCAGCGCGAGCAGCGTCAACAGCAGCGCCAGCAGCAACAGCAGCAGCGCGAGCAGCAGCTGCAACAGCGCCAGCAGCAGCGCGAGGCGCAGCGACAGCAGAAGGAGCAGCAACGCGCGCAGCAACATGCGCAGAAAACGGGGATACCGTTCGGACGGTCGCACGACGACGGAAAATAGACGATAATGGCAACGTTACAGTCACGCCGCAAACGGCGCGCAAATGCCGGCTGGGCGCCGCCCGCGCCCGGCGCAACTCTCATGGGGAAAGGATAAGCAGGCATGAGCGGAATCGATATCAAGCCGGACGCACAGGGCAAGGTGCGCGACATCTACGACCTGGGCGACAAGCTGCTGATGGTGGCCACCGACCGCATCTCGGCATTCGATTACATCCTGGAGGACGAGATCCCGCATAAGGGCGCGGTGCTCACGCAGATCTCGCTGTTCTGGCTCGAGCAGCTCAAGGACGTCATCGGCAACCACCTGATCAGCGCCGACGTGGCCGACCTGCCCGAGCAGTTCAAGCCCTACGCCGACTACCTGCGTGGCCGCTTCATGCTGGTGAAGAAGGCCGAGATGTTCCCCGTCGAGTGCATCGTGCGCGGCTACCTTGCCGGCAGCGGCCTGAAGGAGTACCAGAAGCAGGGCACCGTGTGCGGCATCCAGCTGCCCGAGGGCCTGGTGAACTCCTCCAAGCTCCCCGAGCCCATCTTCACGCCCTCCACGAAGGCCGAGATCGGCGACCACGATGAGAACATCAGCTTCGAGCGCTGCGCGGAGATCCTCGGCGAGGATGCCGCCACGCAGCTGCGCGACCTGGCCATCAAGGTGTACTCCGTCGCCCGCGACCACGCTGCCGAGAACGGCATCATCATCGCCGACACGAAGTTCGAGTTCGGCGTCATCGACGGCCAGATCATCCTGGCCGACGAGGTGCTCACGCCCGACTCCAGCCGCTTCTGGCCGGGCGACGCCTACGAGCCGGGCCGCGACCAGGCCAGCTTCGACAAGCAGTACGTGCGCGACTGGCTCAACGCCAACTGGGACCGTCAGGGCAACCCGCCGCATCTGCCCCAGGAGGTCATCGAGCGCACCAGTCAGAAGTACATCGCGGCGTACGAGAAGATCTCCGGCAAGAAGTTCGAGTTCTAGCCCCAGGCCCGGCAGGGCCGCATAAGCAGTACAGGTTCGCAAGGACGCATGCGGCGTCTCGGATCGGCCCCAGGCAAGCGACGCCGGCGTCAAGCCGGCTCGCGCGCCGAAGGAGATGCGGGGCGCCGCACGCGACCGCAGCAGAAGAAGGTTCGCCTGCCGGCAGGCGGGCGAAGGAGTGAGAATGACACAACGCAACCCCATGAACGAGCGCTACCAATCCGAGGACCGCAAGGGCGCTACGCGCAAGTCGGCCGCTTCCGCGAAGCCGGTCTCGAAGGCTGCATCCTCGGTGCGCATCGAGTCCACCAAGAAGACGCCCCAGCAGAAGAAGGCCGAGCGCAAGCAGCAGCGCGCCAAGGACGCCGAGCGCGACCGCCAGTTCTACAACCCGCCCACCGCGGAGTACAAGCGCCTGCGCAAGATCTGGTGGGTGTGCCTGATCCTGGCCATCATCCTGACCGTGGTCAGCTTCGCCGGCAACAACCTCGGTATGCCCGCGCCCATCATGTACGTCACCTTGGCGCTGGCCTACGTGTTCATCATCGCCGCCCTCTACATCGACATGGGCAAGTGCCGCAAGGTGCGCCAGAAGTACGCCGATGAGGTGCTCAACCACCCCACCAAGGAGATGCGCGCCGCCGAGAAGAAGGCCAAGGCGCAGCAGCGCGCCGCCGAGAAGCAGGCGGCCGAGCAGCCCGCCGAGCCCGAGCCCCAGAAGAAGGGTCTGTTCGGCTTCGGCAAAAAGAAGAAGGACGAGTAGGCGCGGCCAAGCAGGCCGCCAGCCCGTCTCGGCCCAGCAAGACGGAAAACAAACGGGTGCCCGCGCGGTGCCCGCTTGCATTTTAGGAAGGAAGCGGGGCAGGGCCGTCGCCCTTGTCCCGCACGATTGCGGGTGGCTCGCCATCCGCGCATACGACTAGGAAGGACGTCCATGGTTTCCCGCATCTATGTGGAGAAGAAGCCCGGCTTCGACGTTGAGGCCCAGCAGCTGGCGCACGAGCTGCGCAGCATCCTGGGCATCACCTCGCTCGAGGGTTTGCGCCTGGTGAACCGCTACGACGTGGAGGGCATCTCGCAGGAGCTGTTCGATCAGTGCGTTCCCACCGTGTTCAGCGAGCCCCAGGTCGATGTCGCCTCGGCCGAGCTGCCCCAGGCCGACGGCGCGCAGGTGTTCGCCGTGGAGTTCCTGCCCGGCCAGTTCGACCAGCG
>CAKUJT010000222.1 GCA_934661765.1 uncultured Senegalimassilia sp.
TTCTATCCCAGCACGGATGACACGGACTATGCCCGGGTAGCCGGGCTGGCAGCCGTCACCGCCCGGGTGCGGGACGCTGTGGGACCGGATTTCATCCTCGGTGCCCAGATCATGATGAACTGCATTACGCCTTCTCTGGCGGTCTGCAAGGCGGCTGGGGCAGACTTTACCCGCTGCTCCGCCTTGGTCGGCAAGGTGGAGACTCTGTACGGGACCATGGAGGGTCAGCCCCTGAAGGTAGCGGACTACCGCAAGAAGATCGAGGCCCAGAACATCGGTATGCTCTCTGAAATCTCCGGCTACCACCACGTAGGCGAATACAGCGCCGCGGATATCCGGAGCCTGGCGGGTACCTCTATGCGCCTGGGTGCCAATGCCATAGAGGTCTGCGACCGGGATTTTGCCCGCAATGAGCAGCTGGTGAAGGACGTGAAGAGTGCCGGCAATTTCCCGGTCATCCTGGGCGGCGCAACAACGGTAGAGAACTGCGCGGATCGGCTGCGTTATGCGGACGGCGCATTGGTGGGTACGGCCTTTGAGGGCGGCAAATGGGGCGGCCCCGTGATCGGCTCCATCGTAGCGGACTATGTTCGCAACGTCAGAGCCCTGGAAGAAGAGCTTGCCAAGGGCTGATGCAGAGGGTGCGAAGAATATGAAGCAAGAAAAAGCAAAGATGCACTATGCGTGGAAAATTGTAATTGCCTGCATCCTGATGAAATTGGGCACCGGCGGCGCGGCAGCCGCTGCAGTGGGAAATTTCATTACGCCCATCGTGCAGGAGCTGGGGTGCAAGGTCAGCCAGCTGACCATGTTTACAAGTATCCAGGCAATTTCTATGGCTCTGCTGTATACCACAGCGGCGCGGTTTATCACCACCAAGCGGGTGGGACTGGTGATCGGCATTTCCTCTGTGCTGGAGGTTGTTGGTCTTGCCCTGATGGGCCTTTACCGCACGGTCCAGATGTTTTACATTTCCGGCGTGATGATTGGCGTGGCCCAGGCCTTCACCGGATTTGTGTCCATTCCCATCCTGCTGAATATGTGGTTCCGGAAAAAGAACGGCACCGTTCTGGGCATCGTTACGGCGGTGGGCACCGCCTCCGCCATCCTGTACACCCTGCTTTCCGCAAAGCTGATCACCAGCCTGGGCTGGAGAAACGCCTATTTTATCATGGCGGCTATGGCGGCGGTCATTACGATCCCCGCGGTGTTTGCCCTGATCCGCAGCCCCCAGGAGGTGGGCTGTGAGCCCTATGGAGCGGAGGAGGAGCAGCCCAAGGGCGAGACGGTGACCACCCGGCAGGAAGCCACCGGCCTGACCAGGCAGCAGGCCTTCCGTCTGCCGCTGCTCTACATTGCCTGGACGGCCTGCGTGCTGTTCAGCTACGCCTGCGGCATTGCGGGCTATGCCACAAACTTTGCCACCATCGAGCTGAAGCAGACGATCCAGTTCGGTGCCGCAGTGGGGGTGTTCTCCAATCTGGGCGGAACCCTCAGCAGCATTATTGTGGGTAAGATCAATGACCGCTACGGTGTCAAGGCGGGTCTGCTCTGGGGCGGCGTGACAACGGCACTGGGCTACACCATCATGTTCCTCAGCTTCCGGAATCCTCTGTTTGTGTACCCTGCCATTTTTGTGGTGGGTCTGGGCAACAGCATGTATATGGTGCAGTGCCCGCTGCTTGCCAGAAATATTGTGGGTACGGCCCATTATTCCGAGATCTGGTCTTTGATGATGATGATCAACAGCCTGATCGGCGGCGGCCTGTACGCAAGTATCGGCCTGTTCTACGATAAGTTCGGTTCTTATCGGGGAGCCTTCGTTATGGGAATCGTCCTGTACGCCATTGCCGGCATTCTGGGAGCGATCTCCATTGACAAGAGCAGAAAAATGAAGGAACGTATGGGAGAAGTTGCGCTATGAAAGTAATCGGCAGAGACAATCAGGTAAAATTGGGATTTGCATCCTATCCGGCCTTTGTAAAGGGCCTTGTGGAAGCGCTGACGGATGAGGCGCTGTCCGCAGTCATTCCGGATGACGTGCTGAAAAACATCCGCCATGTGGTCGTTACGGGCAATGGGGACTCCTATGGGGCCAGCCTGGCAACCAAGGAGTTTGGCAGCAGGATGTTCCTGGGGGCGGACTACCAGGCCCTTCGCTGCATCGATGTGAGCCGTCATCATGTGTTTGATCCGGAGCACCCGGAGCAGACCCTTGTGATGGTGATCAGCGTTTCCGGCGGTGGAGCCCGGGTCACGGAGGCCATGAAGCGGGCTGCGGCCAAGGGCTGCACGACTCTGGCCATTACGGGAAACCCGGAGTCCAGAATGGCAAAGGAGGCCGGTCATATCCTGCAGATCAGGATCCCCAAGGCAGAGACCTTCTCTCCGGCTTTCCAGGCCAGGACCTATGTGGCGGCGGTGTGTACCACGCTATTGATGGCGCTCCACGCGGGACTGCTCCGGGGCAGAGTGACCCAGCAGCAAGCGGCGGAGATCCGTCAGGAGATCCTGGACTATGTCACCAGGACCTGCAATGAGGAAGTGCTGGCCCGGGTGGACGATCAGATGTACGGTCTGGCGAAAACCTGGCAGGGCTATCTGGGCTACGACTTTGTAGGCGGCGGAAGCGACTTCGCCACAGCCTATTTTGCCACGGCCAAGTTCTTTGAGCTGTGCGGCAGCCTGAACTGCCTGAATGACAGCGAGGATTGGTGCCACATCGATTATTTCCAGACAAAACGGGACCAGCTGGGAACGGTAGCCATAGCCTTCCAAAGCTGCGCGTCCTTCAGCCGGACCGTTGAGACCATTGGCTCCATGCAGAAATCCGGCAGAAATGTACTGGTGATCACGGATGCGGATCCGGACCGGTTCCAGCCGGGGGTCACCGTTTGCCGGATCCCCGGATCGGACAGGGACTTTATCAATCCTCTGGTCAATTTCTTCCCCCTGTTTATGCTGGGAAATTATATCGCCATCGGCCGAGATTACGAATATTTTGGCGGCATGGGCCCCAGCAACCCCCTCTTCAGCCAGGAAGGCGGAGTCAATACCATCAAGTCAAGCCAGATCGAGTACGTAGACTGATATGGAAGACGCAATGACATAACCTTATGATACCCGGTATTCCCCCCAGAATGCCGGGTATTTTTTTCGGGCGCTTCAAAATTTTATGTGACAAATGGGACAATTTGTGATATGATGGGAAAATATATGAGCAAAAATCGCCGCTATGACGCAAACGTTTGGCGCGGAGGCGTGAAAATGGCGAGGAAGCGGACGTAAAAAACGAAAAAAACACAGCAGGGATATCAGAAATATGAAAGGAAAAAGAACGATCGCAGGCATTTTGCTTGCGGGAATGTTAGTCGCCGCCCTGGGGGGCTGCGGCAGGGCCCAGAGCAGTGACACAGAAGGGGAACAGCCTGTCATTACCCTTGGCAGCGATAACTATCCGCCCTATAACTATCTGAATGAGGACGGTGTGCCAACGGGTATTGACGTAGAGCTGGCCACAGAAGCCTTCAGAAGAATGGGATATCAGGTGGAGGTCCTCCAGATCAACTGGGAGAAGAAAAAAGAGCTGCTGGAAAGCGGGGAGATCGACTGCGTCATGGGCTGCTTTTCCATGGAGGGGCGGCTGGAGGATTACCGCTGGGCCGGGCCCTATATGGCCAGCCGCCAGGTGGTGGCCGTGAATGAAGGCAGCGATATCTACAGACTGAAGGACCTGGAGGGACGGAATCTTGCGGTCCAGTCCACAACCAAGCCGGAGGGCATCTTCCTGAACCGGGAGGATGAACGGATCCCCAGGCTGGGAAATCTGATCAGCCTGGGCCA
>CAKUJT010000223.1 GCA_934661765.1 uncultured Senegalimassilia sp.
CGCCAAAGGGGCGCGCCCGCTTCGCTTGCTAGCGATTATGAAACCACATCAGAAGGCAAATTACCAGGGATGACATGCTGCGACGGCCTTGTTCTGAGGCTATTCCTCCCCTGCACCCTTCACGTCCACGCTGCCCGCAAGGACGGCACGATAGTCGACAAGGTTCTTCTTCAGAAGCTGGGGGATATCCAGCTCGTAGGGACAGCGCGCGGTGCAGGCGTAGCACTCGGTGCAATCCTCTATGGCGTTCATGCGCTGCTGCCACTCTTCACCGAGCCATCCCTTCGACGGCGCGCGGCGGATCATGAGCGACATGCGAGCACACTGGTTGATGACGATGTCCTGCGGGCACGGCATGCAGTAGCCGCAGCCGCGGCAGAAATCGCCGGCAAGCTCGGCGCGCTCGGAGGCGATGAACGCGCGCATCTCGTCATCAAGCAGCGGCGCGTCAGCCATGAACGCAAGCCATTCGTCAAGCTCCTCTTCGCGCTGTACGCCCCAGATGGGCAGCACGCCCGGGAACTGCGTCATGAACGCCATGCAGGCACGGGCGTTGTTGAGCAGGCCGCCGGCCAGGCCCTTCATGGCGATGAAGCCGACATTGCGCTGCTCGCACAGCGCCACAAGCTCAAGCTCGCGGTCGGAAGCAAGGTAGCTGAGCGGGTACTGCAGCGTTTCGTACAGACCGCTTTCCACGCATTCGAAGGCCACCTCGAGCTTATGGGCCGTCACGCCGATATGGGCGATCTTGCCCTGCTCCTTGGCCTTGAGCATGCACTCGTACATGCCAGTGCCGTCGCCTGGCTTGTAGCACTGGTCGACGCAATGGAACTGGTACAGGTCCACATGATCGGTGCGCAAAAGGCGCAGCGACGTCTCCAGATCCTCCCAAAACGCCTCGGGGGTACGGGCCTGGGTTTTGGTGGCGATGGCGACCTTGTCGCGCATTCCCTCGAATGCAAGGCCGACGCGCTCCTCGCTATTGGAGTACGCACGCGCCGTGTCGAAGAACGTCATGCCGCCCTCGTAGGCACGGCGAAGCAGGCCGACCGCCGCCTCCTCGGAAACGCGTTGAATCGGCAACGCGCCGAACGCATTCTGCGGCGTGACGATGCCGGTAGAGCCCAACGTGATAGTGCGCAAAAGCGCCCCTCTCTCTCCCAATCGCAAGCATGTCGTGAACAGGGGACAGAGGTGTGTTCCGACGAATATCTGCGCGCCCCTAAAGGCGAACCGCGAACGCACCTCCGTCCCCCTGTTCACCTCCTCCGCTAACGCTCATCTCTCGAAAAAAGGCCCGCCCTCCGTTGGGAGGGCAGGCCGAAAAACCTAGCTGCTATTCTATTCCTTCGTCGGCTATTCCGTTCGCAACATATGCCCGAATTTGTACACCGCTTCGGAAAACGCCTCGTAGTGCTCGACGCAGTGGGCATCGCTGCCGATATAGGTGTACAAACCGGCTTCGAACAAACGCTGGGCGGGTTTGCGCTCCTTGCCCATGCGCCCGCCGCGGATGAAGTCGGCCGACGCCTGCAACACGCACCCGCAGCTGACCAGGCGCTCCGCAATGGAGGTATCCTCCTGGATGGCCTTGTAGCGCTCGGGGTGCGCAATGATCACGTCGAGCCCCATACCCTGCAGCTCATAGATCTCGCGTTCATACTCCTCGAAATCGCGCTTGGTGGCATGCGTGGAAAGCTCGAGCAACAGCGTCTTGGAATCCTGGAAGCACAGGTAGGGCGCCCAGTCCATTCCCAGCTCACGCAGCTTGCGGATGTTCACCTCGAAGCCCATGCGCATGGGGATGGGCGATCGCGGAGCCAGCTGGTTGAACGCATCCCACATGGCATCGAAATCGAAGTACGGGTCGCGGCAATGCGGCGTGCATACGATCTCGGTGATGCCGGCCTTGTACGCGGCATGAATCATGCGCACGCTCTCGCCGAGGCAGCCTGCCCCGTCGTCAACGCCGGGAAGAATATGGCAATGCAGGTCAAGCACGTCGACTACCCTCTGCGAGCACCGTTGTTCTGGTGACCGTAATTAGCGGGGTTCGCGGCACCACCGTGCTTGCCGCCGCCGCGCGGGACGTTGGGGCCGAGATTGCGCGAATCGACCTTCACCGTGGAAGCAGCGCCCTTCTCACGCTTGCCCTGCTGGTTATAGTAGGCGTAGTAGTACTCGGACTTCTCGTCGTTGCAGTAGTTCATGACGACGCCCACCACGTTGCCGCCGGCCTTCTTCAGCTGGTCGTAGGCCTGCAGCACGGTCTGGCGCTTCGTGAAGTTCTCGCGCACCACCAGCACGGCGGCGTCGACGATAGTGGAGACCACGGCGGCGTCGACGAACATGCCAACGGGCGGCGTGTCGAAGATGACGTAGTCGAACATCTGCTCAAGCTTGTGGACCAGCGAGGCGAAGCGCTTGGAGGCCAGGATGTCGGCAGGGTTGGGGATGTGCGGCTCGGCATCGAGCAGGAACATGTTCTCGGTATTAGTAGCGACGATGGCCTGCTGGATGGGCATGGTATCGGAGAGCACCGAGTACAGACCGCCCGTGGAGCGCACGCCGAGCATGCCGGCCAGCGTGCGGTTGCGCATGTCGCACTCGACCAGGCACACGCGCATGCCCGAGGACGCGATGGCGCGAGCGACGTTGCACGTGACCGTGGACTTGCCTTCGTTGGGGATGGAGCTAGTGAACACCAGGGAACGGATAGGGTTATCGACGCTCATGAAGCGGATATTGGCCATCAGGGTTTTCGCGGCGTTCTGCATCTCCATATCGTCGCCGCCTTTAGGTTTGCGAGCCATAGCTTATTTACCTCCCTTGAGAGCAGGCATGCGGCCGATGACGGGCAGGCCCAGCAGATCTTCGATCTCATCGGCGTTGCGCACCTTCGTGTTGAGCATATCGGACACCACGACGATGGCGATGGCGACGAACAAGCCGGCGAGCAGCGCGACGGCGATGTACATGGGACGATTGGGGCCGGAGGGCGCCGTGGGGGCCGTGGCCTGATCGATGACGTTGACCGACTGGACATCCATGACCTGCTGCGCGACCTTGGAAACGTTGCTGGCCATGTCGTTGGCGATGGTGGCGGCGATATCGGGGTCGGTGCCGGTGACGGAAAGCGTGATGACGCGAGAAGTGGTTTCGCTGGTGACCTTGGTGGAGTACCCCTTCAGCGACTCGAGGTGCAGGTCCTTTGCAGTGTCGGCCTCGATGCGGTCGCTCTTGAGCAGCGTGGACACGTCGTTGGCCATCATCTGGCTAGCGTTGAGGTTGGAGTAGTTCGCAGCATTGTCGGAGTTCGCCGAAGATTGCTTCGCAAGCACGTACATGCTGGTGGAAGCGGTATACGTGTTGGGCAGCGCGACGAAGCAGACCACGGCGGTCGCAAGCGCGCACACGATAGGCAGGACGATCATGAGCTTCAGATGCTTGCGCATAAGCTGAAGCAGCTCGAGCAATGTCATGAATAAACCTCTCAAGTCTCGGGGCAATAGCCTTACCATTATACCCCGCAATGGAGGGGCGGGTACAAAGTTGCTCCACTTCAGCAGAAAAGGCCGAAAGCCGTGGAGATTCGTGCACAATCGCGCTCTTTTCGGGCTCAAGCGCTTCCCTTTTGTGAAAACACCATCATAATAAGCGGGTTGCTTCTCACGAAATTCTTTCTAATCTTCTTTTCGCGCGCTCTTCCACGCACCGCGCAAGGCATGTAGAAAGCGGCTCGCGTCAAGCGCAAGCACGCCGCCTGGGGCGGGTGCGATGAATTGGTACATAGGTTGCAAGCGCT
>CAKUJT010000224.1 GCA_934661765.1 uncultured Senegalimassilia sp.
CGCGGAAGAGGCAATCCGGAACTGACAGAATTTCTGGGACAAAAATGTGTAGGTGTCGATGTTAACAGTATGAAGCCGTTGGATAATCTCTGTCATCCGGTATCGGTAATCAGGGAAGCAGAAGAACTGGCGGCAGATGCATTTGGAGCAGCACATGCATTTTTGATGGTAGGAGGCACGACCAGTTCCGTTCAGACAATGGTTTTGACGGCATGCAAACGTGGAGATGAGATCATACTGCCACGTAATGTTCACAGGAGTGTTTTGAATGCACTTGTTTTGTGCGGTGCGATCCCGGTTTACGTAAACCCGGAGGTGGATCAGCGGCTGGGAATTTCCCTTGGAATGAAAAGGGAACAGGTGGAGAAAGCGATAAAAGAACATCCAAAAGCAGTTGCAGTACTGGTAAATAACCCGACTTATTATGGAATATGCAGTGATCTGCGTGCAATCGTTAAAATGGCTCATGATGCAGGAATGCTTTGCCTGGCAGATGAAGCGCATGGAACGCATTTTTATTTTGGCGGAGGTCTTCCGGTATCTGCTATGACAGCAGGTGCAGATATGGCATCCGTGTCCATGCATAAGAGTGGAGGAAGTCTTACTCAGTCAAGCCTTCTTCTTACAGGTCCGGACGTACATGCGGGATATGTGCGTCAGATCATTAACCTGACACAGACGACCTCAGGAAGTTACCTTCTCATGTCAAGCCTTGACATCTCACGAAGAAATCTTGCGCAGCGTGGCCGTCAGATTTTTCACCAGGTAGCTGATATGGCAGAATATGCCAGAGAAGAAATCAATGCGATCGGCGGTTATTATGCATTCGGAAAAGAACTGGTAAACGGAAATTCCGTTTTTGATTTTGATATAACGAAACTGAGTGTACATACGCTGGATATCGGACTTGCAGGAATCGAAGTGTACGATATTCTGCGTGACGAATATGATATTCAGATAGAATTTGGAGATATCGGTAATATTCTTGCATATCTTTCCATCGGAGACCGTGCGCAGGAAGTAGAGCGGCTTGTGAGCGCACTCGCAGAGATCCGCAGACGTTTTCAGACAGATGGTTCAGGACTTCTGAGCCAGGAATATATTGATCCACAGGTAGTGACCAGCCCGCAGGATGCTTTTTATGCGGATAAATGCAGCCTGCCGCTTCGTGAAACCGAGGGTAAGGTCTGCAGTGAGTTTGTGATGTGCTACCCGCCTGGAATTCCGATTCTTGCACCCGGAGAACGGATCACAGCAGAGATCCTGGATTATATTGAATATGCCAAAGCAAAGGGCTGCAATATGACAGGACCTGAAGATCCGGATATTTTGAGACTTAATGTTCTGGCAGGGAGGGAATGACAATGGAAATGTGGTTTTCAGAATTTCATACACCGGATGTCAAGCACAGTATCCGGGTAAATCGTCAGCTCTATTCAAAACAGAGTGACTATCAGAGAATTGATATTTTTGAGACACCGGAATTTGGCCGTGTGCTGACTCTGGATGGAAATGTAATGCTGACAGAGCGTGATGAATTTATTTATGATGAGATGATCACGCATGTGCCGATGTCAGTTCATAAAGAAGCAAAAGATATTCTTGTCATCGGTGCCGGAGATGGCGGCGTTGTCCGTGAACTGACCAGATATGACAGAGTACGTCATATTGATCTGGTAGAAATGGATCCGATGGTTGTCGAAGCCTGTCGTGCCTATCTTCCGGGAAATGCCTGCAGACTGGATGACCGAAGAGTACATCTTCATTATGAAAATGCGCTGAGATTTATCCGAAGATGCGAAGCAAAATACGACCTGATCATCGTGGATTCTTCCGATCCGTTTGGTCCTTCGGAAGGATTGTTTACCCGTGAATTCTATGGAAACTGTTACAATGCACTGAAGGATGACGGGATTATGGTAAACCAGCAGGGAAGCCCGTTCTACGCAGAAGATGCACATGCAATGCAGCGCAGCCATAAAAGGATTGCCAGCACCTTCCAGATCAGCCGTGTTTATCAGGCACATATCCCGACCTTTGCTGCGGGTTACTGGCTGTTTGGATTTGCAAGCAAAAAATATCATCCGGTAGATGATCTGGATGCAGAGGCGTGGAGTGCGTTAAATCTCCGCACACGTTACTATACGACCAGACTCCATAAAGGAGCTTTTTATCTCCCAGCATTTCTGGAAGAGATGCTGAAAGAAGTGGAGGATTAAGTCATGATCTTACCTAATATAGAAACCTTTATCGGCTGCGAAAGCAGCTTTGAGGAGGCATCCATTGTCCTCTATGGTGCGCCGTTTGACTCTACAACAAGTTTTCGTCCGGGTGCCCGCTTTGGTCCGTCAGCTATGCGCCACGAGAGCTTTGGCCTGGAGACCTACAGTCCGTATCAGGATAAAGACCTTATGGATATCAATGTATTTGACAGCGGAGATCTGGAGCTTTGCTTTGGCAGCAGCGAAATGGCACTCTCAGACATTCAAAAGAGAGCGGAAGAAATTTTAAAAGAAGAAAAATTTCCGCTGCTTCTGGGAGGAGAACATCTGGTGACACTGGGAGCAGTGCGTGCTGTGGCTGCAAAATATCGAGATCTTCATATCATTCATTTTGATGCACATGCAGATTTAAGAGATGATTATCTGGGAGCTAAACTAAGTCACGCCTGTGTTCTGCGAAGATGCCATGAAATTGTGGGAGATGGCCATATCCATCAGTTCTGTATCCGAAGCGGAGAGAGAGAAGAATTTCAGTTTGCTTCCAGACACACAGATTTTCATCCGTTTACTTTTGACGGGCTGAAAGAAACCGTCAGAGAACTGAAAGAGAAACAGGTTCCGGTATATTTTACAATTGATCTGGACTGTATGGATCCGTCGGTATTTCCAGGAACAGGAACTCCGGAGGCGGGCGGCGTGAGCTTTTTAGAGCTTCTTAAAGCAATCCGCACTGTTTCTCAGGCAAATGTGGTAGGGGCAGATGTCAATGAACTGGCTCCTATGCTGGATGCGAGCGGTGTTTCAACTGCAACAGCCTGCAAGGTCCTTCGTGAACTGCTTCTGGCAATTGCAAAGTAAATTATAGAAAATAACATTATAAAATAAAAATAAGACTGTTAAAGAAACAGTCAGTTATCAGGAAAAGGAGAAGAATTATGAGCAGAGTATTAGTGGTCGGCTGCGGTGGAGTAGCAAGTGTTGCAATTCAGAAATGCTGTCAGGCAGATGAGGTATTCACAGAACTGTGTATTGCAAGCCGTACAAAGGAAAAATGTGATGCACTTGTGGAAAAACTGAAAGGAAAGACAAAAACCGTTCTTACAACAGCTAAAGTGGATGCGGACAATGTGGATGAGCTGATCGAACTGATCCACAGCTATAAACCAGACCTGGTAATGAACATTGCTCTTCCTTATCAGGATCTGACAATCATGGATGCATGTCTGGCATGTGGTGTAAATTACATGGATACTGCAAACTATGAGCCGGAAGATACCGATGATCCGGAGTGGCGTGCCATCTATGAAAAACGTTGTAAAGAAGAAGGATTTTCCGCATACTTTGATTATTCCTGGCAGTGGGCATATCGTAAAAAATTTGAAGATGCTGGACTTACAGCACTTCTTGGATGTGGATTTGACCCGGGTGTTACACAGGCATACTGTGCACATGCATTAAAGCATGAATTTGACCAGATCGATACAATCGATATCCTGGACTGCAACGGCGGTGATCATGGATATGCATTTGCGACAAACTTTAACCCGGAAATCAATCTTCGTGA
>CAKUJT010000225.1 GCA_934661765.1 uncultured Senegalimassilia sp.
ATGTTTATGATTGCATCGATTCGAAAACCGGAGAGACCCTTTTCCAGCCACCAGTTGATCATATGATACAGTTCCTGGCGTAGCTTCGGATTTTCCCAATTCAGATCCGGCTGTTCCTTTGCAAACATGTGAAAATAATACTTGTCTGTTCCCGGTATTTTTTCCCAGCAGCTTCCTCCAAAATAGGAACGGTAATTGCTCGGTGGATTACCGTTTTTTCCCTTGCGGAAATAAAAATAATCAGCAAACTCGCCCTCCGGATCAGCCAAAGCTTTCTGGAACCACTCATGTTTGTCGGAGCAATGATTAATAACCAGATCCATAATAATATGCATGTCTCTTTTTTTTGCTTCCGCCAGCAGTTCATCAAATTCTTCCATTGTTCCGAATTCTTCTGCAATTGCATAGTAATCCGCAATATCATATCCCTGGTCTACAAATGGTGATTTATAAATAGGTGATAACCAAATAATATCGATTCCTAGTTTTTTCAGATAATCCAATTTAGAAATAATTCCTCTCAAATCTCCGATTCCGTCTCCATTTGTATCCAAAAAACTCTTTGGGTAAATCTGATACGCTACTTTGTCATGCCACCACTTTTTTTCCATTTTTATCAACCTCTTTCATCTATAATCATAGTATTTGTTCGCCATTGCGTTATCGCTTTAGCTGTATTATACTGCTATTATATAATCTCAATTGCAACAATTCTTGCATTATTTTTTCATTTTATAACACAATACTGCCATTGTAGGAGATCTCAAAAATATGAAAACACCACATTCACTTATACCGGAGCAAAAAGAAAATGCTAAACATGGAGAAATTTATTTTCCGATCCAGAAATATATTACAACGCTGACAGAGGAAGCTCCTGTCATAACAACGCACTGGCACGGGGAATCAGAGCTTACCCTCATAACAAAAGGTTCCTGTGTCTACCAGATTGATTTAATTGAATATGAAGCAAATGCCGGGGATATTCTGTTTATTCCTCCCCTACTGCTGCATTCCATTATCCTGAAAAACAGTCAGGACTTCTGTTCGGAAACATATGTATTCCATATGAATCTTCTGGGAGGGAATACTACAGACATCTGTTCTACCCGCTATCTTACGCCCATGGTAAACCATGAATTGTCTTTACCCTGTCTCATTACCGCGGATCATCCTGCATATAATTCTCTCCGCAAGTCTTTTGCGCAGCTTGCTTCCCTATACGATACCCGGATGTTTGGATATGAACTAGCCATAAAATCTTATCTGCTACAGATACTTTTTCTTCTGCTCCAGTACAGCAACACAAAATTCTCCACGGAATCAGACTCTTCCGACAAATTAAAAATTGTACTTGATCATATTGATCTGCATTATGCAGAAGCTCTGTCGGTTTCTGAACTTGCAAAGCTTTGTTATTTCAGTGAGTATCATTTTATGCGCTTTTTCAAAAAACACATGAATATGACCTGCATTCAGTATATTAACAATATCAGACTGGAAAAAGCGGTAGCGTTATTTGAACATGGAAACACCTCCATATTAGAGGTGTCTTTATCTGTTGGCTTTCATAATCTTTCTTATTTTTACAGAGCATTCAAAGCAAAATACCATATGACACCGCTGGCCTTTATAAAAAGATTAGAACTGGATTCTGTATAAGCTCAGCCAGGCCGATCACCATAACCGCTGCTCCATAAACAATTTCCAGAATCATCTTATGATATTTATTCGTTGGTATATACGTTTCTTCAAAAAACGGAAAACGCTGCGGCATATGTTCTAAAAAACGCATTGCTTCCATAAGCTCTTGCTTTTTCGCTTTGACAGCATCTTTATTAATCTGTGCCATAAAACAAATATGTGTTCCCAACATACGCTTTGCCCTGTCGGAAACAATGACTTTATATTTTTTATCTGACATAGGCTTATACCTCTGTAATTACGTCGTCAAGGTAAGCATCAAGCTCATCAAGAGTGCAGCCGTTTCTTCCTGCTATTCTGTCTTCTTCGACAGCAAGCATCATATACACTATGTCCATCCGGTTCAATCTCACAAAGATCAAGTGCGTCTGCTAGCCCTACATTTCGGTTAAATCCATAACGTAAATCAAACATTCTCTGATAATCGGTCCACCGATCCGGGTTCATAAATTCATTAATCTGTGGATCCGCATTCCAGCCCTGCCATACCTCTAGTCCATTGCGTCTTCCCAGTAATCATATGCATCATCATAGCCGTCATCATAATCTCCATCACCAAATTCTTCGGCCCAGTCCTCAGCAAAATCATCTGCATCATTATAATCTTCTGCATCATATGGATCTGTGTAAACATATTTGTGTTTGGACGTACTGCCTGATCCCGAATTAGAATGGTACTTTTTCTGACTCGTTGTATTTGAAGAACTTGATGCGTTATTATTTGTCACCGATCCATAATCCGGATGTTCCTTCTCATAACAATAGACCATGCTGCCATCTACATATAAGTCAAAACTTCCATAGTCACAGGATCGTATTTCATAACAATGTGTATGATCTTTACCATAAATTATAAATGGATCTTCCTTACTCTGATTCAAAACATATATTCTGGTTTCAACATTTTTCTTTTTATCGTACCTGTCAAAATGAGATAACCCCCACCAGAAATGATGACTTTTTACACCGATTTTCGCACTTTCTAAATCTTGCATTTTATGATAAAACATATTTACATAACCAGAATCCTTGTAGCTTTTATAAAAATCATCAATATTATCACTGGTATAATCAACCGTATAATAATAACTATACTTGGCAGGTTCATCCGTATCCAGGTCGATTACATTCTCTGCCTCTTCTTCTGAGCAGCTACTGTATGTAACCTTCAAATCCAGTTCTCCATCATCCCATGCATCCGGCATTTCCTCTTCCATTTCTGCCACATATTTCTGCATATATTTCTCAGCAAATTCCATCGACCTTTTTTCTTTCGGTGATGCACAACCTGTAGTTGCCATTAAGGATGCCATCACGCCTGCCAATAATCTTTTAAACATAACTACTCCTCCCGCTGCTATACACGACTCAGTTCTAAGTAAAATCTGGTTTTAGAAATCATCACTAAAATCACTGTCATAACTGTCGCCATCATCAAAATCACTGTCAAAGTCATCGTCACTGTCAAAATCTTCGATTTCATCCGTAGAACTTGTCAGCCAGTCCAACTCATTTAATGTTTCCTTCTTGTCAAGTTCCCCATCACGATCCCAGTCAAATGTTCTGTCAAAACCTCTATCCAATTTTTCATTCCAATCTCTCATGATACCTTTCCCCCTCTTCCTTAGTTATCGTAATGATTCCAGTCACCAAACAGCCCCGGCTGGCTGGTTCCCGTTTTGTGGCCACTTGCATCATAATTATTCATACCACCAAACAAACCCGGTCGGCTCTCACCGATCTTTCTGCCATTTGCATCGTAATGATTGATATTTCCAAATAAACCTCTTCTGCTGTAACCGTCTTTTCTACTCATAATTGATTCTCCTCCGACTAAAAATGTGATATCTGATATATTTTCGTATCAGTATTTGTTATTCTATTCCTTTGTTGTCTTTATAGTAAGGCAATTGGTGGGGTATAAAAACACCAGCTTACTATAGTGCTTGTTGTTTTCTGATGATTCAAGTATAATAAAATTATAAAAAGAAATACACATGCAACATGTGGAGTTCCCCTCTGATATTCCTCATGTTTAGTGGCATACAGGGAGGT
>CAKUJT010000226.1 GCA_934661765.1 uncultured Senegalimassilia sp.
AAGCATGGCTATACATTCTACAGCCAGACAGATACAGAAGTCGTTATCAAATTGGTTGATTACTACTATAAAAAATACAACCTCGGTCCTATCGATGCTATTGCGAAAACAATGGTGCGTGTCCGTGGTTCCTATGCTCTTGAGCTGATGTTCCGTGACTACCCGGGTGAGATTTGGGTGGCACGTAAGGATAGTCCGATGATTATCGGCATTGCGGATGGCGAGACTTATGTGGCTTCGGATGTCCCAGCAATCTTGAAATACACTCGTAATGTGTATTACATTGGCAATCTTGAGTTTGCGAGGCTGACTTCTGGTGAGGCTCATTTTTATAATCTTGATGGTGATGAAATCGAAAAGCAGACCACCGAGATTAAGTGGGATGCAGAAGCGGCTGAAAAGGGCGGCTTTGAGCATTTCATGATGAAAGAGATCCACGAACAGCCAAAAGCTGTCCAAGATACCCTTAATTCCGTAATCAAGAATGGCACTATCGACCTGTCCAGCGTGGAGATCACTGAGGACGAAATCAAGAACTTCGAGCAGATCTATATTGTAGCCTGTGGTTCTGCATGGCATGTTGGCATGGCCGCTCAGTATGTGCTGGAAGATATGGCAGATATTCCGGTGCGTGTGGAACTTGCATCTGAGTTCCGTTACCGTAAGATGCCGCTCAACCAGAAAGCATTGGTAATCGTTGTCAGCCAGTCTGGTGAGACGGCAGATACACTGGCAGCATTGCGTCTTGCAAAAGAAAAGGGCATCACCACAATGGCAATCGTCAATGTGGTTGGCAGCAGCATCGCTCGTGAAGCAGATAAGGTGTTCTACACGCTTGCTGGCCCTGAAATCTCTGTTGCAACGACCAAGGCATACAGTGCTCAGCTTGCAGCTATGTACTGTCTGGCAGTTCAATTCGCAAAGGTCAGAGGCAGAATCACGGATGAGCGGTACAGCTACTATATTTCTGAACTGCAGACTATCCCAGAGAAGATACAGAAGATTTTGGAAGACAAGGAACGCATCCAGTGGTTTGCAGCGAAGTATGCCAATACGCATGATGTGTTCTTCGTAGGTCGTGGCATTGACTATGCTGTCTGCTTAGAAGGCAGCTTGAAACTGAAAGAGATCAGCTACATCCATTCCGAGGCATATGCTGCGGGTGAGCTGAAGCACGGAACCATCAGCCTGATTGAGCATGGAACACTGGTCATCGGCGTTTTGACCCAGAGCGAACTCTACGAAAAGACTATTAGCAATATGTTGGAGTGCAAGAGCCGTGGAGCTTATCTGATGGGGCTCACTACTTATGGCAAGTATGAAATCGAAGATCAGGTAAACTTTACGGTCTATGTTCCAAAGGTGAATGAGCACTTCGTTGGTAGTTTGGCAGTGATCCCGCTGCAGTTGCTGGGTTACTATGTGTCTGTAGCCAAGGGTCTGGATGTGGATAAGCCGAGAAATTTGGCTAAAAGTGTTACTGTGGAATAAACATAGAATAACCGATTTAAGTGCCAGACCCCTGGTACTTTGTATATATCCTTTTTGGAAAAAGAAATACACAATAGAAAGTGATGTTTATGCTTATAGGCATAATTTAAATGGCATAACTTATAAAAATCGAGGAAATGTCAAGTCAATTGATCACTATTGGATTATGCTATATTTATGGGATTGGATAAAAGACAAACAAATATTAAGGTCAGATAAATGGCTTCAGATTAGTATGCTGGATACTATGGTTTTAGGGTGCTCAAGAACAAAAGATTTGGATGAGGAAACGGTACAATCTGGATTTGTTGTGCTGCGAAAACGTTATTTATCAAGCTTTGCAAACCCGCCACGACAACAGAATAAATATATACTGTTAGATAAATCCATACGTAAAAAAGATTTTGGACAGTTCAAATTGCTGTGTGATAGATGGAGGTATTTATAAATTGTAAATTTGCCAGAAATACCAACTTGAGTTACGAAAATAACTATTTGAACACGAAAAATGAAGCAATAATGTTATGTAAAAGGAATGAAATCAAAAGTGAAGAGAAAAAAAGTATACTTCATAACAGTTGTTATTGGATTTGCTATATGCATGGTCGGAGTTATATTTGGAAGCCGATTGGTATTTCAGCGAACCTGCGAAAGAAGAACTACTCCATGGTCAGATTTAGGTACTGCAGACGATGATGAATATAGAATTCTCATAGATGCATATAAAATAAAAAATCAATCAAATGAAACTGTTATGATACAAGCATTTGATAATACAAAACTGATAGGTCATTATTATGAAAGAGAAAAAGGTGCGCCTTTAATTGTGTTTTTTCATGGATTGTGGGGGCACAGTTATTTGGATGGCGTGCCAATATATAGAATTACACAAAAACACAATTGGAATCTTCTACTATGTGACTTACGCGCACAGGGAGATAGTGAAGGGGAATTCTCAACATTAGGAGTGCTAGAAAAATATGATTGTCTTAATTGGGTAGAATGGGCACAAAATCGCTTTGGAGATAAAAATCCTATTTTTCTTATGGGAGTTTCAATGGGAGCATCAATTGTGATGATGAGCAGTGATTTGGAGTTGCCTGATTCAGTATATGGAATTATTGATGACTGTGGTTTTACATCTACATTGGACGTGATAAAGCAGAATAATAACAAGCAAATATCAAAATACATACCCAAAAATCTATTTCCTACTATGCTTAATGTAGGAACAAAGATTTGGGGGAGTTTTGATTTATCAGACGCAGATGCGTGTAAGGCTTTAGCACATACCGATATTCCTCTTTTAATCATTCACGGTGACGAAGATATGAAGGCACCTTTATCTATGGCTTATAAACTATACGATAGTTGTAATGGTGAAAAGCAGTTATATATAGTTCATGGGGCAGATCATTCAGAAAATTATAGAAAAGATCCGGGAGGATATGAGAAAATTGTAACAAAGTTTATTGAAGAACGCATTGAAAGAAAGGATGACTAAAATGAAAACAACATTACTTATCATGGCTGCTGGTATCGGTAGCCGCTTCGGAACGGGAATTAAGTAGTTGGAGCCGGTGGATGCTTCTTACCATATCATCATGGACTATTCAATTCATGATGCGATTGAGGCTGGTTTCAATCATGTGGTATTTATCATCCGTAAGGATATCGAGAAAGAGTTCAAAGAGGTTATCGGTGATCGCATTGCCTCCATTTGCTCTTCTCATAATGTAACTGTTGACTATGCTTTCCAGGATATCAACGACATCCCGGGAGCTCTGCCGGAAGGCCGGACAAAGCCGTGGGGAACGGGTCAAGCTGTGCTTGCAGCAAAGAAAGTTCTTGATACACCGTTCATTGTGATTAATGCAGACGATTACTACGGCAAGGAGGGCTTTAAGGCTGTTCATGAGTATCTGGTGAATGGCGGAAAGTCCTGCATGGCTGGCTTCGTGCTGAAGAATACTCTGTCCGATAATGGCGGTGTAACCCGTGGTGTTTGCAAGATGGACGACCAGAACAATTTGACTGAAGTTGTGGAAACCAAGAATATTGTAAAAACTGCAACCGGAGCAGAGGCAGACGGTGTAACTGTGGATGTGAATTCTCTGGTATCCATGAATATGTGGGGGTTGACTCCGGATTTTCTGGATGTATTGGAGGAAGGCTTCAAAGAGTTCTTTGAGAAAGAAGTTCCGGGCAATCCGCTGAAAGCAGAGTATCTGATCCCTATCTTCAT
>CAKUJT010000227.1 GCA_934661765.1 uncultured Senegalimassilia sp.
GCCCTCAACTGGGCCGGCAGGCTTTTGTATTATGATGTTCACGCTATGCAGAAGAGCATCCACGACATATTGCAGATGATCGAAACGCCGCTTATCAGCTTCACGGTGGTGGTGCTGAGCTGCGTGTGCTTCCTGCTGTCGCTGTGGATCATCATGATCTTGGTTAGGCTCGTGGTGGGATGAGCTCGCAGAGGCACATTTCGCGCTCCGGGCGGCGGGGATAGGCACCGCTATGTGGCAGCGCTTCACATGGTATGACGTCAGGGTCATCGGCCATTACCTGGGCATGCTGGTGCTTTTCTCGTCCGTGGCGCTTATCGTGCCGCTGGTCACCGCCATCGTGTTCCGCGAATGGATCCCTGCAAGCCATTACCTGCTTTCCATAGGGTTATCGCTCATCGTCGGCTCGGCGTTGCGCTTCCTGCGCATCGAGCCCGGCCGCCTGAACCGCCAGCAGGCGTTGGTGGTCACGGGCCTGGCGTGGGTGGTCCTGGCGTTCATGGCCACCATCCCGCTGTATCTTTCGGGCCACTACAACACGTTTCTGGACGCCATGTTCGATGGCGTCTCGGGCATCACCACCACAGGGGCCAGCATCATCTCCGACCTTGACCACCTGTCCTACGCCGACAGCATGTGGCGCTTCATCATGATCTTGTTGGGCGGCTTGGGCCTGGTCGTGGTGGCGTTGTCGTTCGGCCTGTTCGGCAAGCGCTCGGGCGCCAGCCTGTACATGTCCGAGGGCCGCAGCGAGCACGTGGTCCCCAACATCGTGCAAACCGCCCAGTTCATCGCGAAGCTGTCGCTGGGCTTCATCTGCGTTGCCACCGCCGTGCTGGCCGTCATGTGCGCGTTCGCCGGCATGGAGGCGCCGCGCGCGTTCCTCAACGGCTTGTGGCTGGCCATCTCCAGCTTCTGCACCGGCGGCTTCACCCCCATGAGCACGTCCATCTTGTACTACCATTCGTTCCCCATCGAAGTGGTGCTCATGCTCCTCATGGTTATCGGGTCGGTGAACTTCGTGCTGCACTCCGAGCTGTGGAAGGGGCACCTGAACGTGTACTTCCGCGACATGGAGATCCGCACCATGTTCATCTGGATCGTCGTGATGACCCTGGTGTTCGCCGCGTCGGTCTCGGCAAGCTCTGATTTCTCGAACCTGGCCACCATGATGCGCCGTGGCGTGTTCCTGATCGTGTCGGCGTTCTCCACCACGGGCTTCCAGAACGTCACCACCAACCAGCTGACCACGTCGCTGACTTCCGGCGCGTTTTTGGTCATCGCCGCGCTCATGTGCGTGGGCGGCGGCGCCGGCTCCACGTCGGGCGGCATCAAGTTCAACCGCATGGGCCTGATCATCAAGTCGCTCGTGGCCACGGTGAAGGAGACGCTGGCGCCCGACTCGGCGCGCGTTGTGGTGTCGTACTACCACTTGGGAAGGCGCATTCTGTCGCCTGAGGTGGTCAAACAGGCCATGACCGTGTTCGTGCTGTATGTGGTCACCTATGCCGTGGGCGCGCTCGTGGGCATCGCGCACGGCTACGACGCCACGCAATCCATCTTCGAATCGGTTGCCATGGCCTCCAACGGCGGCATCTCGTCGGGCGTATGCTCCCAAGGCATGCCCGCGTCGCTCGAGCTGTTCTACATGCTGGAGATGTGGGCCGGCCGTCTGGAATTTCTCACGCTCATCGCGCTCATCGTCGAGGTCGTGGTGACGCTCGATCCGCGCAGGGTGGTAAGGAGCAGGCTGGTGAGGCGCTCATGATACGGAAGGGAATGGCCGCCGCGGCGTTGGCGTTCGCGCTGGCGCTCCCCGCGTTCGCGTGCCCGCAGGCCGCGTTCGCCGACGAGCCCGCCGAAGGCGATAACGCCGTCAACGTCACGCAGCTGCCCGACAGCTCGTTCATCTACGACACATCCATCACGGACCTGAGCACGGCCGATACCTATTACGATAAGCAAACGGTGCAGGTCACCGGCGAAGTGGTGGGCGACCGCATCACCGCCGGCGACGGCCGCCACTGCTGGCTGCAGTTGGCATCGCCCTCCGATTCGTCCACGGTGTCGGTCTACCTTACCAACGAATCGGCCGACAAGGTTGACACGTACGGCGCCTACGACCGCAAGGGCACCACGCTGCAGGTGCGCGGCACGTTCAACTTGGCGTGTCCAGATCACGACGGCGCATCCGATCTGCATGCGCAGGTGGTGACGGTCACGGAGAAGGGCAAGGCCACTCCCGACGAGTTCGACATCAACGCGTTCATCCCGGGTATGGTGACCGTCATGATCGGCCTGGCCATGATGGTGGTGTTCTATCTGCTGCGCGAACGCCAGCGATAAGGCTACAAGGAGGAAAGCTTGCAGAGAGCGCAGGTTGTGAAACTGGACCGCGGATATCCGCTCGTGCGATGCGAGGATGGGCGTCTTGTGCGCTGCGAACACGCAACGGCCCTGGTCAAGGGTGAAAAGGTGCGCGCCGTCATCGGCGATTTCGTCGAGGTGAACGCACCCGAGGGCCACGACAAGGGCATCATCGAGTCCATCTGCCCGCGTGAGCGCGCCTTCGTGCGCAAAGACCCCACCGAGCGCGCCGTGCCCCAGGTGCTGGCGGCGAACTTCGACCGCGTCATCCTGGCCCAGCCGTTGGCCGAGGTGAACCTGCGCCGCCTGGAGCGCGAGCTGGTGCTTGCCTACGAGACCGGCGCCGCCGTCACGGTGGTGCTCACGAAGGCCGATTTGGCCGAGAGCGAGGAGCAGGTGGAGCAGGTGGCCGAACGCGTCCGCGCGCTGGCGGGCCCCGACGTGCGCACGCTGGTGGTGTCGGACGGCAACGCCGAGAGCGTGGAGGCCGTGCGCGCCCTTATGGCCCCCGGCACCACCACGGTGCTGGTGGGGAAGTCGGGCGTGGGGAAGTCCAGCCTGGTCAACATGCTCGTCGGCGAAGAGGTGCAGGAAACGGGCACGGTGCGCGAGGGCGACGGCAAGGGCCGGCACACCACGGTCAGCCGCGAGATGGTGGCCATCCCCGGCGGCGGGTACGTGGTGGACATGCCCGGCGTGCGCGGCCTGGGGCTGTGGGACGCCGACGCGGGCATCGGCGCGGCGTTCGCCGACATCGAGCAGGCGGCGCAGCAGTGCCGCTTCCGCGACTGCAAGCACGAGAACGAACCGGGCTGCGCCGTGCGCGCCGCCGTCGAATCCGGCGAGATAGCGCCCGAGCGTTTCGCCAGCTACCAGGCGCTCAAGCAGGAGACGGCCACGTTGCGCGACCGCCGCGAGGAGGCTCGCCGCATGCGCGGCGAGAAGGCCAGCGACAAGAAGCGCGGCGGCCAGGGAGGGCGTCCCGGTCGCGGCAAGCGCCGCCGCTAGCGCCGGCGGGCACGCCGGCGGGGCGGACGTGCCGGTTGCGACGGGCATCCGCGGACGCGATGCGCCATCGCCGCGGCAAGGCCGCTTCCGTCCAGTTCGCAGGCCGATTCCGCACCCTGCGCACTCCTGTCGTCCATGGCGTCTCCATCCGGTTGCCGGGCCGTTTCGCGCTCGCTTGCCAAACACGCTACAATATAAGGGTTAACCGAAAGCAACGCGCACGTCGGCGTGCGGCTGCTGCGCCCGGTCCACGGCCGCGGCTCGGCAACCCGCATTCGGCGTAAACGGACCCGAAACAAAGGACGTGCATGAATCCGGTCATCGTAATCCCGACGTTCGTGTCGCCGCG
>CAKUJT010000228.1 GCA_934661765.1 uncultured Senegalimassilia sp.
AACACTGATAAAGGTTGCTGCTGCTAAAAATTACAAAATAGATTTTATTGAAATTGCTTATAGAAAGGGCAACAAGGAGTTCACTAAGAAGATCAAAAACGGACAGAAGGTTTCACTGAAAAACGCTGTTTCAATCGATGTTACTTACCATACAACGAAAAAGCCAAAATATTACAAAGCACCAGGTTCTGACTATCGCTACTATTATAGCGATCAGCCAACTCCCCTCTATTCCGATTTCTCATTCAATTTATGGTAGTATAGGCTCCAGGGGCTGTCGTTTGACAGTCCCTTTTTTGTACAGAAAATTCCCTTTAACATGGAGGAATACGAATAAAAAAATATCCACCTGTACATAAAAACAGCTACCATATATCTTTTTGTGTAAAGAAAGTATACAGTAGCTGTTACTTGATTTCTCTTATCTTTTTTTCTTTTCAACACTCAATACAACAATCAGCATCAGTGCTCCAAAAACAAGCAATATTCGAAGTTCACCGGTTTCTTTCGGTCCATATCCTGTCTTTGGACTCTTAGTCTGTTTCGTCTCAGGAGCAGGTGTATTACTTGGTTTGGGAATTTCTGTGGGATTCGGGGTTATACTTGCTTTCGGTGTTATTGTTGTTTCTGGTGTCACTGTTGGCTCTGGTATCACCGGAGGTTCCGGGGTCACTGTTGGTTCCGGGGTTGGCGTTGGCTCTGGCTTATACGAATTTATCACCGTTACCTGGGTTAATGTCTGATCATCCACTGTCATAGAGGCTTCAAGCTGTCCCTTATTGTCTGTTACAATCACCTTTCCCTTATTTCTTGTTCCAGGACAGACCTGATATCGTAAAGGCTGCACAAGAAGCAGTATTATCTGTTGAAGAAATGGAACTGTCCGGATACTCCTACTATGTGAAAAAGACTTATGAAAAGAAATATGATTATTTCGACTTTAAGGAGTTTGGTGGATATTTCAATTCAATGAAAATGATAGAAGACATAAAAAGTAAAATTGGTGACTATCTGAAATATGCAAATAATTGTACAAACAGTCGCGATCACTTAGGCTTATTCAAAATGGTTTACAATCATGGGATAAACTATCCAAATACACCGTTCTCATTTTGCAGTTCATCCAAAAAAGAAATTGCAAAATATATTGGATATCTTCCCGTATCTGGTAGTATTGATTTGTCTGGAATGTATGAGGTATGTTGTAAAGCTAAAGAACCTGTGATGCTTGGAACAGATGAAGAATGTAGTAGCGAAGTCTGGGACTTAAAATTTATAGATGTTGATCAACATTTTGGGGAAAAGGTTTATAAAATTAAAAATAGCTATTCATCATATTCTCGATTTCTTGAGCTCAATAAAATTGAATGCAACAATCCTGGTTATCTTCTGAAAAAAGAGCAATATCTCATGGACAGAGCTGAATATGACAAGCATCCAATGCTCTATGACCATGCACCAGAATTCAAACTACGGTTCACTGTTTATCTTGAACTTACAGATCTTGGACATCAGTATGTAGAATGGTATGAGTCTTAAATATTAGAGAGACCAGTCTATTCTGGTTTCTTTATTTACTGTAAATCATTGTACCGGTGTTGATTTCTGGGAACAGAACGTGCTCTTCAAACGTATCATTGTTAATAGGAATGACCGACAGTATACAAATGTCTTTATTTATTGATTCAATGACAGCGTGAACTGCAGGCATATCGTTTTTGTACAACTCCGTACTATAGTCTTTTAACAGAACTGCCAGGTTAATGTAGCTCAGTTCATCATGGTCAAAAGATACAATCCTGACAATATGCTCTCCAAAAATCTGGCGTAGCTGAGGGAGTACCTTTTCAATTACTTCCTGCTTCTTTGGTTGCGGTAGTTCAAAGCTTAATTCAGTCTGGTTCATAGGGTGATCTCCTTCCTCATTGCTTTTTACCATTATAACACCTGCTGATACAGCTTTACAATCTTATCAAAAATCAACGTTATCCTTTGTCATTTACTTTTATATCGTTGATTTTTTGTGTTTCAGACGTTTAGAACGATTCTGGGGTTGCGGTGTTCTGAAACCCTTGTGGGGAGGGGGATTCCTCCTTCCTCTTACTTACTCATATACGTTATATTATAAAGTTTTTAATTTTTCTATTCTGCATGGGGAACAGAAAACTAAAAAGTACGCTGGAAGACAGATAGCGGAAAGACGGCTTTTGGACAAAATATGTGCAGATTTTACTGCTGTCTATTATGTGGAATTAAATACCGGTTCCTTTGAAATTCTCCATTTGAGTGACGGAACCAACGTAAAAAAAATGAATCTGAAGCAGTGTAATAATTTCAATTATGCTGCTGACCAATATGCGGTTCAGTATCTGCATGAAAAAGAGAGAAAGGAATTTAAGGACTGGATTTCGACAGAGCATTTGAAGGAACAGCTTTCCCGGAAGGAGCGCATTACCTACCATTACAGAAGCAAACCGAATCCGAATCAGCATGAATTTTTTGAGGCGCAGGCAATCAAAATATACCAGGATGAAAAAAATTTTTTCGCACTGGTGGGTTTCCGGCATATTGATGATATCATGGAAAAAGAAACTACGATTCAGAATCAGTTAAGGTAGGCAATGGACGAGACACGGCTGAGTAATGAAATAATTTCGGCAATTGCTAAGAGTTACTGTTCTATCTATAGAATTGATGTGCAGAAAGATTTTTTTGAAGAGGTATCAAATGACAGTGAAATACACAAACTGACAGGAAACAGAGGATGTGCAACGGAAAAACTGTATCAGCTTTGTGATACAATGGTTGCACCGGAATACCGTCCGCTGATACGTCCATTTCTGGATGTTTCTACACTTTCAGCCAGATTGAAGACGGAAGAATGTATTTCTACAGAATACAGGATGTGCGATGGCAGCTGGCACAGGATGCTTTTTACTGTAAAAAAAAGGGATGAGTCTGAAAATGTGACCCATGTCTTATGTACGGTTCGCAGTATCAGTGATTCAAAGAGACGTGAAGAGGATCTTAACTTTGTAGCGGAAGCAGCAAAGAGGGAAGCCGAAATGAAAACAAGGTTTCTGGCAACCATGAGTCATGATATCCGTACACCACTGAATGGTATTATCGGTATGGTAAATATGGGAAATCAGTACGCAGATGATCTACAGATGCAGCAGAAGATCAGGGAAAAGGCAATGGAAGCCCTGAAATATCTGGTATCTCTGGTAAACGATGTACTGGACATGAATAAATTACAGAGCGGAGAACTGAAGGATCAGCAGCTGATTTTTGATCTGACGGAGGTACTGCGGGAACTGAACCAGATTTATGATGAGCGGGCTGCAAAGAAAGGCATCCGGTATGAGATTGACTGGAAAAATAGTACATACAGTCACACAGCTCTGGTTGGAAATCCGGTATATCTTGGCAGGATTCTGTCAAATATTATGGATAATGCCATAAAATTCAGTCAGGCGGGCAGCATGATCGCGGTCTGGGTTAAGGAAGAAACCTTGGATGATGGCAGAGCATTTTTCACTTTCTATTGCAAAGATCAGGGTGTGGGTATGAGTGAAGATTTTATTGCCCATGCTTTTGATATGTTCTCTCAGGAAAGCAAGACAAGCAGATCCAGCTATGAAGGCACCGGACTGGGGCTTGCGATTACGAAACAGCTTGTGGACAGGATGGGTGGAGCTATTGAACTGAAGAG
>CAKUJT010000229.1 GCA_934661765.1 uncultured Senegalimassilia sp.
CATCTGCAGCGGGGTGACCGACACGCCCTGGCCGAACGAGACGTTGTACGCCTGGACGGCCGACCACTGGTCGTAGGGCGCAAGCATGCCGAGCACATCGGTGCCCTCCTCCCCCTCGCCGGGATAGTCCACGCCGGTGTCGGAGTGCAGGTTGTAGCGCACGATGTGGTTGTACAGCTCCTCGAAGCCCATCTTCTCCGTGGCAAGCGAGATGCCGACGTTGGAGGACTGGTCGAGGATCTGGCGCAACGTGAACGTGGCGTCGCCGCGCTCGTGCGCGTCGGAGATGGTATAGCCGTCCGCCGTGATCGAGGCCGGGCAGAACAGCTCGGAATCGGGTGTGAGCGTGCCCGTCTCCAAGATGGCCATGGCCGAGACCGACTTGAAGATGGAGCCGGGCTCGAACAGGTCGGTGACGCACTTGAGCTGCATGGCGCCTTCCTTGACCTCGCTTCGGTCGGCGGGGTTGAACAGCGGAAGGGATGCGGCGGCATAGATCTCGCCGGTGGAGCCATCCATGAGCACGGCGGAGCCGCCCGTGGCGTTGAGGCCCTTGCAGCCCGACGTCAGGGAGTCCTCGACCTGGCGCTGCAGCTCGATGTCGATGGACACGACGATGTCCTGCCCGTCGATGGCGTCCACCTTCTCGTGCGTGCCGCTGGGGATGAGCTGGCCGGTCTGGCCGTATTCCTGCTCCATGTAGCCCGGCGTGCCGGAGAGCACGTCGTTGTACTGCGCCTCAAGGCCGCAGATGCCGTAATAGTATTCGCGATTCGTCTCCGAATCCACGCCGATGCTGCACGCACCGACCACCTGGCCGCCCACCTGGGCGTTGGGATACTCGCGGCGGCTTTCGGAGACATAGTGGATGCCCGAAGCGATGGTTTCGGCTTTGCGACCCGCCGCCTTGGCGTCGGCCGTCTCCTTGTTCTGCGCCTCCTCGACGCGTTCGGAGGCCAGCTGCCTGACCTCGTCGCCGACGCTCGTGTCGGCCTTGCGTTTGATGATCGAATAGTACGTGTCGCTGGCGGTGACCTTCTCCAGGTAGTCCTTCGCCTCGCCGCCGAGCACCTGCGCCAGGATGCCCGCGGTCAGGTTGGGGTCGCTCACCTCGGCGGGGTTGACGTAGATGGTGGTCGCATCGACGCTGGTGGCGAGCACCACGCCGTTGCGGTCGTATATGGTGCCGCGGCGCGGCTCGAGCACGATCTTGGACGTGCGCTGCGCCTGGGACTGCTCGGTGAACTCGGGGGCCTTGATGACCTGCAACCATACGAGCTTGCCGAAGAACAGCGCCACGACAAGGCCGAACAGGAACAGGGGCGCAAGCGCGCGCTCGGCATTGAGGAACGCGAGGAAGCCCGCGATGCCCGATTTGGGCTGGGCGGGCTGACGGCGGGATTCGCCGTTTCGCGAGCGGGACGTGCGCGCATCGCGCTCGGAGCGCGCGTTGCGGGAACGGCTCTGCCCCGAAGCGCCGTGACGCCCGGAGCGGTATGCGCTGCGGGCGTCGGTGCGGCTTGCGTGTTGGCCTGACGAACGGCCGGATCTGCTGTTGTTCGCGCGACGCTGGGCATCGCGGGCGCCGCCGTCGTTGCGCGGCGGGCGGTTTCGATTCTGCATAACGGGCTACTCCCCGGCGGTAGTGGCGGTCTCCACGCTGCGGGACAGGGAAAGCGACCCATCGTCGTTGGTGGAAACCACGTCTTCGGGCATGTTGATGGTACCCACTTCCGCAGGCGCCGCCATGCCGAGCTTCTCGGCCTGCATGCGCACGCGGGTGGAGTTGGAAAGCAGGCTTTGCGTGACCTCGAGCGAGCTGCCCTGCGCACGGGCATCGTCGATCTGGCTGGAAAGCGCCTGGGATTGCATGGAGGTGGTCACGGTGGCCGCCGAAAGGGTGAGGCTTGCGATGCACACCAGGGCCAAAACCGCCATGACGATGATCGCCGCCTTCAGCACAAGACCGGGCGTGACGGTGGAGGCGGGAGCGGCGGAGCGGGTGCGCTGGCCGGGCACGACGGAGATGCGCGTGCGCGGGGCGCGCTCGACGGCGCGTTCGGGATACAGGGAATACGCAGGCTGGGCGCTCATGCTCCACCTCCTTTCGTGTTTCTGCTTCGTTTACGGTGGCACGTTGCGCGAACGGGTTCGCTCGGTTGTCGTGTTGTTGCTGTCGTTGTATGCGCTACAGCTTCTGCGCTACGCGCAGCTTGGCGCTGCGGGCGCGGGGGTTGCGCGCTATCTCATCGGCCGTGGGGACGATGGGCTTTCGGGTAAGCACCTTGAGTATCGGCTCCTTGCCGCACATGCACACCGGAAGATCGGGCGGGCAGGTGCAACGGTTGGCGAAGCTTTGGAACATATCCTTGACGATGCGGTCCTCAAGCGAGTGGTAGCTGATCACGCAGATGCGCCCGCCGGGGTTCGCCCAGCGGATGGCAGCTTCCAGGCCGCTTTTCAGAACGTCGAGCTCACCGTTGACCTCGATGCGCAGGGCCTGGAACGTGCGCTTGGCGGGGTGCCCGCCGGCGCGGCGCGCGCTTGCCGGGATGGCCGCCTTGATGACGTCGACCAGCTGCGCGCTCGTTTCAAGCGGGGCCTTCTCGCGGGCGCGGACGATGAAGTCCGCGATGCGGCTGGCCCACCGCTCATCGGAGTAGGAGCGGATGATCCGAGTGAGGTCTGCTGCGTTGTAGGTGTTCACGACCTCTGCTGCGGTTAGGGTGTTTTTCCCCGGATCCATCCTCATATCAAGCGGGCCGTCCTCCTTGAAGGAGAAGCCCCGTGATGGCGTGTCGATCTGAACGGAAGATACGCCGATGTCGAACAAGAACGCGTCAACACCGGGAACATCCACGCTCAGAAGCGCTTCGTCCATGTTGCCGAAGTTGTTGCGCACCAGTTCCAGATGCGGGCGCAGCTCATCGGGCAGCGAGCCGAGTTTGCGGGCGGCCGCGGCAAGCGCCACGTCGTCCTGATCGATGCCGATGAGGGTGCCCCCGCATCCGATGCGCTGGGCAACTTCGAAGGAATGCCCTGCCCCGCCGAGCGTTGCGTCCACGAACGTCTGCTGCGGTTTGAGGTTCAAGTGCTCGAGGCACTCGGGGAGCAGGACCGGTATATGCCGAAACTCTTGGTTTGCCAATTCGCTCACGCCTTCCGATTAGCTGAACAACACGCTCAAGTCGATGTCGTCATCCTGCTCATCGAAGCGCTTTGCGTCCCAGATCTCGAAGTAGCCCGTGTTGCCCAGTGCGACGACGTCCTTGTCGATGCCGGCCTTCTGACGCAGCTCGGCGGGGATGCCGATGCGCCCGGCGTTGTCGACGCTGACGTTGTTGGCGCGGCTCTTCAGCTTGCGACGCAAGCCGACGTGGGCCTTGGACGTGGGGTCGTAACCGCCGAACTTGCTATCGAACAGCGACACGATCCAGTCCTCGAACGCCTGAGGCTCGAATGCGTACAAGCACTCGTCGTCGGGGCTGAGGGTTACCACCAGATCTTCCGAAAGGACCTTGCGAAACGCGGCGGGCAGGGACATACGGCCCTTGGCGTCTACCTTGTGTCGGTAGGAGCCGTTCATGTCGATCGGCTTGTCGACGCCTTCTGCCATGCCTTCCTTCCGCTGCTTTCCGTTTGTTCCGTTCGGTGTTTGGGATTCTACCCCACTTCATCCCACTTCGCAACATCTTGCGGCACGTTTTGGGCG